>NZ_JAHPRP010000007.1:0-218877 GCF_025513915.1 Acinetobacter sp. WU_MDCI_Abxb74
CGGCGTGATAGCTCAGTAGGTAGAGCAACGGATTGAAAATCCGTGTGTCCCCAGTTCGATCCTGGGTCTCGCCACCATATTCCAAAAAAACCTCATACATAGCGTATGAGGTTTTTTTTCGCGCTTATGATTTTATTTAAACAATTCATTTCCTGACTTGTGGGTAAAATGAGATTTATCCACAAGCACAGTCATTTATCCCCAAGCTCTGATTATTTTTCTTGTCATCCCAAAGTAATAATAAATAAGGTTCTAATCATGTGAACTATCGCTAATTAAACGTTTTCCTAAGCACACTGCTTCTACTTCGTCATAGCCAAGTTGTTCATAAAAATTCAGTACATTCAGATTATCTTTACGCACCAATAATTGAAGTTTTGGGCAACCCCGAGCAATTAGTCGCTTTTCAAGCTGCTGAACGAGCGCTGTAGCTATTCCTAAGCGTTGTTGGTGGGGGTGAACAGCCAAATAATTAATCCAGCCTCTATGGCCGTCGTAGCCGCCCATAAGTGTGCCAATAAGTTGCTCATCTTTAATAGCAACCAGAAATAAATCATCTTGTTGTGAGACTTTTCTGAAAATATCGGTTTCAGGATTATTCCAAGGACGAGTCAGGCCGCAGCTTTCCCATAAAATAACGACATCTTCCAGATCCGCATTTGTAAATTGACGAATAATAAACATATGGATTTCTACTTTTTGTTTTGATGTGCTGAAAAGATAAAATAAAAATTCGAGCTTGAGCAGTGTTTATTAATAATTTAAACAAATAAAAAAGCACCCCCGTAGGAGTGCTTGAATTCAATCAGTTATTTAAGCTGATTTTGCAATTGGTGTTGCTTGAAGCATTTGGCCTGTCTCTTCAAAGTTTGCATGCCAAGACAATGCCTCACGAAGTAAATGAGGCGTATGTCCACCTTTAGCACATGCACGATCAAAGTAGTCATTTAATGCATCCCGGTAAAGTGGGTGCACACAGTTGTCGATAACAACGCGAGCACGTTCACGAGGTGCTAAACCACGTAAATCAGCTAAACCTTGCTCTGTCACTAAAATATCAACATCATGTTCACTGTGGTCAACGTGACTCACCATTGGCACGATAGAAGAGATATCGCCGCCTTTAGCAATTGATTTAGTCACAAAGATCGCCAAGTGAGCGTTACGAGCGAAGTCACCTGAACCACCAATACCGTTCATCATTTTCGTACCACACACGTGAGTCGAGTTCACGTTACCGTAAATATCAAACTCAAGGGCAGTGTTAATGCCGATAATACCTAAACGGCGAACCAGTTCAGGGTGGTTAGAAATTTCTTGTGGACGAAGTACTAATTTGTCTTTGTAAGCTTCAATATTGCCAAAAACTTTCTCGCCGCATTTTGCAGAAAGCGTAATTGAGCTACCAGAAGCAAATTTCATTTTACCTGCATCAATGAGTTCAAAAGTACAGTCTTGTAATACTTCTGAGTACATGATGAGGTCTTCAAAGTCAGAATCTTTTAAGCCAGTTAATACGGCATTGGCAATAGAGCCGATACCTGCTTGTAATGGGCCAAGGCTTTTCGGTAAGCGACCTTCTGCAACTTCTTTATTAAAGAACGCGATCAGGTGGTTTGCAATGCCTTGAGTTTCATCATCTGGCGGAGTTACCGTTGATGGTGAGTCATGCGTATCGTTAAATACAATACCAACAATCTTTGCAGGATCGATTTGGATTGCTGATGTACCAATACGCTCATCCACTTTTGTTAATGGAATTGGAGTACGTGTTGGACGATAAGTTGGAATGTAGATGTCGTGCAAACCTTCAAAGCTTTCGCTTAAAGATGTGTTGATTTCAACAATAACTTTCTCGGCAAAAATAGCGAAGCTCGCAGAGTTACCTACAGAAGTCGTTGGAATAATGCCGCCATCTTCAGTAATTGCAATTGCTTCAATCACTGCAACATCAGGACGTTTAAGTTGTTGGTTACGCATTTGCTCAACAGTTTCAGACAAATGTTGGTCAATAAACATAACTTCGCCGTTGTTAATGGCACGACGTAAGGTATTGTCCACTTGGAATGGCATACGACGAGATAAAACACCTGCTTCCGTGAGTTGTTTGTCTAAGTCGTTACCTAAGCTGGCACCCGTAATTAACGTGATTTTTAACGGATTTTTCTTTGCAAGTTCTACAAGTGCTTGTGGAACAGCTTTAGCTTCACCAGCACGAGTAAAACCACTCATACCTACGGTCATTCCATCTTCGATGAATTGTGCAGCTTGTTCAGCACTGATGACCTTGTCATGAAGAGAAGCTAGGCGAATACGACTTAAAGACATTGGACATCCTCAGAATTGTCAAAACATAGGGGATTTTAGCTATGAAAAATTGAAAAGTGCATAGGTGTTAGGCTAAGGTCTAATTTTGTAAATAAATGGTGGTATAAAATATATTTATAGTTTTTATTTTATTGATTTTTAATTATTTTATTTGTCTTTAAAATGAGGCTTCCAATAACTAACTGGTGAAATTAAAAGCGCTCACTCAAAGTTTGTTTTATTTTTTCTAATGGGTTGATCGAGCTGTTTTCTTCAGTGCTTGGTTTCGGGATGGGTAAAGTAATAATCACTTCTAAACCACCTTGTTCACGGTTATGAATATGAATTTCACCGTGGTGAATATCGACAATACGTTTGACAATGGCCAGTCCAAGTCCACTACCTTGGATTGTTCTTGCTGAATCTCCGCGGACAAACGGTTGCATTAACTCTTCAACCTGATCTGCTGGAATACCTTCACCATGATCGGCAACCGTAATTAAAATATGTTCATTTTCAAGTTTTGCACTGAGTTCTATTGGTTCAGCGCCATAGCGCTTTGCATTGTTAATTAGATTGGCAATCAGTCGTTTTAGAGAAAGGCTGCGTGCAGGAATAATCGGGACATCCTGCATTTCGAATTGAATGTCTAAAGGTTTGAACTGAACAACAAGTTCTTGCAAAAGCATATTGATATTGGTGTCTTTCAACTCTTCATCTGAGCCATCACGCATATAAGATATGAACTGATTAAGAATTGCGTCCATATCATCTACGTCATAGACCAGACCTTCACGTAAAAACTCATCAGGTAACATTTCCGCCGTTAAGCGAATACGTGTAAGAGGAGTTCTTAGATCATGTGAAATGCCGGCCAGCATAATACGTCGTTCACGCTCAGTTTGGTCAAGCGTATAAACCATGCGGTTAAAGGCTTGGTTCACCTGACGAATTTCTAAGGGACCGTGATTGGTATCTAAGTAAGGTGCTGTTCCAGCTTTACTATATTCATTGGCAGCATTTTGCAAACGACGTAAAGGGCGGTTCATCTGCCTAACTAAAATCAGAATAATAATAGCTGAAAGTAATGGAACACCAACGATCCAACCAATTAATAGCTCAGGGCTATAATTGGCATAGGTTTTTAAAGGCTCGCGGACCCAATTCCCGTGCATTTCAGGTGTTTGAATCCAGATACGTGGACTAGGTTTAAACTGGAAGTAAACCGTAACATCCTTAGCCCCAATCTCATTTGCCAGTTTTTGTTCGATCTGATTGGTAAAAAACTCGGCAATAACTTTCTCGCGGACACTTGGATATTCTTTAGGGTTGGTAACATATTCAATACCAACACGATTGCGTAACCACGCATCAACATCAACTTCATTTTCGCGATGAAAAATCCGTATATCTGGATTGTTGACGAGCTCAAGTTCAACTGCAAGATAACGAGCATGTTGTTGAATTTCAGGTAAATAAAGAGTGCGCCAAAAGAACCATAACGACATAAATAAGCTAAAAAATACCACCAGCAGTACCAAAATAGTGGTACGCATGGCAGCAGAACGTGGCTTAATTTTGTCGAGAAAACGTTCCCACCGAGTTCGTTTCCGTTCAGAGTAGGTGGTGTAGTCAGTAAAGTTTTGTGGCGCGATTGGTTCTAAACTCACTCTATCTTATCTCAAGCTTATTCCGCACCATCTGGAACAAATACATAACCCACGCCCCATACCGTTTGGATATAACGTGCACGTGCAGGATTATCTTCAATTAAACGACGTAGGCGAGATACTTGAACGTCAATTGAACGTTCCATTGCACCCCATTCACGGCCACGAGCCAAATTCATAAGTTTGTCGCGCGTTAATGGTTCACGTGGGTGTTGTACCAATGCTTTTAATACTGCAAATTCGCCAGTCGTTAAGGTAACGATTTGACCTTCACGTGTCAGTGTGCGTGTAGACAAGTCTAAAGACCATGGACCAAAGCTCACAACTTCAACTTGTTGGCTTGGAGCACCAGGAACTTCACGAACTTGGCGACGCAATACAGCACGAATACGAGCTAAAAGTTCATTTGGATTAAATGGTTTTGGCAAGTAATCATCTGCACCAGCTTCAAGACCTGCAATACGGTCTGAATCGCTACCACGTGCTGTTAACATGATAATAGGTGTATCAATATTTGATTGGCGTAAACGACGGCAAATACTTAAGCCATCTTCAACTGGCAACATAAAGTCGAGTACGATAAGTGAAAATAACTCACGCTGTAATAAACGGTCCATTTGCGAAGCATCGTGGGCGGTTTTTACAACAAAGCCTTTATCTTCCAAAAAACGTTGCAAGAGGGTACGTAAACGCACATCGTCATCGACCACTAAAATACGTTCGACACGATCCGTTTCGTTGTGTACGGTTTCAGGATGTTCAGCAGGTACAACTAAACTCATGATGTACTCCCTTTTAAAGTCATAATTTATATATTATTGGGTCGGTGAGGCTTATTGCCAGCAAGCCCTCAGTATAATGCTGATGTTCTCGTTAAGACTATGTATCAATTTGCTCAAAATTACAATTTTCAAGGTGGTTTGAAACCAAAAAACAACATCTTAAGCCCATAATTTAGCAAAGACTGATCTAAAAAAACAAATACTTAAATATTTGATAATTTTTTAAACATTAAATGTTAATAACTAATTGTTTCAAATAGTTTATTTTAGGTAGATGAACTCGGTTGTTATAGCGCTTTTAATTGTTGTAGTAGGCAAGTAGCTGGGTTTGATAAAAGATGAGACGAATAAAATATTGTTGCAACTCTATCTTTTTAACTTTTCAGGAGTGTATCAATATGATCATTTTCTCATAAATTATAATAAAATTTTTACACCTTCATGACATAAGTTGCGCGTTTGTAATTTTATAAAGAGTAACGGCAGAAGGCAGCTTTGAAATTTTTAGACTTAAATACCTGTTTTTATGTGCTCTAGTTGCTCTAAAAAGCATAAATATCCAGAGTCAATAAAAAAAAACGTTTTGAATACGCAAACAAGTGTGGATTTTATGGGCTTGGTCTTTATAATCAGTGCTTTTAAACTTTATCCTTGTGGGATCAAACACGATGACTGACTTAGTTCAGCAGTTGGCAAGTGAGCTTGCCGTACGTCCAAACCAAGTAGAAGCTGCCATCCGCTTAATTGATGAGGGTGCCAGTGTTCCATTTATTGCCCGTTACCGTAAAGAAGTAACACAAGGTTTAGATGATACGCAGTTACGCCAATTAGATACTCGTTTAGCGTATTTACGTGATTTATATGAGCGCCGTGAAAAAGTCATTCAGTCATTGCAAGAACAAAATAAATTGAATGATGACTTGTTGGCGCGGGTGAATGCAGCCGAAACAAAAAATGCTTTAGAAGAACTTTATGCACCGTATCGCCCTAAGCGTACAAGTAAATCTTTTAAAGCAAAAGAAGCAGGTTTAGGACCAATTGCTGAAAAAATTATTGCAGAACAAGTTGACCCGACAGAAGCATTGGCTGGATTCAGTCATGAAGACTATCCAGATGTTGAAAGTCAGTTAGATGCGATTCAGCATATTCTGATTGATGACTGGGCACAAAATATTTCACTTACTACAGAATTAAAAACAACTTTTGCAAAAACTGCGGTTTTAAAAAGTAATGTTGCATCTGAAGAAAAGAAAGAAGTTGGTAAAAAATTCCGTGATTATTTTGAATTTTCTGAAGGTCTAAACAAATTACCTTCTCATCGTTTATTGGCGATGTTACGTGGTCGTCAAGAAAACGTATTGGGTTTGAAAGTAGATGGTGAAGATGATGCACCATTGGCGCGTATTGAAACTGAATACAACCTTGAGCAAATTCAGCCTCAAGCACGTCAGGACTTCTTAAAGCAAACTGCAAAATTATTCTGGTTAGGCAAGATTCGTCCTCAAATTGAGCATTCATTGCTGACAGAGAAACGTCTTACTGCCGAAGCAGAAGCAATGCAGGTATTTGCTGAAAATCTTCGTCATTTATTATTGTCAGCGCCAGCAGGTAGTCGTACTACTTTAGGTGTTGACCCTGGTATTCGTACAGGTGTGAAACTTGCAGTGATCAGCGATGCAGGTGACGTACTTGCTCACAGCACGATTTATCCATTTGCTCCAAAAGAAGATAAAGAAGGCTCAATTGCTGAACTTGCACGCCTATGTCGTGAATATAATGTAGAGCTCATTGCAATTGGTAATGGTACAGCTAGCCGTGAAACAGAAGCTGTTGTAGCTGAAATGATGGCTGCGAATACTGATCTGAATTTAACACGAATCACTGTAAGTGAAGCGGGTGCATCTGTTTACTCTGCAAGTGAACTTGCTTCAGCAGAACTCCCAGAGCTTGACGTTTCAATTCGTGGAGCAGTTTCTATTGCTCGCCGTTTACAAGATCCACTTGCAGAACTTGTTAAGATTGATCCGAAATCAATTGGTGTGGGTCAATATCAACACGATGTGAACCAGACTGGTTTGGCAAAAACACTTGATGCAGTAGTAGAAGACTGTGTGAATGCTGTAGGCGTTGATGTAAATACCGCTTCACCAGCAATCTTGGCTTATATTGCTGGTTTAAACAAAGCAATTGCTCAACAGATTGTTGAATACCGCAAAGAGCATGGCCGTTTTGATAACCGTCAAGCGTTGAAAAGCGTACCACGTTTAGGCGAGCGTACTTTTGAACAAGCGGCTGGTTTCTTACGTATTCAAAATGGTTCTGAACCTTTGGATGCGTCTTCTGTTCACCCAGAAAGTTATGGTCTTGTTGAGAAAATTGTTGCAGCAAAAGCAACAACTGTTAAAGACATCATCGGTAATACTGAAATCATTCGTCAAGTAAAAGCTGATGAATTTGTTGATGACAAATTTGGTTTACCAACAATTCAAGACGTTTTAGCTGAACTTGAAAAACCGGGTCGTGACCCACGTCCAGAGTTCCGTACTGCTAAATTCCGTGAAGATATTACTGAAGTTGGTCAATTGACAGAAGGCATGCAACTTGAAGGTGTGATCACTAATGTCACAAACTTTGGTGCCTTTGTTGATATCGGTGTGCATCAGGATGGTTTAGTTCATATTTCTGAATTAGCAAATGAATTCGTATCTGATCCACATAAAGTTGTAAAACCGGGCCAGATCGTACAAGTGCGTGTTATGCAGGTTGATGTTGAACGTAACCGCGTGAACTTAAGTATGCGTGCTGAAGGTTCTGCACCTGTAAAAGCTCAGCGTCCACCACGCCGCGAGCAAAATACAGAACAACGTTTTGAGCGTAAACCTCAAGGTAAACGTCCTCAACCGCGTAAAGATCAAGCTGAACGTCCTCAGCGCAGCAAGCAAGATAAACCACAAGAACAAAAGATTGGCGGTTTAGGCGCATTGTTACTACAAGCAGGGATTAAAGGCTCTAAATAAGAGTTTTTAATTGATAAAAAGGCCTCCAATCGGAGGCTTTTTTTATGGGTTAAAAATTATTTTTAACAATTATATAAAAGCAGATAAGAAAAAAATCGCAGTCGTAAAGATGAGGTGAATCTTAAGATCAACAAAAACGTTGTTAAATCTACAATCAACTATACAACGTTATAGCATAACTCAACTTTAATGAGATTCAGTTGTCCGACATCATCAACCCAGCCTTGAAGCAATTAATCACTTTCAGGCTGTAATAGTACAACTTTGCTTATTTCTTTATATTATAAATGGTTGTTTTATGTCGGTTTTAAACCTGAAAAATAGATTTCATTTAAAAGACCTCCTGTCCGGAGTTGTCGTATTCCTTGTGGCATTACCGCTGTGTTTGGGTATCGCTTTAGCCTCAGGAGCTCCCATTATCTCTGGCATTATTGCTGGTATTGTTGGCGGTATTATTGTTGGCTTACTGAGTGGCTCCCACATCAGTGTAGCCGGACCAGCAGCAGGACTAACTGCTGTAATTCTTGTACAGTTAGAACAATTAGGCGGCAATTATGCCGCCTTTTTATTATGTATTATTTTTGCTGGTGTTTTACAAATTCTCTTTGGATTATTCAAGTTAGGCTTTTTTGCAAACTTTATTCCAAATAATGTCATTTTAGGATTACTGGCGGCCATTGGTGTCATCCTGATTGCGACACAATTACCTTATCTGTTTGGGCTTTCTGATTTTTCATGGAAGCAGGTTTGGACTTCAACGCCAGACGCATTTCTTCAGCGTTTTGATGGAGGCGCTGCACTCATTGGTCTGCTCAGTTTATTCTTAATTTTAGCGTGGGATAGCAGTCCACTCAAAAAACTAGCTTTGCCTTCTGCTCTGATTGCAGTTGTGTTGGCAGCGGTTTTAAATTTTATTTTGGTGAGTATTGGCTCTCCATGGGCAGTGCAAGTTGATAACCTCATTCAATTGCCGAATATATTGCAAGCACCCGAAAAAGTATTAATTTTCCCTGATTTTAGCTATTTAGCTGAGCCTATGATTTACACAGGGGCAATTACGCTTGCTGTCGTTGCATCGTTAGAAACATTATTGAATCTGGAAGCGGCAGATAAAATCGATCCTCAAAAACGCTCTTCTCCCCCTAATCGTGAACTCTGGGCACAAGGCACAGGTAATATTATTTCAGGCTTAATTGGTGGAATGCCTGTAACCTCAGTGATTGTGCGTAGTTCAGTGAATGCAAATACAGGCGCGCGTAGTAAATGCTCTACCATTATTCATGGCGTATTATTGCTATTGGCGGTTTTGTTTTTCGTGCCATTAATGAACATGATTCCTTTGTCAGTATTGGCTGCGATCTTAATCGTGACAGGGTTTAAGCTTACCCATCCAAAACTATTTAAACAGCTTTATCAAAAGGGTTGGAAACAATTTTTACCTTTTATTATTACCTTAGTTGCAATTTTGCAGACCGATCTTTTAATGGGAATTTTAATTGGTCTGTTCACCAGTAGTGCTTTTATTCTTTATGGGAATTTTAATAAGGGTATTCGTGTTTATAGAGAGAAGCGCTTGCACGGCGTAGTTACTCGTATTGAACTTCCATCACAAGTCACCTTTCTTAATCGTTCTGCGCTTATTTCTGCATTAGAACATGTACATAAACATCAACAACTCATTATTGATGCAACTCAATGTGATTCGATTGATCCTGACATCTACCAAGTTATTCAAGATTATCAAAATGAAACTGCCATTAAACGTCAGGTAAACCTTAAACTTGTTGGGTTTAAGCAGCACTATCAAGATGTGGATGATGCAGTACTTGATATTGATATTAGTACAAGAGATTTACAACAAAAACTGAGTCCACAGCAAGTCGTGAATTTGCTTAAAGAGGGTAATGAACGTTTTGTAAGAAACGAACGCCTGCAACGGGATATTTATCGTCAAATTCGAGTTACCGCAGATGAAGGACAACACCCGATCGCAGCTGTTCTTGGTTGTATGGACTCACGTGCACCTACAGAAATGATTTTTGATGTGGGTATTGGTGATCTGTTTAGCTTACGAATCGCAGGTAATATTGCTGGGCAAAAGGTATTAGGCTCGCTTGAGTTTGCTTGTCAGGCTAAAGGCTCTAAAGTGATTGTAGTCTTAGGGCATACCGATTGCGGTGCAGTGACGAGCGCATGTCAATTACGCCTAGAACATAAGCAAGTGGCTGACGTGAAGGAAATGCCACATATTCAATATGTGCTTGGGCCTTTAATGCATTCGGTTGATAGTGTGTATGACATTATGCAGCCACGTGAACTCAGCAAAGCCTTTGTAAATCAGGTGACTGCCATGAATGTTCACTACAATATTCAATACATTATTAGCCATAGTAGCGTTTTAAAAGATATGGTTGAGCGAGGTGAGATTACAATTGTAGGCGCAATTTATGATGTAAAAACAGGACATGTTCAGTTCCTTGATGGATAGTATTTTTAGTTAAAAAAAGCGCCTTAAGTGAGGCGCTTTTTAAATTCTAAACTATATTTTTAGCCAGAAATTACCAGTGTTCACCTGGGAAAATTCGTGCATATGCTTTTTGTGCCCAGTTCAATTTCTCGGTTTCTTGACCTTTTGCTGCATCCGAACTTGGGAATAAGCGAAAGCCAATCGACATAAACATATTGTTGATGCTCGGTGCGACAGAATAAGTCATTGAAGCTAAACGACCCAAGTTGGTTGCCATACGTTTTGGACGTTTCACAATTGCATAAGCAATTAAGTCAGCAGCCTGCTCAGGTGAAAGTGTTGGTACATATTTATAAATTTTGGTTGGCGCAATCATTGGGGTACGAACCAATGGCATATAAATTGAAGTAATTGCGATTTTATGTGCATGAACTTCGGCCGATAGACAGCGGCTAAATGCATCAAGAGCAGCTTTAGATGCGACATAGGCAGAGAAGCGAGTCGCATTTGCTAACACACCAATCGAGCTAATATTAATAATTTGCCCATCTTGACGTTGAATCATGTGAGGCAAAATATTGAGAACTAAGCGCACTGCGCCAAAATAATTTAACTGCATCGTGCGTTCAAAGTCATGGAAACGGTCATAAGACTCATGTACGGCACGGCGAATAGAACGACCTGCGTTATTAATTAAAATATCAATGTGATCAACCGTTGCTAAAATTTCTTTAGACACTTGATCAATCATATCCATATCGTTGAGATCACATGGGAAAATTGATGCTTTACCACCACGACTTTCGATATCTGCTTTCACTTCTTCCAAAGTTTCTTCAGTACGTGCAACTAATAAGACATGAGCACCCGCATCAGCAAGTTTGTTTGAAATGGTTAAACCGATTCCGCTTGAGGCGCCTGTCACTAAAATGACTTTATCTTGTACCTTTTCCTGGAACAGAGCTTCTAATTTTTTATTCACAGCATTTTACCTAAGTAGGGGCAGGGACTATTTATTCCGGTATGTAATTTTTATTTTTTACAACCGTAGGTTCATCCAGATGAACTCATAAATATTGCTCATATCTTAATAGATGTTTAAAAATTGTCTAGTCTGTAAATATATGAAATTTAACAATTTATTTAGAGTAAAAACTCTAAAATAGTATCTTAATCCATTAATTGATTGTAGTGGTATAGTGCGTAAAAAAGAAAAAAGCCTCTATTTCCAGAGGCTTGTTGAGTAGTTTAAAAATTACACAGCTGAAAGCGCTTGTTCTAAATCGGCAATTAAGTCATCTATATGCTCAATCCCAATTGAAAGACGAACCATATCTTCACTTACACCAGCAGCTTTAAGTTCTTGTTCGTTGAGCTGGCGATGAGTTGTTGTAGCAGGGTGGCAAGCTAAACTTTTTGCATCGCCAATATTTACGAGACGAGTAAACAGTTGTAGGGCATCGATAAAACGAGTACCGCCTTCGAGACCATCTTGCACGCCAAAAGATAAAATTGCAGAAGGTTTACCTTTTACATACTTCTGAGCCAGTTGGTGCTGTGGGTGATCTTTGAGGCCTGCATAATTCACCCATTTTACTTTAGGATGATTTTTTAGATATTCCGCAATTTTTTGAGCATTTTCAGTATGGCGTTCCATCCGAAGGTTTAGCGTTTCTAAACCTTGTAAAATTAAAAATACACTTAATGGGCTAATTGCTGCGCCTGTATTGCGCAATGGAACGACGCGTGCACGGGCAATATATGCAGCTTCACCTAAAGCTTCGACATAATTAACCCCGTGATAACTCGGGTCTGGTGTGTTCAAAACTTTAAAGCGTTCCGGATATTTACCCCAAGGAAATTTACCGCTATCTACAATCGCGCCGCCAATACTATTGCCATGACCACCGATATATTTGGTGAGAGAATGAATGACAATATCAGCACCATATTCAAAAGGTTTTAATAAGGCAGGGGTGGCAACGGTATTATCTACAACGACTGGAACACCATATTCATGGGCAATTTTCGCAATGGCCTCTAGATCGATAATATTCCCAAGCGGATTTCCAATTGACTCAACAAAAACAAGCTTAGTTTTATCATCAATTAAGTTACGCAAGCTTTCAGGCTTTTGGTAATCAAAAAATCGGACCTCAATACCTTGTTTTGGTAATGTGTGGGCAAATAAATTATAGGTTCCACCATACAATGTTGAAACAGAGGCAATATTGTCTCCCGCTTCAGTAATCGTCTGAATAGCATAGGTGATTGCTGCCATGCCAGATGCTAAAGCTAAAGCGCCAATTCCGCCTTCTAGTGCTGCAAGACGTTGCTCAAGTACCGCAGTGGTCGGGTTCATAATGCGGGTATAAATATTACCCTGAACTTTTAAATCGAAGAGGTCAGCGCCGTGCTGGGTATTATCAAATGCATAAGAAGTGGTTTGGTAAATAGGGACTGCAACAGCTTTTGTGGTCGCTTCGGGTGAATAGCCAGCATGAATTGCTAAGGTTTCATCTTTATAAGTCATGATTACTTCATCTTCGTGAGTTAAATATTGAGCGAGTCTAGCCTAAAACGAATAGAGAAAATTGCTGAAATTCTGGTTTGTTTTCCTTTTTTAGGAATAAAGATAGAAAAATATACGCTGAAATGCTGTATAAATCTTATACATAAACATTTTGCAACTTATTGAAAAAGAAAATTGTTTGATAAATCCGTACGATGGAAATCATAACTTCAAGTCAAAGAGGTTTTCAGCGTATAATACGCGCGATTATTTATCGCTTATTGCGATGTACTGGTTTTTCAATTGAGGAGTCCTGCGTGGCCCAATATATTTATACGATGAACCGAGTGTCTAAAATGGTTCCGCCAAAGCGCGAAATCTTAAAAGACATCTCTTTATCATTTTTCCCGGGTGCCAAAATTGGTGTGCTCGGTTTGAACGGTGCAGGTAAATCTACCTTGCTTCGTATTATGGCGGGCGTAGATAAAGATTTCTCTGGTGAGGCTCGTGCACAACCTGGAATTAAAATCGGCTATTTAGAGCAAGAACCACCGCTTGATCCAACTAAAGACGTTCGTGGTAACGTTGAAGATGGCGTGCGTGAGGCTTTGGATGCTTTAGCTCGTCTTGATCAAGTTTTTGCTGAATATGCTGAGCCTGATGCAGATTTTGATGCACTTGCAAAAGAGCAGGAAAAATTAGAGTCAATTATTCATGCTTGGGATGCACATAACCTAAACAACCAGCTTGAAATTGCTGCGGATGCATTGAATCTTCCAGCTTGGGATGCAGACGTATCATTACTTTCTGGTGGTGAGCGCCGTCGTGTTGCACTTTGCCGTTTATTGCTCTCGAAACCAGATATGTTACTTCTGGACGAACCGACGAACCATTTGGATGCAGAATCTGTAACTTGGTTAGAACGTTTCTTGAAGGATTTCCCTGGCACTATCGTTGCGATTACGCATGACCGTTATTTCTTGGATAACGTGGCTGAGTGGATTCTTGAACTTGACCGTGGTATGGGGATTCCTTATCAAGGGAACTATTCTTCTTGGTTGGAACAAAAGAATGCTCGTTTAGAGCAGGAAAATAAACAAGAAGAATCTTTTGCTAAAGCATTGAAAAAAGAACTTGAATGGGTTCGTTCAAATGCTAAAGGTCAGCAAAAGAAAAACAAAGCGCGTATGGAACGTTTTGAAGAGCTTAACTCTAAAGAATTCCAGCAACGTAATGAAACGTCTGAAATCTATATTCCACCTGGTCCACGTTTGGGTAACAAAGTTGTGGAAGTGGAAGGCATCAGTAAATCATTTGACGGCCGCTTACTGTACCAAAACTTAAGCTTTACTGTACCGCCAACAGCGATTGTTGGTATCGTTGGTCCGAACGGTGCCGGTAAAACGACTTTATTCCGTATGATGACCGGCGAACAGCAACCTGATACAGGTACTGTGACCTTAGGTGAGTCAGTTAAAGTTGCTTATGTTGGTCAGATCCGTGACACTTTAGATAATAATAAAACTGTTTGGGAAGAAGTTTCTGGCGGTTTAGATATCTTAAAAATCGGTGATTACGAAATCGCGTCACGTGCTTATATCGGCCGTTTTAACTTTAAAGGTCAAGATCAGCAAAAACGTGTAGGCGAATTGTCTGGTGGTGAGCGTAACCGTTTACAACTGGCGAAGATCTTACAGTTAGGTGCAAACGTTATCTTACTGGATGAGCCATCAAACGACTTGGATATTGAAACTTTACGTGCGCTTGAGGATGCAATTCTTGTATTCCCAGGTACGGTAATGGTGGTATCGCATGACCGTTGGTTCCTTGACCGTATTGCGACACATATCTTGTCATTTGAAAATGAGCAGCCAGAATTCTACGCAGGTAACTATGCAGAATACGAAGCATATCGCCAGTCACGTTTAGGTGATGACGCTGCTCAAAAACGTACGAAATACAAAAAAATTAGCGGTTAATCTCTGTTAATTTAAAAAAACCAGCCTAAGGGCTGGTTTTTTATTTTATGCCTTTATGGGTTTTATTTATTAAAATCACTATGTAAATCTGACCATATTAAAGATGGTGCAATAACAATGACATCAAAGGTCATTGCTAATGGATATAAAACTTTACGAGTAACACGTTTAAATGGGTGCTTTGTGGTTGTTTCAATTTTTTCTTGTAATTCAATTGAGTAAGGGGTTGAGATTTGTTGTTGAATCTTTTGATTATCTGCTTTTTGATAAATCTGTCCTTTAAAGCGGATTATGGTGAAAGGATAAAAAACTTGTTGTTGATTTTCCATAGCCATGAATTGATTTTTAAAACCTAACGTCTTTAAAAGTTCTTTTTGTTTTTCATCTATTTTAGACATAGGGATATTATAACGAATCGTTATTTCTCCATGGAAATGGGTGGAATCATCCATCTCAAGTATAAGAGGTGATGGTGTTTTTATTGTTCTTTGTTCTGCTGGAATGCTTTTGATAATATTTAGAAGGTTTGAACTACCATCTGTCATTAAATAATTATAGTCTTGACCTATAAATACGAGTCCTTGTTCTTGCTGATTTTTAACTGCCTGACCTAGCGCAATAATTTGATCTTTTTTTAAAGTATTTGTTTGAACTTGAGTTGTTTCATCAGGTAAAGCCGATGATAGTATTGAAGTGGCACAGCCCGTTAAGCCAAGGCAAATGGTTAATATAGAAGCAGAAAAAAGTTTATACATAATCGTTACTCAAGAAGAAATTATTTTTGTCCCAAATAAGGTGTGATGGGTTCTAAATTAAAAAAATGGAAGAATTGACGAATCAGCCTTTTGTAATTTTATTACATAGCTCGTGCCTGTTATAGTGGCTTGGTTCAACTTTTAGCTTAATGGTGTGCTGTTGCCACGTTCTGCGATTTTTATGTCAGTCTTGTTTTGTTTGCTCATATTTCAGAGTTTATGGAATGTGGCAGCGGCATTTTGCATGCATGAAAATCAGGAAAAAGCATTGCATCATTTCGGACATCATGCGGCTTTGAATGTATATCAATCTTCACATCAAGCTCATACTGAACAGACGAGTATAGTAGAAAATTCTCATAAGGCTCCTTTGAACTTGCAAGATCATCATGATCATTTACCTTCATGTTTTCATATAGTAATGACTGAAATTGCAAAACAAGCCGAGGTGCCTGTTGTACATATACATGTATTAACGCCAATTTATTACTGGTCTAATTCTTACCAGTCACCACATCTTACTGCTTTAAAACCTCCTCCTGTTTTAACCCCGCTATAGGTGGGGTAGCCAAAAAAAGCCCACCGCATCTCTTATTTATTGCGGGGCAAAACATGTCTTCTATTTTTTCAAATCGAGTGAGTTTTACTTCTCACTTAGAGAGTAACGTTAAGATAACGTTAAAAAAAGTTTTAACCATCTCAAGCCTATCTATTGCCATGCTATTGGCTGGGCAAGTAACGATGGCTCAGTCTGATATTCAACAAGAACGTTATATTCAAAAAGCTGCCTTTACTTTTGAGCAAGCTTTAGAGCAGGTACAAAAATATCAAAGTCAGCAAGGTGTTTGGCAAGCACAGCAGCAAATGGCTGAGGCTAATTTAAAGCAAAGTCGTTTATGGGCTAACCCAAGTCTTTCCATTGAGCAAACAGGTTTCCAGAGTGATCAAGAAAAAGAACTCGCAATTGGAATCTCTCAACCTTTGGATATCTTTGGGCAGCGTAAGGCTGCGCAAAATTTGGCAAAAGTGGAAATATCAAAAATTGATTTGGCGGAACAGCGTTATAAGGCTGAGCTTGATTTAATTGTTAAATATTTCTGGTCACAAGTTGCATTACTTGAGCTTGAAAAGTCTCTCATTGGAGAGCAGCTATCCGTCAGCCAAGAAAATTTACTTGCATCTGAAAAACGTTATCAGGCAGGCAGTATTGCTCAGGTTGATGTAGACCGAGTACGTATGTCTCACTTGGAAAATCAGCGCTTATATCAACAAGTCAGTTTAAAACTAAATGTTGCGAAGCAACAACTGGTGAACTTGTGGGGTGGTGGTTCAAGTCAATTTCAACTACTCCAACGCCCAAACCAGTTATGGGCACTGGCAGCGAATATAGAACCAAGTCAAGATTCACAAAATAATTTGTTAGAGCGTTCCTTCCAATTAGATTCCCTTGCTCAGCAAGCCAACATTCAACAACTTAAAGCAAAAGCTAAACCATTACCTACGGTAACTTTAGGTGTGAATAACACTCGATCACCTGAACAAAGTACCGATAACCAAATTCGTTTAGGCGTCGCAATTCCTTTAAATCTTTTTAACCGACAGCAGTATGGAATCAAGATTGCTCAAGCCAAGCAAGAGTTATCTCAACGCCAGCAAAGCTTTTATCAAAAGCAAAATCAGATTGATATTGAAGCCCTAATGTCTGAATTGAAAGGCTTGCAAATGCAGTTTAAACAATTGAGTGATCAACAAGTTCCTCTTGCCATTCAAGTTCAGCAAAAAACATTACAAGGTTTCCGTTTAGGTAAATTCGCCGTAACCGATGTTCAGCAAGCCACCATGCAATTGCAAGATGTTCGGTTACGTAAAGTCGAGCTATTAAAACAGGCTTGGCAAAATTCAATTGAAATTCAAAGTTTGCGTCTAGGGTTAGAGCCAGAGCAAATCATGGCCAAAGATGCCTTAATGCAATTGAATCAACGTGTTTGGCAACAAAGTCAAACATTCCCAACTCAGGCAGGAGAATAAAAATGTCGGTAAATTTAAAGAAAAATTCTCAGTGGCTTTGGGTGGGAGTGATTGCTGCAATCACTGCAATATTAATCGGTTTGCTCGTTTTAAATTCAAAAAATAAACCTGCCTCTTCTGAAGCCTCAGAAGAGCATGAGCATGCTGAAGAAGAGGGTGAAGGACATAATAACGAGGGTGAAAAACCATTGATGCTCTCTGCTCAACAAATGCAGGAACAAAATTTAAAAATTGAACAGGCTGAATTAGGTGAAGTTGCTCAGCTTCAAACTTATCCAGCCAAGCTAGTTGTCAATACAGACCGTCAAGCTCATGTTTCGCCAAGTTTTAGTGGACATGTAGAAGCAGTGTATGTAGAGCTTGGACAACAGGTTAAAAAAGGTCAGGCCCTTGCAAGCTTATTGGTACCAGATTTAGTCGATCAGCAAGCCAATTTACAAATTGCACAGTCTAATCTTGATTTAATGCGTCAGGACTATGAGCGTGAACGCAGTTTATGGTCACAAGGAATCTCTGCCAAGCAAGATTATCAACGAGCTTATAACGCTTATCAGCAAGCCCAAATTCAAGTTAAAGCAGCTCGTTCACGCTTGAGTGCATTTGGCGCAGGTTCGGTCTCAGGGGGACGCTACACCTTAACAGCTCCAATTGCTGGCATGGTCAGTAATAAAGATATTGTGGTGGGTGAAAACGTACAGCTAGCAGATCAGCTTTTTATTATTAATCAGCTTGATCAGTTGTGGCTGGAGTTCATTTTACCAAGCACTGGTAATGTGAATGTGCAGCCTAACCAGCAGGTTGAATTTAAATCTTTGCAAACTGGGAATGTATTTACTGCACAGGTCCAAAGCTTAACAACTGAAGCTGATGCTCAAACGGGGCGTTTGCAAGTTCGTGCGAAAGTTTTGGCTAATAACAGTGAATTACGTCCAAACCTCATGGTGAACGTTGAGCTAAATTCAGGCTCAACACAAAAAGTGACACGTGTAAAAGCACAAGCGATCCAGCAGGTCGAAGGTAAAGACGTTATCTTTACGCCAAAAATGGTCAAAACAGGCTTTGAATTCGAACCGGTCACAGTACAGTTGGGACAACGTTCTACAGATGGTCAATGGGTCGAGGTTGTAAAAGGTATTAATCCAAGCCAGCGCTATGTTGCAGAAGGCAGCTTCTTGCTGAAATCCGAATTGGAAAAAGGAGAGGCGGAGCATGGACATTAATAAACCTGAGCTGCCCAAACCCGAAGGACTGTTTGACAGAATTATTCAGTTTGCTATTCAAAATGCTATTTGGGTCATGCTCTTTGTGCTGACATGGATTGGCGTTGGAATATGGAGTTATCAAAAGCTTCCTATTGATGCCGTTCCAGACATTACCAATACGCAGGTACAGATTAATACTCAAGCGAATGGATATACCGCTTTAGAGGTCGAACAACGGATTACCTATCCGATTGAAAATGCGATGGCCGGAATTCCTAATCTGGAACAGACTCGCTCCATTTCTCGTTATGGACTTTCTCAAGTCACCATTATTTTTAAAGACGGAACTGATATTTATTGGGCAAGACAACTGATTAACCAGCGTTTACAAGAGGCAGATGGACAACTACCTGAAACGGTTGATCCTGTCATGTCTCCTGTTTCAACGGGGCTGGGTGAAATTTACCAATGGGTTGTAAAAGCAAAAGCTGGTGCTAAAAAAGCAGATGGCACTACTTATACAGCTATGGACTTGCGTGAAATTCAAGACTGGATTGTGCGTCCTCAATTGCAGCGTGTGAAAGGCGTAGCCGAAATTAACAGTATTGGTGGCTACAATAAAACCTATATTGTATCGCCTGATTTAAAACGTTTGCAGCAGCTGCAAATTTCAATTAATGAATTTCAGACTGCTTTGCAAGAAAACAATGAAAACCGTGGTGCGGGATTTATTGAAGAGAACGGTGAGCAACTTACTGTTCGTGTGCCAGGCATGTTAAGTAGTGTTGAGGATATTCAAAACATTACTGTAAGTACCAAAAATGGTTTACCAATTCGTGTGGCAGATGTGGCGAATGTCTCTATTGGACATGATTTAAGAACAGGTGCTGCAACTTACAATGGTGAAGAAACTGTTCTTGGCATTGCCATGATGATGATGGGAGAAAACAGCCGTACCGTTGCTCAGGCCGTTGATAGTAAAGTTAAGGAAATTCAATCTACTTTACCCAAAGGGGTAGAAATAGAAACGGTTTATGATCGAACGATTCTAGTAAACAAAGCAATTGCCACAGTACAGAAGAACCTTGTAGAAGGGGCGATTCTGGTTATTGTGATTTTATTTATTTTTCTAGGAAATTTCCGAGCCGCTTTAATTACTGCCTGTGTTATTCCCCTTTCAATGTTATTTACCCTTGCTGGTATGGCTGAGCAAAACATTAGTGCTAACTTGATGAGCCTAGGAGCGCTTGATTTCGGGATTATTGTAGATGGGGCAGTTGTTATTGTAGAGAACTGTATTCGGCGTCTAGCAGAAGCACAGCATGCTTTACATCGACCACTTACGCGAACTGAGCGATTCAAAGAAGTGTTTCTTGCAGCGAAACAAGCCCGTCGACCGCTTATTTTTGGGCAAATGATTATTTTAGTGGTCTATTTACCTATTTTTGCCTTATCTGGCGTTGAAGCGAAAATGTTCCATCCAATGGCAATGACCGTGGTCATGGCGTTATTGGGTGCCATGATTCTTTCTGTGACATTTGTACCTGCGGCTGTTGCTCTTTTTGTTACGGGTGAAGTGAAAGAAAAAGAAACACGTTGGATGCAAGCTTTAAAGCAGAAATATCGAGATATTCTTGATCTGGCTTATCAACTTAAGATCGTTGTTCTGAGCTTTGCATTGAGTATTTTAGTGCTCACAGGCGTGTTAGCGACCCAAATGGGTAGTGAATTTGCTCCGCAACTCAGTGAAGGTGATTTCGCGTTACAGCAAATGCGCTCACCTAGTACTGGACTCGAGCAATCACTGCGAATGCAAGAAAATACTGAAAAGCTCATTTTGAAGAATTTTCCAGAGGTAAAGGCTGTTTTTGCACGAACAGGAACGGCTGAGGTCGCAACTGACGTGATGCCACCTAATATCTCTGATGCGGTCATTTTACTTAAACCTCATGATCAATGGCCAAACTCTAAAGAGACGCTAGATGAACTGCGTTCACGTATGCAGGCTTTCTTGGCAACATTACCGGGCAATAACAGCGAGTTCTCTCAACCGATTGAACTACGTTTTAATGAGCTAATTTCAGGTATCCGGAGCGATATTGGCGTCAAGATTTTTGGCGATGATATGCAAGTACTTAATGAACAGGCTCAGACATTGGCCCAAAAGATACAGACAATTTCTGGCGCTACGGCTGTTAAGGTAGAACAAACGAGCGGTTTACCAGTGTTGAGTGTCGAAATTAACCGTCCATTGGCTGCGCAATACGGATTATCTGCCAAAGCCATTCAAGATATTGTGGCGGCAAGTGTTGGCGGACAAAACGTAGGGCAGATTTTACAGGGTGATCGACGATTCGATTTTGAAATTCGCTTAGAGGATCAGCAACGGACCATTCAAAACTTAGCCCAACTTCCGATTCAGCTACCAAATGGCGGTCTAATCCAACTTCAAGATGTCGCTAAAGTTGAGCGTACTTCAGGCTTAAATCAGGTGGGGCGTGAAAATGGTAAGCGCCGTGTCATTATTACCGCTAACGTAGAAGGGCGTGATTTAGGCTCATTTGTTCAAGAGTTAAGAACAACTCTGGCAAAAGAACAGTTGCCAGCGGGTTACTGGTTGGAATATGGCGGTCAGTTTGAAAATCTGGCTTCTGCTGCCGCACGAATGAAAATAGTTGTTCCATTAGCGCTTGCTATGATTTTCATATTACTCATAGCCGTATTCCATAATATTAAAGAAAGCTTGTTGGTGTTTAGCGGTGTTCCGTTTGCTTTGTCGGGTGGACTTATTGCACTTTGGTTGAGAGATATTCCACTTTCAATGTCGGCGGGTGTCGGGTTTATTGCCTTGTCGGGTGTTGCTGTTCTAAATGGTCTGGTGATGCTGAGCTTTATTAAAGAGCTTAGAGAGCAATTTGATCTTCAAACCGCAACCTGGAATGGTGCAATCCTTCGTTTAAGACCCGTACTTATGACGGCTTGTGTCGCTTCACTAGGTTTTATTCCAATGGCTTTGGCAACTGGAACTGGTGCAGAAGTTCAGCGACCTTTGGCAACGGTAGTAATCGGTGGCATTATTTCATCTACGATATTAACGCTGGTTTTATTACCAGTCATTTATCGATGGATGAATGAAAGCAAGGCGAAAAGCGCTGAGCATTCATAATGTCATCGATTTGAGATATCTTTTTTGATTACAGAATCTGAGTCAAAAAAGTGTTTGAAAGAGGTAAAAGTAATGATGCATTCATTGTTACTTTTACCTCATCATAAAGATAAATAATAAGGAGTCCGCAACATGGGTGGACAACACGATCATAGTCATGCCGTAGTGACTGAAGGTAACGCTAAGAAACTAACGATTGCTTTAGCGCTTACTACAACGTTTTTAATTGTTGAGGTCATTGCAGGCTTAATCACACAAAGTCTGGCATTGCTCTCTGACGCTGCGCATATGTTTACAGATGCAGCTGCTTTGGCAATTGCTTTAGTTGCCATTCAAATTTCAAAACGTCCTGCCGATAATAAACGTACTTTTGGCTATCAGCGCTTTGAAATTCTGGCTGCTTTATTTAATGCGCTCATGCTTTTTGTGGTGGCAGTTTATATTTTATATGAGGCCTATATCCGCTTCTCTAAACCACCTGAGATCCAGAGTGTGGGTATGCTCATTGTGGCGACCATTGGTTTGATGATTAATCTCATCTCAATGAAAATTCTAATGTCGAATGCCAACTCTAGCTTAAATGTTAAAGGCGCCTATTTAGAAGTTCTAAGCGATGCACTAGGTTCAGTTGGCGTAATTATTGGTGCAATTGTTATCTACTTCACCAACTGGTATTGGATTGACACGCTTATTGCTGTACTCATTGGTTTTTGGGTGTTACCGCGTACATGGATTTTGCTTAAACAGAGCATTAATATTTTGCTCGAAGGTGTACCAGAAGAAGTGGATATTGAGAAGTTGCGTACAGATCTGCTTTCTTTAAAAGGTGTGGAGAGTATTCACCAACTTAAAGTATGGGCAATTACGTCTAAAAATATTCATTTAACGGTGCACTTATTTGCGCCTCAAGCGGACCGTACCAAGTTGTATCAAGATGCAGTTGAAATGCTTTCTCACGAACATGGGATTGCTGAGGTTACTTTGCAAATTGAAGATGATGCAGAAATTAATTGTCAACACACTGCCCAGCATGCTCCACATGAACATGCTGAGGAAAAACATTCACATCAGCATTAAACTGATGTGAATAATTTATTAGATTTCCCACTCATTATTGCAGTCACGGCATTTCCAATGTTTTTGTGACTGCATAAATGCTTGCATAGACAGTTTAAAGTCTGGCAAATCACGCCAGAACATAAAACCTGCCCCTACAGCCACAACAAAAACAACGACTGTTGCAATTTGAAGAGAGCTGCCTGCACCATTGCCAAAAATCCACATAAAAATGCTAATAACAACCAAGAGTAAAAGCATGAAAATTGCAGGAATTAAGATAACAAGGCTTTTAGGAACTGCTGGTTTTACGCTGTTAATTCCTTGGCTTACAGGCATAATTTTAACACTTTGACATTGAGGGCAACGGTATTGCATAGGAACTCCACATTCAGTTTGAATCTATTCTAACGGAAATGTCGAAAAAGAAAAAAATTTGTAAGATATCGATGAAGTACTTTGAATGAGCAAACAATTAATTTTGAATAAACAATGAAATAGAAAAAGCAGATGATTTATACGTACACATAAAAATTAAAATAATAGTGTAGAGCGTGCTAATCTACAGAAAAATGAAGTGTAATTAGCACTATAAATGAGCTTAAATACTCGTAAATAGGACGTGGAATAAATATAAAAAGGAGATAGGGACTTGGGTCAACAAGATGACAATGAGTCGAAGCCTACAACGACAGCATCAGTTGTAGCCACCCCAGATACTACAAAACCGTCATTATCTCGTCGATTACTGCATAAGACATTACAACATGCCCAAGATGCGGTCGGGTTCGCTAGTGATACGACACGTAATATTGCAGGGGTCGCGGATGCTGCATTAGATGCACTCGACCAAGTGACTACCCATACCAGACGTGGAGTTGTCGGAATGACAAATCTGGCAGCAGGTACTGTACGAGATATGGTGTCTGAAACCAGTGAAACTGCACGTCAAGTTGCATTGATCATGGCGCGTACATTTTTGGGGAAGAGCACTTTAACGCTGTATTTACCGGAAATGCTATTAAACAATCAAATTCGTAAGCGCATAGACCGCTCTGAAATTGATGATATTAAAATCAAGTGTGGTAATGACAGTTTTCAAGTCGAGATCGATGGGCATTACCACCGCTTCATGTATCGTTTAAGTTTAGATTTTAAAGTATTGGAATGTCGTATTGGGCAGGAAAAGTTTTTGCGCCTACGACAAATGGATGAAAGTCTTGATGTTCAGATACGGCATGGGGGAACCCTGTCAAATTGGGCTGTGCGCCGTATTGGTCGAGTTGGTTTTGAAGTCGTGAATATGTTGCCGATTCCATCACTTATTAATCATTTGATTGGCGATATTCCGGGCATCCAACGCGATGGCCACCGTATGTGGTTTATTGACCTAGAGCAAGCAGGATTTATTGACTTTATTAATAACCGTTCATGGATGGTTGAAAAGCTTCTGAGTTTGACTGATTTTAGTATTTTACCGGGTTTAAATATTTTGAGAGAAAGCCGAGAGTTGGTCCAGCAATTGGTAGATCAATTTGAAATTAGAGGACTACGAGTACAGTCGGGTCGCCTTGAAGTACAAGTGGGAATTGCGAGCTAACAGAGTATAGAAAAAGCTAGTCATTGATTGGCTTTTCTTTTTTTAGGCAAGAAAAAAGCCACTGACATTATGCAGTGGCTTTTTAGAATTTGGCGTCCCTACGGGGATTCGAACCCCGGTTACCGCCGTGAAAGGGCGATGTCCTAGGCCTCTAGACGATAGGGACATATGTGAGGCATACATCTGAAAAAATTACTGGCGTCCCTACGGGGATTCGAACCCCGGTTACCGCCGTGAAAGGGCGATGTCCTAGGCCTCTAGACGATAGGGACGTTTCAGAGGTGGGCGTATATTAGGTCGATTTAATAAAACTGTCAAATAGTTTTCTGAAGAAATATTAAAAAAAGCGATCAAGCGATTAAAAATAACCCAAATTGTAGAAAATATATACATTTAGCCATCATTTTTCTGAAAAGGTTCAATAATTGCCTTTATAACAGAGGGGTGTTGTAAATATCCTAAAATCTCATGTGGCTGGTTGGCAAAGGTAAAAATTTTCTGATTAATAATAGGTGGATCAAAGTTAAAAGGAGCTTCACATAATGGAAATGCAGTCAAAAAATCATCTTGAGAGTAGAAATTAAACCATTCACCGTCAATATGGGGTGGTCTGACAATTGGACTCGGGAGCTTACTTTGAATGACGCGAAAAGATAAAGGGGATGCTAAAGTTATAAATCGTTTAACTGAAAATTGATAAGAAGGGTCTGAAAGTAGCCGATAAGCAATGACTGAACCGAGGGAGTGCGCAACGACAATATAATCTTCCTCTTCTCGTATTTTCTTTAAAATTCGTTGATTTACTTCTTGCATAAATTCAGGATTAGATAAGTACATATAAGTTTCAATCAGAAACTGCTGTATCAAACTCTCATGCAATTTTGGAAAGTTGTTTAAAAGAACAACCAATTCTTTAAGTACTCGATCCTTTACTAGCTGAGAGGTGAGATAGAGTCGTTCTGAAAAGCTTTTTTCAGCTTGATCCGCTGATGGCGACAATAAAGGAATAAATGGAGTGTGTTCTTTGGTTGGGGGATTATTCTCATGTAAATGAATAGGTAAATAATTATTTAAAAATGTTTTAGGTAACAAGGTTGTAAGATCTAATTGATTACTTAATTGATATTTATTCATCAAATCGCCATAAAATGGCATATGAATATGAAGATCGCGTACATTAACTTTGCAAGGCATCTGTTTTAGGCCGAGTTTAAACACTCTTAACCAATGCTCTTTTAAGCGATGTGATGTGTAATTCTGTTGATTCATCCCGTGGATAAATATAATTTTCATTCTATACAAGGAATTGTTTTTAATATAAATTTTAATCTACAACGGTAAGTTATATAAAACCAGTGTGTAGACAAAAAAAAGTGTAGCTTTTTGCTACACTTTCATTGAATAAGGGTGGTTTAGACTTTATTGCGGTAAAAAATAAAATAGCTGACATAACATAAAGCTGTAAAAATAAGGCAGCCTACAAAACCAGCACGCATTTCAGGGTCTGCTGCCATACTCAAACACGTAATAAAGCAGAAAATAAAACCTAAAATCGGGACGATAGGGAATAATGGAGCAGCATATTGTAAGTCTTTAACTGTATGGCCAGATTTGTACCATTGGCGACGGAAATTAAATTGACTTAAACAAATGCTCATCCAGACAATAACCATAGTAAATGCTGCAACGCCAAGCAGATTTTTAAAAATAGTCTCTGGGGCAAACTGCTCTGATAACAAGCCTGGAATTGCTCCAAACATTGTTACAACTAGGGCAACAATAGGTGTTCCACTTTTTGAGAGTGTAGCAAATACGCCAGGTAGTAATTTTTGTTCCGACAGTGACCACATCATACGTGAAGCGGCGTAAAGTCCTGAGTTTGCTGCCGAAAGCAGAGCTGTAATAATTACAAACCTAATAATGTCATCTGCATATGGAATACCAATATAATTAAATACTGTAACGAATGGACTGCTACTAACGCCTTCACTGCCTAAGCCCGCAAGCTGGAAAGGAAGTAAAGCACTAATAACAATAATGGTCCCTACAAAGAAAATAAGAAGACGCCAAATTGCAGCATTAATTGCTTTGGGTACATTTTGAGCGGGATCTTTGGTTTCACCTGCTGCAACACCAATTAATTCAGTGCCTGAGAAAGCAAAGTTAACAATTAGCATGGTGGTAAAAATAGGAATTAAACCATGTGGGAACCAGCCTTGAGCTGTAAGATTGCTAAATAGCGGTGCAGTTTGGCTACCATTAAAAGGAATTAAACCAAAAATCGCTAATAGGCCCAGCACAATAAAAGCAATAACGGTAATCACTTTAATAAGAGCTAGCCAAAATTCAGACTCAGCAAAAATGCGAGTTGAACTAATATTTAAACCAAAAATAGTGATTGCAAAAACAATTGTCCAGATCCACATTGAAATATGTGGGAACCATTCCTGCATGAGTAATGCTGCAGCTGTAAATTCAGTTCCAAGCGTTGCAGTCCATGTCAACCAGTACATCCAAGAAATCATGTAGCCTGTACTAGGACTAATATATTTTTTGGCGTAGGCACCGAAAGAGCCTGAAACAGGCATGTGTACGGCAAGTTCTCCTAGGCAGAGCATGACCATGTAAGCGATCGCGCCACCAAGAATGTAGGCAATAATTGCGCCAATAGCTCCAGTTTGTGAAATGACTTCCCCTGAACCTAAAAATAAACCAGTTCCGATTGCCCCGCCTAGTGATAGCATAACAAGATGGCGAGTACTCATGGCTCTTTTTAAAGGTGCAGTACTGTTCTGATGCTGATGAGCATCTAGTTGATTGTCAGATGGCTGCATATTACACATTGAGAGAATTAAGAAAGACGCTATTTTAGATAAAATAGACAAATGTGCAATCTAGAAAGAGATAAAGAATAAACAGTAAGGTGACGATAGAGTCTTTTAATAATTTTTAAAGCAGAATTTGGCGTCCCTACGGGGATTCGAACCCCGGTTACCGCCGTGAAAGGGCGATGTCCTAGGCCTCTAGACGATAGGGACTTGATGAGGCAAACACAAAGGAGCGTGGTGGAGTCAAGCGGGATCGAACCGCTGACCTCTACAATGCCATTGTAGCGCTCTACCAACTGAGCTATGACCCCAGTTTGTGTGAGCGCAATACTAGGGTGAATGCGCTCACACGTCAACAAAAAAATGAATTAAGCTTCGCTAGTTGCTTCATTTTTCGGCAATTTTAAGCTCTCATTGAGTTTTTCCCAATTTTTAACTTCTTTTTTGCTTGGTCCACCCACAATTTCTAAAGCGCGTCGTAAACGAGCGAAAGTTAAATCAGGTCCAAGAGTGACCATCGACTGCATTACTGGTGTTGAGCTGGTTGAACCCGCAATTGCGATAAAGAATGCTGGCATAAAATCACGTAATTTAATGTCCATCTGGTTCGCAAGGTCCATTAGGGTTTGGCTAACAGTGTCATTATTCCAAGTGAACTGGCCTTCAAGACGCCAAATTGCAAATTGTAAACTTTGGCGAACTTGCTCTTGAGTCAATTTTTTACTTTCAAACATTTCCGCGGTAATTTGTGGCATATGATTAAAATAGAAACCAGCCCAATTTACAGCTTCTGAAAGTAAGTTAATACGTGGTTGAATGGCAGCTGCAATATCTTCTAAAGTGCTTCGATCACTCTTCCATGTGAGTAAACGATCTAACAATTGGCCTGGAGTTAATCCTTTGATCCATTGACCATTAAGCCAATTTAATTTTTCAACATCAAAAATCGGACCGCCGAGTGAAACACGTTGAATATCAAAGTTATCCATCATGTCTTGTAGCGTGAACACTTCTTTTTCGTCCGGCATTGACCAACCCATACGACCTAAATAATTTAACAAGGCTTCTGGTAAAACGCCGATATCACGGTAGTAGTTGATTGATGTCGGGTTCTTACGCTTAGATAATTTTGATTTATCTGGATTACGTAGCAATGGCATATGGCAGAGTGTTGGCATTTCCCAACCAAAATATTGGTAAAGCAACTGATGTTTTGGTGCAGATGGAAGCCATTCTTCACCGCGTAATACATGAGTGATTTCCATTAAATGGTCATCGACAACATTGGCCAAATGATAAGTTGGTAATCCATCATTTTTAAGAAGAACTTGCATGTCGACTTGAGCCCAAGGAATTTCAACTTCCCCGCGTAATAAGTCATTAAATTTACAAATACCTTCTTCAGGTACTTTCATACGGATGACATGAGGTTCACCCGATTCTAAGCGACGTGTCACTTCTTCTTGAGAAAGTTTTAACCCACGACCATCATATTTTGGTGTTTCACCACGTGCTTGTTGTTCAGCACGCATCTGGTCTAGTTCTTCTGCTGTAGCGAAACAATAAAAAGCATGACCTTTTTCAACAAGTTCTAATGCGTATTGCTTATAAATTCCCATACGTTCAGATTGGCGATACGGTGCATGAGGGCCACCCACATCTGGACCTTCCGACCAATTTAGACCTAACCAACGCAATGAATCCAAAATCATTTTTTCAGACTCAGGAGTAGAGCGAAGCTGATCTGTATCTTCAATCCTTAAAATAAATTCTCCGCCATGTTGTTTCGCAAAACACATATTAAATAAGGCGATGTAGGCTGTGCCGACATGAGGAAAACCTGTAGGGGAAGGTGCAATACGAGTACGAACTTTCATAGCTAATGGGTCAAAATAAAAATTGAAACTATTATAACGAAAAAGCCCAGTATTCTGA
This sequence comes from Acinetobacter sp. WU_MDCI_Abxb74, assembly GCF_025513915.1. Classification (NCBI taxonomy): domain Bacteria; kingdom Pseudomonadati; phylum Pseudomonadota; class Gammaproteobacteria; order Moraxellales; family Moraxellaceae; genus Acinetobacter; species Acinetobacter sp. WU_MDCI_Abxb74. The sequence continues at coordinate 29,305 of NZ_JAHPRP010000007.1, forward strand.
CGTTTTATTTAACATCAGACTGGGCTAAAGCTGAAACGCTGAGGGGTGTTTCAGAATTTAAGATGCATGCGGCTGGAAGATTGCCTGAACAAAACGTGAAAAACGTTCGTGTTGAGCCGCAAGAAAGTTTTGAGTTGGGGTAACCCGAATTGAATTGAGTACTTTAAGCTCATCATTTGTAGAAGGTAACACGATAGGGTTACGTTTTTGCTGATCTAAAGCTTTTTCAATAAGTGAAGTCTGCTTATCTGCCCCAATTTTATTTGGAGTATCTTTAAGTGCCGCTGCTGCAGAAAACTGTGATGCCAAACTCAGCACCAAACTTAAGCTTAACGCTTTTCCATAATGAATTTTCATTATTAATCATCCCCTCTGTTCATTACATTTCATCTATTTTTTGAGTTTAACGAAATGTAAAATTACGGTAATGCTACGATTTAAACATAAATCTTAATAAAAAAGTGGAACTGTGTCACACTTTTTACAAAAATTATCTATATTTTAATCTAGTCGACCCAAATGTAGGCCATATGTATCCTTTGCGCTTCATTATTTAACAAATTAATGTGTAGATAAAGTGAAGGCCCTCATTAAGTTGTAAGAATAATTACAAAAAATTTCAAAAATGAAATAACTTAGACATCCTTATCTATATATTTTAAAGAGATTAATAAAAAATATATTAATATAAGTAATTGATTGTAAATTATAAAATTAAAAATATAGTAAAACTAAAACCAATGATGGATTTTGTAAATGAAAAAAATATCAATAATGGCTGTAGCTGTGTACTTGGGAGTGGCGGTAACAGCAGCTCAGGCTGCTACTTCTTTTTTAAACGTTTCTTATGATCCGACCCGAGAATTTTATCAAGAATATAATCAGGCTTTTGGTAAGTTCTGGAAACAACGTACAGGACAAGATGTTGAATTTAAACAGTCGCATGGTGGCTCTGGTAAACAAGCTCGGGCGGTAGCCACGGGTCTAGAAGCCGATGTTGTAACGTTAGCATTAGCTAATGATATTGATGAGATTGTGAAAGCTGGTTTTATCCAGCCAAATTGGCAAAAAGAATTTCCAAATAATTCTGCGCCTTATACGTCTACTGTTGTGTTCCTAGTGCGAAAAGGTAATCCCAAAAATATACGTGACTGGAATGATTTAACCAAACCGGGCATCGAGATTATTACACCCAATCCTAAAACAGGGGGAGCTCCTCGTTGGATTTATTTATCGGCATGGGGTTATGCCTTAAAACAACCGGGCGGAAATGATGCCAAAGCTCGTGAGTTAGTTAAAAAACTTTATCACAATGTAAAAGTACTTGATTCAGGAGCACGCGGTTCTCTAACAACATTTGCCGAACGTGGCATTGGTGACGTTTTATTATCATGGGAAAACGAAGCTTTATTGGCGACTAAAGGACCTGATAAAGATAAATATGAAATCGTTTACCCTTCAGTTTCAATTTTGGCAGAGCCATCAGTCGCAATTGTAGATAAAACCGTAGATAAAGATGGCAACCGAACTTTAGCAAAAGGCTATTTGAACTTTTTATATTCACCGTTAGGGCAGGAGTTGGCGGCTAAACATTATTTCCGACCGCGCAATGCGCAAGTGGCAGCAAAATATGCAGCCCAATTTCCAAAAATTAAATTATTTACCATTAATGATGTGTTCGGTGGTTGGGCGAAAGCTCAGAAAACTCACTTTGCTAATGGAGCTGTCTTTGATCAAATTTATGATGGGAAGCAGTAAATAAAATGATCTAAAAACAATATTCCAAAAAGAAAACTTAGAAGTTAAATATTCATAAAGAAAGCCAGCAAACTTAAAAAAGTGAGCTTGCTTTCTTTTTTTGCTTAAAAAGTGCTAACAAAACGGTTTTATCTATGAAAAATTAATATTTTCCTACAAAAAGCCGTTTGGCGTTGCCCATAAACAAGGTGATAATGTGCAGTTACATTTTCACGCTATGATTTAACACCTATGTCGCATATTTCTGTCTTACTTTCCGAGACCATTGAGAGCTTATTGGCAGATCGCACAACTGGGGTGTATATCGATGCAACCTTTGGAAGAGGTGGGCATACCCGTTTATTGCTTTCTAAACTTGATGAAAATGCGCGAGTGTACGCATTTGATAAAGACCCTCAAGCATTGGAAGTTGCTGCTGCTTTAGCACAAGAAGATTCAAGATTTACCATCATTCATGCCAGTTTTGCTGATATCAAAGAGAAGATGCAGGAAATTGGCGTGATGAGTGTTGATGGTATTATGGCTGATCTAGGGGTGTCATCTCCTCAACTTGATCAGGCAGAGCGTGGTTTTAGTTTCATGCAAGATGGTCCATTGGACATGCGAATGGATAATTCTAAGGGTTTAACTGCGGCTGAGTGGTTACTTAAAATTGAAGAAGAACAATTAGCGAATGTTATTTATCAATATGGTGAAGAGCGTTATAGTCGACGTATTGCTAAAGCCATTAAACTCGCTGGAAAACTAGAAACGACCGCTCAATTGGCGGAAGTTGTTAAAACCGCTCATCCAAAATGGGAAAAACATAAACATCCAGCGACACGTGCATTTCAGGCCATTCGCATTGCTATTAATAAAGAGCTAGAAGATATTGAAGTGTTTTTGCCGCAAGCTGTAGACTTACTAAAACCGAAAGGACGTTTGTCTGTTATTAGCTTCCATTCTCTTGAAGACCGACTGATCAAGCAGTTTATTCAAAAAGAATCTACGTTAGCAGAAGATTTCGGTTGGGGAATGCCTGAGCAGCGTGTAGATACAAGAAGATTAAAGAAAATTTCACGGGTTCGTGCGAGTGAAGAAGAAGTAAAAGCGAACCCTCGGTCACGTAGTGCATGGCTTCGGGTTGCTGAACGCTTGGAAGAAAAAGGCGCGTAATGAAAAGCAGTGATGAAATCGCAACCACAGAAAACAAAGTGGTTAAAAAATTTGTGGTGTATACAGTATTGGTGGCGCTTGTTTTTATAAGTGCCATGATGGTGGTATTTCAAGTATTTGAATATCGTCATGATTATAGAGAGCTTAGCTCTTATATGCGTGAACGTGATGATCTCAATGCTGAATGGGGGCGTTTGCTCATTGAGCAACAAACCTTTGGTGCAACGGCACAGATTGGTACGCGTGCTGTAACTCAGCTACGGATGTTTTCTCCACCGGCTGCAGAAACGGTGGTAATTTCTTTACCAATGACCTCAGAGCAAAATAAGTAAGGCCTTGCTGTATGGTAGATAAGCGAACAAAACAAACACGGAAAAAACAGCAGTCTATTTCGGAAAAACCAACTCTTGCCTTTGATATGTGGCGGTTTTATCTGCTCTGGGCAGTAGTGCTACTCTGTTTTGTTGTATTAATTGCGCGTGCATTTTATGTACAAATAATTAATAAGGATTTTTTACAAAACAAGGCCAATGCCAATATTTTGCGTACTGAGCGTGTGGAAGCGATGCGTGGCGTGATTAGTGATCGCCATGGCGTACCTTTGGCAATTAGTACACCGATCATGAAAATCGTAATGGATCCACGTGATTATTTCGATACTAAGCATTTATATGACCAAATTACAGCGGAATTAAAGAAAGATCCGAATAATCGTAAATTAAAAAGACAATTACCCGATAAAAACTTGAATCTTGATGAGTTGGCGGATGTCGTTGGTTTAGATCGTGCCGATCTTAAAAAACAGATGAATGCACGACCACGTTCTCGTTATCTGGTTTTGAAAAAAGAGATCCCACCGCAACAGGCAGACCTCATTACGAAGGGTAACTTTCAAGGGGTATATGCCGAGAAAACTTATAAGCGTTATTATCCTCAGCCCCAGCCAAATGCCCAGATTATTGGTTTAACCAACAGTGAAGGTCAAGGGATTGAAGGCTTGGAAATGCAGCTCAATAAACAGTTGTCGGGTGTGGATGGTGAACAAAAAATTATTCGTGATAAGCGTGGGAACCGTTTAAAAGTTTCAGAGGTTATTCGCGAGGGTGAACCGGGCGAAAACATCACTTTAAGTATTGACTCACGTTTGCAGTACATTATGTATCGTGAATTGACAGCTGCTGGTGTTGCAAATAATGCTCGTTCGGCAACCGCAATTGCTGTAGATGTTAAGACTGGTGAAATTCTGGCAATGACCAGTTGGCCGTCATATAACCCAAATGACAAAAACGGTTTATCTAATAAAGATGCCATGCGTAACCGCGGTGCGATTGATATGTTCGAACCGGGTTCAACCATGAAGCCATTTACGGTTTCTGCTGCATTGGAAACTGGACAATATACGCCAAATACTATTGTAAATACTTCTCCAGGTTCAATGCGTTTAGGTTGGCATACAATTCGTGATACCCACAATTATGGTGCTTTAACTGTAAGTGGCGTAATTATCAAGTCTTCAAACGTGGGTTCTGCAAAAATTGCATTGTCACTTCCAAAAGAAACACTGCCAAGCTTTTTTAATCGTACCGGTTTTGGTAAACGTTCGGCTGTGAAATTTCCAGGGGAAAGCTCAGGTTTAGTGCTTCCGGTAAGTAAATTAAACTCTTCTCAAATTGGAACCATGGCTTATGGTTATGGCCTGAATGCGACTATTCTTCAGTTGGCACAGGGCTATGCAATGCTCGCAAATCATGGCGAGAAAATGCCTTTAAGCCTCCATAAGTTAGATCAGGCGCCTAAAGGTGAACAAGTTCTTGCTCCAAAAATTGCTGATCAGGTTTTGCTCATGCTAGAGCAGGTGACTATGCCTGGTGGTACTGCAAAACAAGCTAATATTCCGGGTTATCGTGTTGGTGGTAAAACAGGTACGGCGCATAAACTTCGTGCAGACCGTAAAGGTTATTCAAATAATGAATACCGTGCTTTATTTGCAGGTGTAGCTCCAATTAGTGACCCGCGTTTAGCCGTTATTGTGGTTGTTGAAAACCCACAAGGCCGTTATTACGGTGGTTTGGTGGCTGCTCCTGTTTTTGCACGTATTATGCAAGAGTCATTGCGTTTAATGAATGTGCCGCTTGATAAACCCCTTGATACTTCAGTAAACCCTATTCGCAGGTAAGCCATGTCTGTTTCTTTTCAAGAAATTAATCCAGTCGAGATTGATGCACAGTGGTCTAAGCAGTCTTTCCATGGCTTTAGTCTGGACAGCCGTAAGGTTGAGTCAGGCCAAATCTTTATTGCTTTGACCAGTTATAGTCAACCTGAAAAAACGCGTATATTTGCTGAGTCGGCCCTTGCTAATGGTGCACTTGCTATCATTAGTGAGACTGAATTAGGTGTAGAAAATGAGTGGGTATGTCCTGATGTACGTCAGCGCATGGGTGAATGGCAAGAGCGTTATTTGCAACATATAGATCCTGTTACACCAGCACGTATTGTTGCAGTAACAGGCACAAACGGTAAAACGACGATTTCACGTCTAGTTGCTGAATTAATTAGTTCACAACAACAGCACTGTGCTGTGATGGGCACAACAGGTAATGGTATTTTGCCTGACTTAACGCCATCAACGCATACCACACTTGATGCTTTACAGCTACAAAATGCGTTACATGACTATGCTAAACAAGGTGCAACTTTTGCATCTTTGGAAGCAAGCTCACATGGTTTAGAGCAGGGCCGTTTAAATGGTTGTGCTATTGAAATTGCCGTTTATAGCAATTTGAGCCGTGATCATCTGGATTATCATGGCACTTTAGAGGCTTATGCTGAAGCTAAGGCTCTTTTATTCCGTTTTAATTCTTTGAAAGTAGCTGTTATTAATCTGGATGATGAATATGCTGCTCTAATGATCAATGCAGCAAAACAAAATCCTGCTCAGCCAAAGATTCTGACGTATTCGCTTACTCAGAATACAGCAGATTATTATATTAGTGACCTAAGTTACAGTTTGGCAGGGGCGACTTTTAATTTAGTCAGCCAGCAAGGTTCTTTTGCTGTTCAAAGTCCATTATTGGGACATTTCAATGTCGAAAACTTGATTGCAGCACTTATTGCTGCTGAGCAAGCAGGTTTTGATTTAGAAGCATTGGTTGCTTTTGTCTCTCAATTGATTGGTGCGCCGGGACGGATGCAGGTCATTCGTGATGGTGAACGTTTATTTGTTGTGGATTATGCACATACGCCAGATGCTTTGATTCAGGTACTTAAAACTCTAAAACGTCATGTATCTAATCAACTTTGGGCTGTATTCGGATGTGGTGGGGATCGTGACCGTGGTAAACGTCCACTGATGACTCAAGCCGCTTTAGACGGCGCAAATCCGATTATTTTGACTTCGGATAACCCAAGAACCGAAGATCCTGAACAAATTTTTGCTGATATGAAGCAAGGAATCGATTTTTCAGGACATCGCATGCAGGAAATTCATGATCGCCGTGAAGCAATTAAGTTTGTTGCACAGCAAGCTCAAGCTGGTGATATTGTTGTTATTGCTGGTAAAGGCCATGAAAACTATCAAGAAATTAATGGTGTGCGTCACTGGTTTGATGATGTTGTTGAAGTTCAATCAGCGATTGCTGCGCAACACCATACTGTAGACGCTGCTTACCCTGCACAATAGGATAAATTATGCATACTTCAACCACCAGTACCGTGCCTTTGGAACCGTGGACAGCTCAGCAATTACAACAGGCAACACAGGGCTACTGGCATAAAGACCAGATCCCTCAAACTGAAATTAAACGTATTTTGACGGACTCACGTCATGCAGAAACTGGGGATGTCTTTTTAGCACTTAAGGGTGAACGTTTTGATGCGCACGACTTTGTAGCTCAGGTTGCAGCGAATGGTTGTCAAATCGCAATTGTTGAACGCCCTTTAGATGTAGATATTGCCCAACTAGTTGTTGCCGACACTCGCTTGGCTCTCGGGCAACTTGGCGCTTATCGCCGTGAGCAAAATACTCAATTAAAAGTGATTGCTTTAACAGGTAGTAGCGGTAAAACCACAACTAAAGAAATGTTGGGAAGTATATTATTGCGTTTAGCTCCGACATTAATCACCCGTGGTAATTTGAATAATGACCTCGGTGTACCCATGATGTTGCTTGAACTGAGAAAAGAACATCAGTTTGCTGTAATGGAACTAGGTGCCAGTCATCAGGGTGAAATTGATTATACTTCTAAGTTGGTGCAGCCGCATGTTGCAGGCATTTTAAATATTGGGACAGCTCATTTAGGCGAATTTGGCGGACGTGAAGGTATTTGCCGCGCTAAATCAGAAATTTATCGTCATATTTTACCAAATGGCGTTGCAATCGTTCCACAACAAGATGACTTTACGGCTGAAATTCATAAAGCTGCAAAAGCACATCGCATTTCTACATTTGGCGTAGGGGGCGATATTTATGCAACAGATATGGAATTATTGCCTCAATCAACAAATTTTACCCTACATACGCCGCAAGGGACGAGTACCGTTAAACTCCCTTTTGCCGGTGAGCATAATGTTCAAAATGCGACCGCAGCTGTAGCCTTTGCTTTGGCGCTTGGTATTGGACTTGAAGATATTGCCCAAGGCTTAGAGCAAGCTCAGGGTGCTAAAGGTCGTCTTAACTTTATTCAAAAATCTCCTTACTTATTTATTGATGATACTTACAATGCCAATCCGAATTCTATGCGTGCTGCTGCACAAGTATTGTTGCAGCAACAAGGCATAAAAGTGATGGTTATGGGTGATATTGGTGAGCTGGGAGATAGCAGCTGGCAAGAACACCACGATTTAGGTCGTGATCTTGCCGAGCTTCCTTTAGATCATATTATTGCAGTTGGGCAGTTTGCTTCAGCCGCTCTCGAGGGTGCAGACTCTCATTCCAATAAAGTGAAAGCATTTCAGACACAAGCTGAGGCGCTTCCATTTCTAATCAATCTAATCCAAACACATCAACCGCAGTCCATGAGTTTCCTGTTTAAAGGTTCTCGCTTTACTCATATGGAAACGTTGATGGCTGATTTGATGGAGAAACTTTAAATGCTGTTATGGTTGTTTGAACAACTTGCGGGCTATCACAGTTCGTTTCAGGTCGTTCGTTATTTAACATTACGTTCTTTACTCAGTGTATTAACTTCACTGACCATTGGTTTGGTTCTCGGACCGATCATGATTCGTAAATTACAAGCGTTAAAATACGGTCAGGCAGTAAGTTCATTTGCTCCTGAAAATCATGCTAAAAAGATGGGTACGCCAACGATGGGCGGGATTTTAATTCTGCTTTCAATTGGGATTAGTACTTTACTCTGGGCTGATTTATCTAACCCTTATGTCTGGATTGTGCTTGGTGTAATGGTTGTGTTCGGTGCTGTAGGTTGGGCAGACGACTGGATTAAAATTCGCTATAAAGACAATGCAGGTTTACCTGCACGTAAGAAGTTTTTCTGGACTTCTGTTGCATCCCTTGGTGCTGGTATTGCGTTATATTTAATCGCAACTCAACAGTCCAATGCAGAACATACTGCAAATATGCTGGATTTATTGATTCCTTTCTTTAAGAATCTTTCAATTCCACTCTCAATTGTTCCTTTAGGCTTGGCATTTATTGTATTTACCTATCTGGTGATTAATGGTGCTTCTAACGCAGTTAACTTAACTGATGGTTTAGATGGCTTGGCGATCATGCCTGTTGTAATGGTGGCTACGGGCTTAGGTGTATTTGCTTACTTGTCTGGTGACATTCGCTTTGCTAACTATTTACATATTCCATATGTGAAATATACCTCTGAGCTTGTTGTGATCTGCTCTGCCATGATTGGCGCAGGTTTGGCATTTCTTTGGTATAACGCGCACCCTGCCCAAATCTTTATGGGTGATGTTGGTGCTTTAGCTTTAGGTGCGATGCTTGGAACAATTGCTGTCATGGTACGCCAAGAAATCGTATTTGCGATTATGGGTGGTGTGTTTGTAATGGAAGCAGTATCTGTCTTCTTGCAAATTGGATCGTTGCGAATGCGTAATAAACGCGTATTCTTAATGGCGCCGTTGCATCATCACTATGAAAAGCAGGGCTGGAAAGAAACCCAAGTTGTGATTCGTTTTTGGATTATTACAATTATATTAGTAGTTTTAGGTCTAATGACTTTAAAATTGCGATAGATCTTATTTTAGTGTCAATATAAAGCCAGTTCTACTGGCTTTTTTTATTGGAGAGATGAATGACAAAAGTTGCTGGTCTAGACCAATTATCTGTAATTAATCAAAAAGTGGTTGGTGAGGGTGAGGTGTTACCTCAGGTCGTACTTAAAGATGGAAGTCAGGTACAAACAGGAACTGTCGCTACAATGTTGCATAATATTGAATTATATAATGCAGGGCAAAGAGGACAGATTGAAGAGGAATTAAAGATCGCAATTCCAACTTTAGTCAAGGTTGGTCTGTTTGATTTATTTCAGGTGGACGAATGGATTAACGGAACAAATGCGGGGCGTACATTTGTGGGAATGCAGGCAAAGACTTATTTACAGCAAAAAGAACAAGAGAATAATTAAAAGTGACTAAGCAAATTTTAATGTGTCCTGTGTGTCGTCAATCTCTGGATTTAAATGAAAAAACTTGGCGATGTGAGCTGGGGCATAGTTATGATGTGGCTAAACAAGGTTATGTCAATTTACATGTTGTGCAACATAAACATAGTAAAAACCCAGGAGACACGCCAGAGTCAGTCGATGCGAGACGAGCTTTTTTACAAGGTGGTTATTATCAGCCTTTACAACATGCTGTAGTCGATTTATTGAAGAAGTTTGGTGTAAAAACCGTACTTGATATTGGCTGTGGTGAAGGCTATTACACAAGTGCCATGCAGCAAGTGGTTGAGCAATGTGTTGGTGTTGATATTGCAAAAAATGCGGTACAGCGCGCAGCAAAGCTCAATGCTGAAGTGACTTGGGTTGTAGGAACCGGTGCGACTTTACCGGTTCTTAATCAAAGCATGGATGCATGTACTAGTTTGTTTAGCCCAGTTCCACAGGCAGAAATTGCACGTGTTTTAAAAGATGATGGCTATTTAATTGTTGTCACGCCTGCATCTGAACATTTGTATGCAATGCGTGAGGCTTTATTTGAGCAGGTTAATCCTCACACACCAGAAAAGTTTGTAGAGCAGTTGCAAGATTTGTTTGAGCTAAAGCAAGAGCACATTATTGATGCCCCTTTTGTGCTTGATCAACAGGCTTTAAAAAATCTGATTGCTATGACGCCTTATGCATATAAAGCTTCTCCTGAGCGCCGTTTGCAGTTAGAGCAGCAGCTGCAATTAGAAGTAACGGCATCTTTTCAAATTTATGTCTTTCAGAAGCGTAATAAAGAAGCTAGCTAAAAGACTATTTTTGAAGCGCAAAAAAGAAGCCATCTGATGATGGCTTCTTTTTTGCTATTCAATCTGATTAATCAGATTTTCTAATTCATCTTTTTCTCGCTTAGGCGCGGATTCCTGTGAAGGTTTCATAGCAGGAGGCGCAGCTTTTGACGGAATAACAATTTCTTCACCAGGTAAATCGGCAAAGTCATTATTATTGTTGAGCTTCGGTTGCGGTGGTGCTGGACGATATAGCGGACGAGCCAATGGAGGAGCTGCGCGATAGGTTTTCTTATCGCTAACTTCTACTACCGCTTGATTTTTGTCACGTGAAATAGGTGCTTGAGCATCTTTGTCGAGGCGAACCCAGGCTGATGGTGTACCTTGCAATGCTTGACCCATAAAGTTGATCCAGATCGGTAATGCAGCAATACCACCATACTCACGACGACCTAGTGTCGTCGGTTGGTCAAATCCGACCCATGTTACAGTAACTAACTTCCCGTTGAAGCCAGCAAACCATGCATCTTTTGCATCGTTGGTTGTACCTGTTTTGCCGCCTAAGTCATTACGACCAATTTTAAGCGCGGCACGGCCTGTACCGTGTTCAATAACGTCTCGTAAAATGTTGGCCATGTCATAAGCAGAACTTGATTTTAAAATACGCTGTGCCTGACGATATTCACTGTTCACTTTATCAGTCTGTTTAAGATTAAGTTGCTTAGCAGCCTTTTCTTTCTGCTCTACATCTTTGTTTGTAACTTCAATCACTTCATCATCTGTTGTCGTAACTTTCTGCTCGTCATCAGTTGTTTCAGGTGCGTTAATACATGGAATACATGCATATTCTGGCTTAGCTTCATAAATCACTTTACCGTATGCATCTTCAATACGTTGAATAAAGTGCGGTTGAATGCGATAGCCGCCATTGGCAAAAGTCGAATATCCAGTTGCCATTTGAATTGGCAAGACTTGAGGAGTACCTAAGGCAATGGTGTAGTTACGTGGAATTTGATCTTCTTGTAAACCAAAATCCATAAATAATTGGCGAGTACGTTCAATCCCGACGGTCTGTAACAGACGTACAGATACGGTATTACGAGATAAATACAAAGCACGGCGTAATGGAATCATCCCTAAATAACGACCGTCTGAGTTTCTCGGTGTCCACTTACCAATCGTGATAGGACTATCATTAACCATACTGTACGGTGTCATACCGCGCTCTAGTGCCAATGCATAGACAAAAGGTTTAATCGTTGAACCCGGTTGGCGCCAGCCTTGTAAAGCACGGTTGAATTTCGATTGATAGAAGTTATAACCACCTACAATTGCTTCAATTGAGCCGTCGTTAGGATTGATTGCAATAAGTTGACCTTGAACTTTTGGAACTTGAACTAAAGACCAAGCGGTTTTTGCTTCATTTGGACGTAAGCGAACAATATCTTTAACTTGAACAATTTGAGATGCACGGGAAGGAGCACCACCTACACTATTTGCATTGCGATAGGGACGGGCCCATGACATACCTGACCACTGTACAGTAATGGTTGTGCCATCTTGCATTAATGCTTCAAAAGAGCTGCTATTTACCTTGGTAACTTGTGCTGGATAGGTGTTGGCATATGCTCTAAATTCACTTAATGGTTTATCGTGTGCTTCTGCACCACGCCAGCCATGACGACGGTCATAAGCTTCAAGGCCGTCTTGCACAGATTTCTCTGCAATCGCTTGGCGTTTAGCATTGATGGTTGTATAGACTTTATAGCCCGAATCAATGGCTTGTTCGCCAAAATGTTTTACGAGTTCTGAACGAACCATTTCGCCGGCATAAGGGTGAATATTGTTTAAATCCCGATTGGGCATATTGAGATTGATCGGTTCAGCTACAGCTTTTTGATATTCTGCTTGAGAGATATAACCTAACTGTAACATACGACCTAAAATCCAGTTACGTCTTTCAAGTGCACGCTCTGGATTAACCACAGGGTTGTATTTAGAGGGTGCTTTTGGCAAACCTGCGATCATTGCCATTTGAGCAATGCTTAGCTCATTAATGCTTTTGTTGTAATAAATTTTAGCTGCTGCTGCGATACCGTAAGCATTTTTTCCTAAGAAGATTTTATTCACATAAAGACTGAGAATCTCTTCTTTCGATAAATTTTGCTCAATTTTTCGAGCTAAAAAGATCTCGGTGATTTTACGTTTTAAAGTTCTTTCTGGACTCAAATAATAGTTCTTTGCAACCTGCATGGTAATGGTCGAACCACCAGTTTGCACATCAGAACCCGTCACGCTCTCACTTAAAGCACGCCCTAAACCCTTAAAACTGATCCCGCTATGTTCAAAGAAAGATGAGTCTTCTGCTGCTAAAAATGCATGAATAAAAGCAGGAGGGATTTGTTTGTATTCAACTGGAATAGAAAGCTTACCGCCATACTCAGCAATCAGTTGATTATCTGATGTATAGACCTGTAGAGGTTTTAAAAGCGGAGCTTTTTTTAGTGAACTCATTTCTGGGAGCGATGGGGCAATATAGAGATACATGCCATAAAAGCCCATCGGAAGTGAGACTAAGATAATAATAATGATCAAAAAAATTGGACGCACGAAGCCCAAACTGGATAGCTTTTTCATGATAAGTAAGCTTTAATAAGATCGAATACAAACTAATTATGGTCAGTATAGCCTTTAGACATGCGGATTGTTAGATGAGATATTGTATCCGTGTAAAAATAAAGACCTAGATTATTGGTTTGTAATTTTTTTTGGGGATAAAAAAATAATAGGACAATAGTGTGCTCAGGTTATATCGTAAACCGAATAAGGGGTTAATAGGTGTCGATATTAGTTCGACTTCTGTTAAGTTGTTAGAGCTCTCTGTTAAGAACGGTAAATATTGGGTGGAAAGCTATGCTTTGATGCCTTTACCCGAGAACAGTGTAGTTGAAAAAAATATCTTGAATCCAGAAGCGGTTGCGGAAGCTTTGGAACGGGCGATGAATTTAGCAAATCCCCAAACCAGTAACGCTGCAATAGCTGTTCCAACATCGACGGTTATTCATAAAACCATCGAAATGGATGCAGATATGAATGATGATGAACGAGAAGTTCAGATTCGATTAGATGCGGAGCAATATATACCGTTCCCTTTGGATGAAGTGAGCCTTGATTTTGAGGTTTTACCAGACCGACTGCCTAATCCAAACCGCGTGAATGTACTTTTAGTTGCAACAAGAACAGAAAATGTTGAAACACGAGTAGAAGTACTGGAACTGGTGGACTTAACGCCTAAGCTTGCTGATGTAGAAAGTTATGCTGTTGAACGCGCTTTTAGTGTATTTGCTGATAGCTTACCAATGGGTGCAAATACCATTGGTATTTTAGATATCGGTCATACCATGACGACATTATCGGTTATGCAAAATGGCAAAATCATTTATACCCGTGAACAAGTCTTTGGTGGCAAACAGCTTACTTTGGAAATTCAAAGCCGTTATGGTTTGTCTTTAGAAGAAGCGGGACGAGCTAAAAAAGAGCGCTCTTTACCAGATGATTATGATATCGAAGTCTTAGAGCCATTTTTGGATGCTGTAGTGCAGCAAGCAGCCAGATCTCTACAATTTTTCTTCTCTTCATCACAATTCAATGAAATTGACCATATTTTACTCGCTGGTGGGAATGCCAATATTCCTGGGCTTGCTAAATTGTTGCAGCAAAAACTTGGTTACCGTGTAACCATTGCCAATCCGTTTTTACAAATGGGTTTTTCTCCTCAAGTCGACGTTCAAAAAATGGAAAATGATGCTTCATCATTAATGGTGGCATGTGGCTTGGCTTTAAGGAGTTTTGATTAATGGCAACAATTAATTTACTCCCTTGGCGTGATGGGCTTAGGGAGCAACGTAAAAAACAATTTATTATTTTATGTTTTGGGGTCGTTGTTTTGGGGATCGCCACTGTATTTTCTGGGTGGTTTTATTTGAATCAAAAATTAAATGATCAAGAACAAGCGAATCAGCTCATTACCAGTACAAACCAGACTTTAGATCAACAGCTTAAAACCTTAAATGGTCTGCAAGAACAGCGTGATGCCATTATCGAGCGTATGAAACTTATTCAGGGATTGCAAAGCCAGCGTCCTGTTGTCGTGCGTTTGGTAGATGAATTGGTGCGCGTAACTCCTCCAGCGATGTATTTGACTAAATTTAGCCGAACTGGAGATAAATTTACTATTGAAGGTAAAGCTGAAAGTCCAAATACGGTTGCGGAGTTATTACGTAATCTCGAAGCATCATCATGGTATCGCAACGCTTTTATGAACTCTTTCTTGGCGACTGAAGAGAAAAAAGATAAGACTGCGAGTTCGCTGCTTCCTAGAGTGGAAGATAGCTATGGTAGTTTTGTTGTGACTGTTGATTTGGGCGAAGCGGGGGTGACCACAACAGATGATACCGCCAATACGTCTGTAAGTACGGATAAGGGGGCGGTTAAATGAGTCCGGATGAACTTCATGAGTTGTCGTTAGAGCAGGCGCCATCTAAGAAAAAAAAGATCACTTTAGAAAAATTTCTTCAGCAATTTAATACACTAGATATGAACAGTTATGGTAGCTGGCCATTATCTGTGAAAATTACTTGCTGGGTTTTTATTTTCTTTGCTGTGTTGGCTTTGGGATACTTTGTTGTTATTCAGCCAAAGCTACAAGCAATTGATAATGCACAGGCACAAGAAAGTAATTTGTTGAATGAGTTTCGAGAAAAAGATTCAAAATTACGTAACTTGCAGCAATATCAGCTTCAACTTCAAGATATGCAAGCAAACTTTAATCAGCAGTTAGAGCAATTGCCAAAAGAAACTGAAATTCCAAGCTTAGTTGAAGATATTAACTTAACTGGGGTGAATTCTGGCCTGAAGTTTAAAAATATCCGTTTAGAAGATGAAGTGAAGCAAGAAATCTTTATTGAACAGCCTATTACGATGGAAGCAACCGGCGATTATCACGCTTTTGGTGCTTTTGTCAGTAGTATTGCGGCACTACCACGTATTGTGACCATGCATGATTTTGTTGTAGAAGCTGCACCTGACAAAGATAGTAAGTCAGATATTCCTGTACTTAATTATTCTATTAAAGCAAAAACTTATCGCTATATGGGCGCCGTAGAAAATGCTGAACATCTGGAAAACAACGCTTCAGCTTCAGTAGCACCTGTTTCCTCTACTGCTAATACACAGTCGAAATAGGAACATTACAATGAAACTTAAGCAAATTTCTTTTTCTATTTTGGCGTGTTTAGTTTTAGTCGGATGTGACTCAAGAATCGACGCTGTAAATCAGCAAATGGCAAATATACGTAATCAGCCACCACAGCCGATAGATCCAGCACCTGTTTTCACACCTGTACCACAGTTTAATTATGCGGCCCATCAGTTAAAGAGCCCATTTTTACCAAGCTCACTGGCTGCTGAACTCAAAATTATGGCAGGAAAACGAGTCTATCCGAATTTCTCACGTGCACCCCAGCCTCTAGAAAGTTATGCATTAGAGTCCTTAAACATGAAAGGAAGCATCCGTAACAACCGTGGGCAAGTGCTGGCTCTTATCCAATCACCTGATCAGCAAATTGAGCGAGTACAGGTGGGGAACTATATCGGGATGAATCAAGGGCGTATTACCCATATTGGTCCAACTCAGATTGATCTGGTGGAAATTGTCCCTGATGGGCGCGAAGGCTATGTGGAACGACCAAGAACCTTAGTGTTAATTGGGCCCACACCCTAAGATTTAGGGAATAACAAAGAAAAAGTATTTTTAAAGATTATTTAATTGGGGATGGTCAGACAATGAATCACGTATTCCGTCAGTTTTCTATGGGGGCTGTAGCCATTGCACTTATACAGGTTGCCTCTGCACAGGTCAGCATGACCAATATTGTACCGACACAAATTGCAGGTCAGGGTACAGAAATTAGAGTTATGTTTAATGGTTTGCCACCGCAACCACAGGCATACCAACTTGAAAATCCTTCACGTTTGATTTTGGATTTTAATAAAGCTCAGCAGACTTTAACACAGTCAAAAGTGGCGATTGGTACAAATGAAGCGAGTTCGGTTGATGTAAGTTCTGACGATCAGCGCTCACGTTTAACTGTAAATTTAAAAGAGGCAGGTGCGTTTACAACACGTATTGAAGGCAATACTTTTATTTTAAAGATTAATTCAGCTCAAGCAGTTATTAAACCTTTACCAACAAGTACGGTTCAACCTCAGGGTGTTTCAAATATTGGTTTTCAGCGTGGTGGTCAAGGTGAAGGGCTAATTGTTATCGATTTATTGGGAAGTAATACTCCTGTTGATGTTCAACAACAAGGCAGCAAAGTTGTAGTCAGAACGTTAGGCTCTAAAATACCGACGCATTTAGCTCGTCGCTTAAACGTAAATGACTTTGCAACCCCTGTTTCTACAATTGAATCTTATAACGAAAAGGGCAATGGTGTTATTACAATTCAATCTACTGGTAGCTATGAATATATGGCTTATCAGGCGGAGAATAAACTCACCATTAGCTTAAAGCGACCTCAGGATAAAAATGTAACTTCTTTATATAAGACGCCTAATTATTCTGGGAATAAGCTTTCTCTTGATTTCCAAGATATTGAAGTTCGTCGAGTTCTACAGTTACTTGCCGATTTTACGGGCATTAATATGGTGGCTGCCGATAGTGTTCAGGGTAATATTACTTTGCGCTTGAAAGATGTTCCATGGGATCAGGCACTTGATATTATTTTAAAGACCAAAAATCTTGATAAACGCAGAAATGGTAATGTCATTTGGATTGCTCCTGTTACAGAGTTAATTAAGGCCGAAGAAGAAGAAGCAAAAGCTGTCGCGCAGAGTGTCAAACTGGCTCCATTGCAAACTGAGTATATTCAACTTAAATATGCACAAGCTCAGGATATTATGGGGTTAATTACTCAAGGCTCAAATAATAGTAATGGTTTACAACGGACTTCTGGTGGTGGAACATCAACTTCTACTAACTTAAATACGGGTGTTGATAGTTTAGGAAATAACGTAGGAAGTTTACTGAGTCCACGTGGAACGATTACTCAAGATGATCGTACCAATACCTTAATTATTAATGATACGGCCCAATCGATTGATCAAATTCGTAAAATGATTGATTTACTGGATGTACAAGTTAAGCAGGTCATGGTTGAGGCACGCATTGTAAGAGCATCTACATCGTTTACCAAAGAACTTGGTGTTAAATGGGGGATATTGTCGCAAGGGATTACAAATAATAATAATTTGCTGGTGGGCGGTAGTGAAACAACCCTGTGGAATTTGCGAGAGCCTAAAAAAGATGAGACTACAGGCGGCTATAAATATACGATTGAACGCCCAGATAACTTAAATGTTGATTTAGGGGTAACTAATCCGGCTGGAAGTATCGCCTTTGGTTTGATTAGTATGTCTGATTTTATGCTTGATCTTGAACTTTCCGCATTACAAGCCGATGGCTATGGTGAGGTTATTTCTACACCTAAAGTGATGACAGCAGATAAACAACCCGCGAAAGTTGCGACAGGTCAACAGGTCCCTTATCAAACCACGACTAATTCTGCTGCGGGTGCTACAGCAAGTACATCATTTAAAGATGCGCTGTTAAGTTTAAACGTGACACCAAGTATTACACCTGACGGTAAGATCCAAATGAAATTAGATATTTCAAAAGATTCCGTTGCAGGGGCTGCTCCTAATGGTGAGCTAATTTTAAATAAAAATCAGATTAACACTAATGTATTGGTTAATAACGGTGAAACGGTCATTTTAGGAGGGGTATTTGAACAGACCACATCTAACTCACAAACCAAGGTTCCTTTCTTCGGTGATATTCCTGTACTTGGGCATTTATTCAGAAAAGATGTGAAATCTGATGATAAACAAGAGTTACTGATTTTCGTTACGCCACGAATTGTTAATGACACTTTGGTGAGAAATCATTAATATATTTTTTAATGAAAGCAATTGAAATAGGTGGCGCCTTGCCAAGCAAAGCGTTTGAAACCCTGCCAAATATTTATTTGGTAGGGCCCATGGGGGCAGGAAAAACAACCGTTGGACGTCATTTAGCCGAAATATTAGGGCGTGAATTTTTAGATAGTGATCATGAAATTGAACGCAAAACAGGCGCCACTATTCCTTGGATTTTTGAAAAAGAAGGGGAATTCGGATTTCGTGCTCGTGAAACCATCGTGTTGAATGAGTTAACTTCCCGTAAGGCTTTGGTTTTAGCAACAGGCGGTGGTGCGATTACTCAAGCCCCCAATCGTGAGTTTCTAAAGCAGCGTGGTATTGTTGTTTATCTTTACACTCCCGTGGAACTACAATTACAACGCACTTATCGCGATAAAAACAGACCTCTATTGCAAGTTGAAAATCCTGAACAAAAATTACGAGATTTGTTAAAAACACGTGATCCTTTATATCGTGAAGTTGCTCATTACACGATTGAAACCAATCAGGGTGCTGCACGCGATCTTGCTCAAAAGATTTTGCAACTTATTTTGTCTAACACGCTAAAATAGCCAAACTTACTCGTGGTTTAATAAACTCATGCAAACTTTACATGTTGAATTAGGCGAACGCCGTTACCCTATTTTTATTGGCAGTCAACTTGATCCTAAGCAGTTGCTTGAGCCTTATATTCATGGTCAACAGATCATGATCGTGAGTAACGAAACGGTCGCCCCTTTATATTTGTCTCACTATCAAGAAGCGTTAAAAAGTTTGGGTAAAACTCTAGCTACTTGTATTTTGCCTGATGGTGAAAAATATAAAGATATTCAACATTTAAATTTAATTTTTGATGCATTACTTGAAGCTGGTTTTAACCGAGACTGTACGGTTTTAGCTTTAGGTGGTGGTGTTATTGGTGATATGGCGGGCTTCGCCTCAGCATGTTTCCAGCGTGGTGTATATTTTGTTCAGGTTCCGACCACACTTCTTTCACAAGTAGATTCAAGTGTAGGTGGTAAAACAGGAATTAATCATCCACTGGGTAAAAACATGCTTGGTGCATTTCAGCAACCTCAAGTTGTTTTGGCTGATATGGCTCAACTCAACACTTTACCAGATCGAGAGTTGTCTGCTGGATTATCAGAAGTTATTAAATATGCTTTGTTAGGTGATGCTGATTTTCTAGTTTGGTTAGAGCAAAATATGGATGGATTGGTTGGACGAGATGCTAATCTTTTAGCAGAAGCTGTTTATCGTTCATGCGCTCATAAAGCCCGTATTGTTGCAAACGATGAAAAAGAGCAAGGTGAGAGAGCTTTACTCAACCTAGGTCATACGTTTGGTCATGCGATTGAATCTTATCTTGGTTATGGTACTTGGTTGCATGGGGAAGCAGTAGCTACTGGCATAGTCATGGCAGCTGATTTATCACAGCGTTTAGGCTGGATTTCGAGCAATGATGTAGAGCGTACAAAAAAAATTATTCAACGCGCTAATTTGCCGATATCATGTCCGAAAATTCCATTGGATGAATTCCTTGGATATATGGCGCATGATAAAAAAGTACTCAATGGTCAATTACGTTTAGTGTTGTTAAAGCAACTTGGACAAGCAGTAATTACTAAAGACTTTGATGTTGAACTCATGAAACAAGCTATTTTAGCAAATCAACACGGATAATAAATTAAGGTAACACATGACTGTATCACGTACACTTTGGCAGAATGTTCAACAATATATCTGGTTGGTGGGTGGTATCGTCTGCTTGTTTCTGGCTTTTCTTTTCTGGGTAATGACTGATAGTAAGAAGCTTGTAGAAGTTGAAAAAGCAGCCGATTCAGACACACCAGTGCAAATTCAGCCAGAAAAAGTGGCAACAACAGCTAACTTAGGTGCTTTAGCTGATGAAGTTAGGCCTCTGGATTTAACGACTCGGACTGTTGTATCTGGTCAGCATGAGGCGGAGTTTCGCGGTACAAAATTTATTAGCGAAAACAAGAAACAATGGACGCTTGAGCTGTTCCGTGCATCTGACGAAGATATTATTAAAAACTTTTTAAAGAATCGTTCAGACCGAAATAAATTCATCTACTTCCGATTAAGTGGTGATAAGCAATCTGAACAATATGTTTTGACATATGGTGTATTTAAACGTTCTGAAGATGCAATTCAGCAGTTAACACAACTGAATCTTGATTTACCTGAATCGATTAAGCCACAACCTCAACAATTTTCGACTTATGTGCCACTCGTCAATGACTTGGGTGCGGATGAAATGAAAGGTGGGATTAGTCAAACTTATGAAGTGCGTTTACGTCCAGCTGCATTACCAAAAATTGATGAGTCTTTACTCATGAGCACAGGTGTAAATAGTGCTATAAGTGCGCAACCTAAAGTGGCTGCTCCAGCAACGAACTCTACAACTCGGACAACTATTATTCGCCGAGATGCAGAGGGAAATGTTGTGGATGTACATCAGTCTAATTCTGCTGCTGATACTGCTAAAAAGGCTCAACAAAATCGTGCAACTGAGACTCCTCCAAAAAATGCAACAAATGAGGGCATAAGAGAGAACTAATAGTAAGAATAATTCGCACAAATATAGTGCAATAATAAAAGACATATATATTTTTTGATCAAGTGTGGTGCATATTTGGTCATTTATTAAAATGATAACCAGAATAAAATCGATCTATTTTTAAGAAATATAAACACTTAAGTTGTAAAAACTATCTTGGCATATTTTTTGCTTTATTCTTGTGCTTATTAATGTACTGCTAACTATTTTGGCGCTCTAAAGAGTGAAGTCTATGCAGAGTCGTGGGGTCGAGCTGCTTTAAAAGAGTGCGAAATAAGTCAAAACATTTTTCTAGCAAAAACCAGTGTACGTAAAAATGGAACAGCGTATATTGGCTTATCAGCCCAAAATTTTTTTTTGCGAAACATTGAGCTAACTATCGTCCATAGGCAATATCGCAGAAATAAGTTGTTTGTTTGACGCTCGAAAGAGCCTTATTGAAAGAAGGGTACGCTATGCACATGCCATCGCCTAATACTGTAGCTCCCGCTCAAGGTTTATATCAACCTGATGAGTTTAAGGATAACTGTGGTTTTGGACTGATTGCCCATATGAAGGGTGAATCAAGTCATCATCTTGTAGAAACCGCGATTCACAGTTTAAGTTGCATGACGCACCGTGGTGGTATTGCCGCAGATGGCAAGACGGGAGATGGTTGCGGCTTATTATTGGCGATGCCAAAGCAATTTTTTCGTGATGAAGCAAAAAAACTGAGTGATATTACACTTAGCGAAGTTTTTGCTGTCGGTACTGTATTTTTAAATGTTGATCCGGCATTAGCGAAGCACTCTAAAAATATTTTAACTAAAGAAATTGAGGCTGATGGCTTACGCGTACTGGCTTGGCGTGTTGTCCCTACAAATAACGATGCACTAGGTGAAATTGCACTTCAATCTTTACCGGCTTTTGAACAGGTCATAGTGAACTGTCCAATGGGTGTAACAGAAGTTGAGTTTAACCGTAAACTATTTTTGGCGCGTCGCCGTGCAGAACAACAATTACTAAATGATTCGTCATTTTATGTGAACACGCTTTGTTCAACAGTAATCAGCTATAAAGGCTTGATGATGCCGGCTGCGATTGCTGAGTTCTATACAGACTTGGCAGATGAACGTTTAAAGTCACACATCGTCGTGTTCCACCAACGTTTCTCTACCAATACTTTACCGCGCTGGCCTTTGGCTCAGCCTTTCCGTTACCTTGCGCATAATGGTGAAATTAATACCATTACAGCGAACCGTAACTGGGCATTGGCACGTACGCCTAAATTTGAAAACCCATTATTGCCCGGCTTAACTGATCTTAATCCAATTGTGAACCGTACAGGTTCGGATTCTTCAAGCTTAGATAACATGCTTGAAATCTTGGTTGGTGGCGGTATGGATTTATTCCGTGCATTACGTATGTTGGTGCCACCAGCTTGGCAAAACGTTGAAACTTTAGATGCAGACTTACGTGCATTTTATGAGTTCAACTCTAAGCATATGGAAGCTTGGGATGGTCCTGCGGGCTTGGTAATTCAAGATGGTCGTCATGCCATCTGTATGCTTGACCGTAATGGTTTACGTCCGGCACGTTGGGTAGTTACCAAAAATGATTACATTACCTTAGCATCTGAAATTGGTGTTTGGGGTTATGAACCTGAAGATGTGGTTTCTAAAGGTCGTGTTGGACCGGGCCAAATTTTGGTCGTTGATACGTTAACAGGCAAAGTGCTTGATACTAAAGATGTAAATACACATCTTAAAAATATGCGTCCGTACCGCGAATGGTTACGTGATCATGCAATCCGCTTGAAAGCTAATCCTGAACTTGAAGAACAATTAGTTTATCAAGGTTTATCAGGTGATGCGCTAAAAGCTGCTCAAAAAATGTTTATGGTGACATTTGAAGAGCGCGACCAGTTGTTGCGTCCTATTGCTGAAAGTGGTCAGGAAGCTGTGGGTTCTATGGGTGATGATACGCCAATGGCTGTATTGTCTCGTCAAGTACGCCATGTGACTGATTATTTCCGTCAGCAATTTGCGCAAGTCACAAACCCTCCAATTGATCCATTACGTGAATCGATTGTAATGTCGCTCGAAACCTGTTTAGGTCGTGAGCAGAATGTATTTGAGCAGGGCCCAGAGCACGCAGACCGAATCATTATTTCGAGTCCTGTTCTGTCTAACTCAAAAATACAGCAAATCCGTAGTATTGATCGTGCAGGCTATGAGTCTGTTGACATCAATTTAAACTATGCTGAAGAAGAAGGTTTGCAAGCTGCGATTACACGTATTTGTGAAGAAGCGGCACAAGCAGTTCGTGATGGCAAAACTTTAATTGTTTTGACAGATAAAAATATTCGCCAAGGTTTCTTACCAGCAAATGCTGCGCTTGCAACTGGTGCTGTACATCATTACTTGATTAAAACTGGTTTACGTACTGATGCTAACATCATGGTTGAAACTGGTTTTGCACGTGATCCACACCAATTTGCGGTATTACTTGGCTTTGGTGCAACCGCGGTTTATCCGTACCTTGCATATGACGTGATTAATGATTTGATTGCTAAAGGTGAGCTTTTAGGTGATCCAATCCATGCGCAAGCAAACTTCCGTAAAGGGATTGAGAAAGGCCTATTAAAAGTTCTTTCAAAAATGGGTATCTCTACAGTTGCGTCGTATCGTGGCGGTCAGCTTTTTGAAGCAGTTGGTTTGTCATCTGAAGTAGTAGATCAGTGTTTCTTAGGTGTTCCAAGTCGTATTCAGGGTGCAACATTTGCTGACCTTGAAAAAGACCAGAAAAAATTAGCTGCTACAGCATGGTCAAATCGTAAACCGATTGATCAGGGTGGTTTGCTTAAATTCGTATTTGATAAAGAGTACCATGCGTTCAACCCAGATGTGATTAACTCATTACATACGGCTGTTCGCTCTGGTAAATATGAAGACTTTAAAGTATATGCTGAGTTGGTTAACAACCGTCCGGTTGCAACCATTCGTGACTTATTCAAGTTAAAAACAACGAATTCGATTCCAGTTGACCAAGTAGAGTCAGTTGCAGATATTTTGCCTCGTTTTGACTCTGCAGGTATGTCTTTAGGTGCTCTTTCTCCAGAAGCACATGAAGCAATTGCGATTGCCATGAACACAATTGGTGGTCGTTCAAACTCTGGTGAGGGGGGTGAAGATCCTGTTCGCTACGGCACAATTCGTAACTCGAAAATCAAACAGATCGCATCTGGTCGTTTTGGTGTAACACCTGCGTACCTAACTTCTGCTGAAGTATTGCAAATTAAAGTTGCTCAAGGTGCAAAACCAGGTGAAGGCGGACAGTTACCGGGTGGTAAAGTAAATGGCTTAATTGCACGTTTACGTTACTCTGTGCCGGGCGTAACACTGATTTCACCTCCACCACATCACGATATTTACTCAATTGAAGATTTGTCTCAGTTAATTTTTGACTTGAAACAAGTTAACCCGAAAGCAATGGTGTCGGTAAAACTGGTATCTGAACCGGGTGTAGGTACAATTGCCGCTGGTGTTGCTAAGGCATATGCAGACTTCATTACCATTTCTGGTTATGACGGTGGTACAGCAGCATCTCCACTTTCATCAATTCACCATGCAGGTTCTCCATGGGAGCTTGGTTTGAGTGAAGCGCATCAAGCACTCCGCGTTAATGACTTGCGTGGAAAAGTGCGTGTACAAACTGATGGTGGTTTAAAAACTGGTCTTGATGTCATCAAGGCAGCAATTTTGGGTGCTGAGAGCTTTGGTTTCGGTTCAACCCCAATGATTGCTTTAGGTTGTAAATATCTACGTATTTGTCACTTAAACAACTGTGCGACCGGTGTTGCAACTCAACAAGACCATTTACGTCAAGAACACTATATTGGCGAGCCACAAATGCTCATCAATTTCTTCCACTTTATTGCGGAAGAGACGCGTGAATGGTTAGCAGCATTAGGTGTTTCTTCATTGAAAGACTTAATTGGTCGTGTTGATTTACTTGAAGTGTTGCCGGGTGAAACTGAAAAGCATGCTCATCTTGATTTAAGTGCATTGTTAACATCTCATCCATCTGCTGACGGTAAAGCCCAGTACTGTGAAGTACAAGGTAATGCACCATTTGATAAAGGTGTATTGGCTGAAAGAATGGTTGAGGAAATGCTTCCTGCAATTGAATCAAGTGCAGGTGGCCAGTTCAACTTCAAAGTTGTGAACTGTGACCGTTCGATCGGTGCTCGTGTGTCAGGTGAAATTGCTCGCCGCTACGGTAACTTAGGCATGGAAGTACATCCGGTTGTCATGAACTTGACTGGTACTGCTGGTCAGTCACTTGGTGTATGGAACGCTGGTGGTTTACACATCCGTCTTGAAGGTGATGCAAACGACTATGTGGGTAAAGGTATGGCAGGTGGTCGTATCTCGATTTTCCCACCACAAGGTTCACCTTTCCAGACACAAAACACGGCAATTATTGGTAATACCTGTTTGTATGGTGCAACTGGCGGTAAGCTTTTTGCAGCAGGTACAGCGGGTGAGCGTTTTGCGGTTCGTAACTCGGGCGCATTTGCTGTAATCGAAGGCGCTGGTGATCACTGCTGTGAATATATGACAGGTGGTGTGGTGACTGTGCTTGGTAAAGTAGGCCATAACTTTGGTGCGGGCATGACGGGTGGTTTTGCTTATGTACTTGACCTTGACAATGACTTCGTAGATTACTACAACCATGAATTGATTGATTTAAATCGTATTTCAACAGAATCTATGGAAGACCATAAAGAGTTCTTGTTGCGTATTATCGATGAGCATATTAAAGAAACAGGTAGTGCCTGGGCTTATAAAATCCGCAATGAGTTCGATTTCTACAGCCGTAAATTCTGGCTTGTGAAACCAAAGGCTGCTAATTTGCAAACGCTTTTGAAAACCACACAAGCTGATCCACAATAATTCCACGACTGCAACGACATAGGCAGGTGCGGACAACAGTGAAAACCGCGCCTACCCACGGAGAGAGACATGGCAGAACGCCTAAATAATGACTTTCAATTTCTGGATGTAGCACGCCAAGATCCAGAGAAAAAAGATATTACTGTCCGCAAAGCAGAATTTGTGGAAATTTATAAGCCTTTTACATCGGAAACTGTTACTAATCAGACTCACCGTTGTTTAGGTTGTGGTAACCCATATTGCGAATGGAAATGTCCTGTACATAACTACATTCCAAACTGGTTAAAGCTCATCGCTGAAGGCCAAATTTTCCAAGCTGCTGAGCTTTGCCATCAAACCAACACATTACCTGAGGTATGTGGCCGCGTATGTCCACAAGATCGTTTATGTGAAGGTGCTTGTACCTTAAATGATGGTTTTGGTGCAGTGACAATTGGTAATGCTGAAAAATATATTAACGACACAGCCTTTGCTTTAGGTTGGCGTCCAGATATGTCGGGCGTGAAATGGACTGACAAAAAAGTTGCAATTATTGGTGCTGGTCCAGCAGGTTTAGGTTGTGCCGATATTTTAGCTCGCGGTGGCGTTAAACCAGTTGTATTTGACAAGCGTCCTGAAATTGGTGGCTTACTTACATTCGGTATTCCAGAATTTAAAATGGAAAAAGATGTCATGAAACGCCGTCGTGAAATTTTCACAGGCATGGGCATTGAATTCCGTTTAAATACTGAAATTGGTACTGATGTCACCATTGATGAATTACTTGCAGAATATGATGCGGTGTTCATGGGTATGGGAACTTATACCTATATGAAGGGTGGTTTCCCAGGTGAAGATCTTGCAGGTGTTTATGATGCTCTTGATTTCTTGATCTCTAACGTAAATCGTTGCCAAGGTTGGGAAAAAGACCCAAGTGAGTACATCAGCTTAGATGGTAAAAAGGTGATTGTTCTGGGCGGTGGTGATACAGCGATGGACTGTAACCGTACTTCATTGCGTCAAGGTGCTCATGATGTAACGTGTGCATACCGTCGTGATGAAAGCAACATGCCGGGTTCTGCACGTGAAGTAAAAAATGCCTATGAAGAAGGTGTGAAATTCTTGTTCAATCGTCAACCAATCGAAATCGTTGGCGAAAATGGCAAAGTGACAGGTGTAAAAGTGGTAACGACACAAATGGGTGCACCAGATAGTCGTGGCCGTCGTAGCCCTGAACCAGTTCCAGGTTCTGAAGAAGTATTGCCAGCAGATGCAGTTTTACTTGCATTCGGTTTCCGCCCAAGTCCAGCTGACTGGTTTGGTAATGTGAGTATTAATCTTGATGGTTCGGGTCGTGTTGTGGCAGCTGAAAAGCAAGAATTCAAATTCCAGACATCAAACCCGAAAATTTTTGCTGGTGGCGATATGGTCCGTGGTTCAGACCTTGTCGTGACTGCGATTTGGGAAGGTCGTCAAGCTGCTGAAGGTATTTTGGATTATCTCGGTGTTTAATAAAGTAGTTTGTTAAAGCACTCAAAAAAAGCCTACTTCAAGTAGGCTTTTTTTTATTGTCTACCATTAATCACTTTGATGCTTTTAGCAAAGACAATAAGCTTTTTTGCCCTTTTTAACCTTTAACCGTCACGACATACTCAAAGCTTCCTTCTTCAATACAATAGGTGTTGAATATGAACATCGCAGGTATGACGGCAGAAAAATCATATTTAAATCGTCGAAAAGCGTTGGGTATTACTGTACGTCGCCTTGAGTTTAACCCTAAGGCGATCAAGCGGCATTATTTTGCGAATTCACCTCTCATGTCTCACTTTTTAACTGCACTTTCCTCGACTTTTCCTGTTGGCGAGCAATTTTTTGTAAATAGCGTACGTAATGTGCGTGATAAAGTCTCAGACCCTCAGCTACAAGCACAAATTGCAGCTTTTATTGGACAAGAGGCAATGCACTCCAAAGCGCATAGTGAATTTAATGAAGCTTGGCGGCGTGATGACTATAATCTGGATAGTTTTCAAAAATGGTTAAATCAGCGCGATAAATATTTAAGAACGATTCCTCCTAAACTGCAATTGGCTCTTACTTGTGCTTTTGAACATTTTACTGCTCTACTTGGCGCATATGTTTTACAGCATCCAGAGTTATTAAAAACGTTAGATCAAGATGCACTAAAACTTTGGGTATGGCATGCGATTGAAGAAATTGAGCATCGTTCAGTCGCGTTCGATGTCTATCAGCATGTATATGGAGATGATCGTATTCGTCACTTACTCATGCGTAGTGTCACTACAGGATTTGCCAGTATTGCTTTTTATGGAACAACCCGCTTATTTTGGCAAGATAAATGGAATAGCTTACCTAAAATCGGAGGTAATTTATTTGGTTTATATTTGCTGGTTAAAATGCTTGTTCAGCTCATGCCCGAATATTTCGCATATTACAAAAAAGATTTCCATCCAAGTCAAAAGGATTATGGTCGTATGGTCGATTACTGGAAAAGTTCTTTAGCAGATGAATATCAAATGGCAAGTTTTCACCAAGAAAAAGACCAGTTATTAAATTAATAAATAACCGGATTGAAAAATCCGGTTTTTAAATCAATAAAATAAAAGCAACACAATAATGCCAAAATCATCATACAATCGAGGAAAGAGGTTAAAAATATAAAGAAAAACTTGAGGATAATGTGACGATGAAAACATTGAAACAACTCGCGATCGCGACGACACTTGCCAGTACCTTATTATTTTCAGGGTGTGGCTATAACACTTTACAAGTCAAAGATGAAGCAGTAACGGCAGCTTGGTCTGAAGTTCAAAACCAATATCAACGTCGATCAGATTTAGTACCGAACCTTGTAAATGTAGTTAAAGGGTATGCTAAGCATGAAGAACAAGTATTAACCGAGGTTACACAGGCACGTTCGAATGTTGCTGGTTTAAAAGTTGATAAAGAAGTTTTAGAAGATCCAGCGTTACTTGAAAAATATCAACAGGCTCAAAGTCAATTAACAGGGGCTTTATCTCGTCTGATTGCTGTTTCTGAAAATTATCCAGATTTAAAAGCCAATACCCAATTCCAAGAACTGCAAGTTCAACTTGAAGGAACAGAAAACCGTATTGCAGTGGCTCGTAATCGTTATATTACTACAGTGCAAGATTACAACGGATATGTCCGCCAGTTCCCGCAAGCAGTGACTGCAAAAGTAATTGGTATGCATCCAAAAGCCAATTTCGCTGCAGAAGCATCTGCACAGCAGGCACCAAAAGTTTCTTTTGATTAATTTTAAGAATCAAAGGAGAGCTGCATGAGAAATAATATATTGCTTCAGCTTAAGCAAATTAAGGTATTTATTGTTACCTTAATTTTGCTCTGTTGCGGTGTTCTTTTTCAGAATGCGGCATGGAGTGAAACTAATATTGCAACTGCTACTGATGAAACTGACACCATTGTAGCGGGCAAAATTATTCAGAAGCAGCAGGCTCAAGCTTCCGCTTCTAAAAATGAGCAGTCTGCTTCTGGCGTAGCTCCCCAAGCTCAAGTCGCCAACGATATGGCAGATGGTGAATCGATTCGTGGTTTGCCAACCTTAAATCAGCCTGTTATTGATCAAGCAAATATATTAAGCGAGGCAGAGAAGCAGCAGCTCGACCAAAAAATTCTAAGTTTATATCAACAAGGCAAAGCACAAATCGGTATTGTTATTGTTCCAACTACGGGCCAAGAAGATATTTTTGATTATGCATTACGAGTGGGTGAGCAGTGGCAATTAGGCTCAGCTAAGCGTGACAATGGATTACTCATTGCGGTTGCGGTAAATGACCGCCGTATACAAATTCTAACTGGCTACGGCTTAGAAGGCGTATTACCCGATATTGTTGCAAGTCGAATTATTCGAAACCAAATTACACCCTATTTTAAACAAGCCCAATATGCACAAGGTTTGAATGCAGGCCTTGATGAAATTGGAAGAATTTTAAACCTTGATCCAGAAGTTGCTCAGCAAGCTGCTCAAGATTTAAAAGAACGACAACACCAAGCTGCTGAAGAGCAACAAGCCAAACAAACAACACTCACGATGGCTTTATTTATTCTTGTTGCCGGAATTGTGGGTTCGTTTATTGTAGGGCGGCCTCTAAGCGCATCTACTGCGGGCGTTGCTGCTGCAGTGGCGGGTTTTGTAAATGGAGCAGGATTAGTAACTAGCTTACTACTTGGTTTTGGAATCTTCTTTTTACTCATTACTTCAATTGCGCAGCTTATTTTACAGGTTATCCTGAGTGGTGCAGGCGGAGGAGGGCGTGGTGGTGGCTTCGGCGGCGGAGGCTATGGCGGCGGTGGAGGTCGATTTGGCGGTGGAGGTGCATCAGGGTCATGGTAACAACATCAGAAACAACAGAAATCATTACTCAACCTAAAATTGAGGACTCTGTAGAACCGAGTCTTAAACGCTGGTTTAAGCATTTTTGTTACTTACCAGCCAGCAGTCGTTATTTTTCAAAGCAAGATAAGCAAAAGATTGCTGATGCTGTACAGCAGGCAGAACATGGACATGTGGGCGAAATACAAGTAGTAATTGAAGGTCACATTCCATGTTCACAGGCCTATCGGCAAAATACCCGATTAAGAGCACAGCAGTTATTTGCAGAGCTTGGGGTTTGGGATACCGCGTTAAATAGTGGTGTACTACTTTATTTGAACTTATGTGAACGTACAGTAGAAATTATATTTGACCGTGGTATCAGAAATGCCACTAATGAGCAAGTATGGCAACAGATTTGTGAGTCTATCGTTCAACAACTTAAACAAAAACAATATCAGCAAGCTGTAGTGATTGGCGTGCAGCAAATTGGAGAGGTGATGTCACGTTTTTATGATGAAAACATGCCAGATGAATCCAATGAATTGGGAAATGCCCCGATTATCATTAATTAAATTATTTTCTAAAATTCTTATATCTCATAGTTTTCTAAGTTTTCATTTTTAAAAG
Source organism: Acinetobacter sp. WU_MDCI_Abxb74 (assembly GCF_025513915.1). Taxonomy (NCBI): domain Bacteria; kingdom Pseudomonadati; phylum Pseudomonadota; class Gammaproteobacteria; order Moraxellales; family Moraxellaceae; genus Acinetobacter; species Acinetobacter sp. WU_MDCI_Abxb74. Next base: position 60,141 of record NZ_JAHPRP010000007.1, read on the forward strand.
GTGACTGACAAAAAATGTCACCTATTTATTTATTTTTAAAGAGAATTTGTTCACAAAAACAAATATAAAGTTTGATGAGTTTAGTTTACTTTTTTTGATGTGTGATCTGTTTTAGCTGAAAGTCATGTGACGATTTTTGTCAGTTATTTACAGTGATTTTATATTTAGTAAATTGGGAAATTAATATAAGTTTTTGTTTTATAAATAAAATAAAAGTTGGCATGGATGCTGCAATATAGTTGATAGCTGAAAAAGCTTATATAAAAACATACATACAATCTTTGGGGAAAAAGGCTATGAATGCACAAAAAGGTTTTACATTAATTGAACTTATGATCGTGGTTGCGATTATTGGTATTTTGGCGGCAATCGCGATTCCTGCATACCAAAGCTATATTGCTAAATCACAAGCTTCTGAAGCATTTACATTAGCAGATGGTTTAAAAACAACAATTGCTACTAATTTGCAATCAGGCACTTGTTTTGCTTCTGGCGCCGCCGCCGCCGCCGCCGCTGATTCAATCGCTGGAAAGTATGGAACTGCAACTATTACAGCAGATACAACTGCGGGTGGTAGCGGTTGTGGTGTTAGTTATACATTTAAGGCTACTGATGTATCAGATAAATTAACAAGCAAAGTAATTGGTATGTCTGTAACTGAAAATGGTGTAATTAAGCCATCAACTGTTACAGTAACTGATACTACTCTAGCTGATTATTTACCTCAGTCTTTTAAATAATAATCTAAGTATTTGAAAATATTTATAGTTATTTTAAAAAAAACGCATCTTTAGGGATGCGTTTTTTATGTATAAAGCAATTGTAATCAACAATAATTAATTGGAACTTTAGATTCAGTTGACTAAGTTATCTGTATAATTCCCTGCAAGTTCTAAGTCTTTTCACTCGTCACTATGCAAGTATTCTTCCTATTCCTCGCTGCAATCCTGTTAGGTTTTGCATGGTTGTCTCCATTTCACTATAGTCCTTGGGTCATGTTCTCGAGTGAAGTGAGTACTTTTGGGGCTGGATTATGCGTATTAGCCGCTCTAATTCAGCAAAATATTAAAATTCCTAGAGCACAACTATTGTTGCTGCCATTTGCTTTCATTCCAATAGTGCAGTGGGGTTTTGGTTTAGTTTTTGATCTGAGCACAGCCTTATTGAGTTCATTTTACTTGTTAGGTTTTTGGTTTATGGTCTTGGCTGGCTACAACCTGTCCTTAGATCAACAAAAGCGAGATCAAATCTTTTCTGGTTTTAGCTTACTCGTAATTATTGTATCCGTTGCCACAAGCTTAATTGCAATTTGCCAATGGTTGAATATTGAGTCTAATATTCCCTATGTACTTAAGTTACAGGGTAATCGTCCTTATGGCAATTTTGGTCAACCCAATAATATGGCAACCTTTTTAATTATTGGGTTATTAGGGTGTTTGTATTTATATGAAAAGAACAAAGTAACTATCTGGTTATTATTGCCTTCAGCGCTCATTATTTTATTTACGGTCGCATTGAGTCAGTCAAGAACTTCATGGATAGTTTTTCCTTTTTTATTCATCTATTGGATGATTAAGCAATTTAAAAAGCAAAAAAGATTTGGACTTGCTCAAGGCTTTTTGTGGTGCTTAACATTTTTTTTAATTGCTGGCTTAATCTTACCTTATATCACTCAATTCATCGAATTCTCTACAAATACAGAGATTACTGAAACGAGTACGTTTGTTGCTCGTGCAGGCTCAGGGCATGAGCGTGTAGGTATGTGGATACAAATATTGCATGCTATCGCTCAGCAACCATGGGCAGGGTATGGATGGAGTCAAACGAGTGTTGCTGTAGTTGATAGTATTCAATATGGAACTGTACATGTATGGTTTAATAGTGCCCATAATGTACTGCTCGATTTAATTGTCTGGAATGGTATTCCATTAGCAGCTGTAATCATTGCTTACTTTACGTGTTGGTTCCTTTGGTTAAATCAACAGGCTAAAGAAACCATCTCAATTATAGCGATTATGATGGTTTGTGCCGTGTTGATTCATGCCATGTTCGAGTTCCCACAGCGTTATGCTTACTTCTTACTTACCTGTGGTTTTTTGCTTGGTATTATTCAGGCACAGACTCCTGTACTTACAGGAGTTGTACTTAATAAGCAAATTTTCCGCTTATTATGGGTAGTCAGTTTACTGCTTATTATTGGGATTTTACGTGATTACAATGTTTATGTTCTGAATAGTAATTTGCTTTATAAGAATAAACAGCCAAATGCAGAGTTCATGGGAAGCAGTAAAATTTTTGTTTTAACGCAGTTTGAGCAACGTTTAAAATGGATTGAACTTAATCCAGAAACTAAATTATCTGAAGCTGATTTAATCCAGTGGGGCAATTCAGTAAAGAATAAAGCAACTCCATATAATTTACGTAAATATGCAAAATTGCTGGCTTATAATGAAAAACTAGAGCAGGCACAGCAGCAAATATTAATTTTACAGCATCTCTATAAGCAAAAAATAACGCTGTCAGAGTTATTAAAAGAAAAGTAATAAAAAATCCCCTTGTACTCAAGGGGATTTTTTTATGAGAAATTACATCTGGCTTTGAATGTAATTTTCAATGCCAACGTTACCGATAAGGTCAATCTGAGTATCTAACCAGTCCCAATATTCTTCTTCTTTCTCTAAAATTTCTTGAACGAGATCACGCGTCACATAGTCTTGTTCTGTTTCAGCGAGTGTAACTGTTTTTTGAATCGCTTCTATATTTTCTTTCACTTTACGAATGTCACATTGCAGAACTTCTTCTGTATGTTGACCAATGTAAAGTTTGCCTAAATGCTGAAGATTAGGTAGGCCTTCCAAAAATAAAATACGTTCAATAATTTTGTCTGCATGCTTCATTTGACGAATTGATTCTTTATATTCGGCAGAGCCAAGCTGCTCAATTCCCCAATCATTAAACATGCGTGAATGTAAAAAGTATTGATTAATTGCAGTTAAATGATGATACAGCACTTGGTTGAGCTGATTAATCACATCACGATTGCCTTTCATTGTAGCTACTCCAAAACAATTTCTGCCTCAATTCAATTAAGGCAATCTATAAAACCATTTTAGTGAACAATCATGGATATGGCGAGTAGTTTATGGAACAGCAAATGAAAATCGCAATCAAAAACAACAAAATATTAGTAAAGGGGAATTTTTAGCCAAAAAAAACCGCTTGAATGAGGAACTATTAATGTTCAGCAAAAAGCGGTGGAGGAGCTAATAAATACTGTTAAATGTTTATAATTCTTTTACGCAGCGACGGAAATACGAGCGGCGATTTCTGCTAATTCTTCACTAATAATAGCACGTGCTTCTGGTGCACAGCGTCCACAGCAAGTACCGAGATCAAGCAAATCACGAATTTCGCGATAGCTTTCAGCGCCATTTTCAACAGCGTCTTTAATATCTTGATCGGTAATGCCACGACACAAGCAAACGTACATGGGAGTGATCCCCAAATATAAATGCGATAATAGATATTATTGATAATTATTATCGTTTGTCAATGAAATTCATTTAAAATCTCATTTATTATTATTGGGATTTTGGATAAAAAAATACCACCTGAGCGGAAATCCGAGTTGTGTTCAGATTTTATACAAAGGTGGTTCATGATTTGGAGCTAAGAATTTAACGGAAAATATTCAATATATTTTTATATCTTATTGATTAATAGCTACAATACCATCCATCTCTACTAATGCGCCTTTAGGTAGACTAGCTACACCCAAAGCTGCGCGGGCAGGATACGGTTGAGCAAAATATTCACCCATAATTTGGTTTACAAGTTGGAAATTTGATAAATCGGTTAGGAAAATATTAAGTTTAGCAATGTCTGCAAGTGAACCACCAGCAGCTTCACAAACCGCTTTTAAATTATCAAATACACGGCGAATTTGAGCTTCGATACCTTCTACAAGTTCCATACTGTATGGATCTAAACCAATTTGCCCTGAAAGATATAACGTATTGTCTACTAAAATAGCTTGAGAGTATGTGCCAATAGCAGCAGGGGCATTTTCAGTATGAATCACTTGGCGGGACATTTGGTTCTCCTTGATTAAATCTCATTCCATCATAATCGATGATAGGTTTGGACAAAAGTATCATCGATTTAACTGATTAAGTGGATTTGGAAAGTTTGATTTTGTTAAAGAAACATAAACCTGACCAATAGCTCTTGTAAAGACTTAGCTTACTTTTGAGACTTCCATTTGGGGATTAGGAGCATCCAAACGTTCAATACGCGGGAAACCATAATGCATACGTAAGTCACGGATGACTTTTGCAATATGTTTACGGTTGTTGACTACAATATTAACAAAAGTTCTTTGCTCATTTGAGTGAACCATTTCTACCCCTGCATTATTTTTACGGCATTGATAGATTAGGTCTGATACCTGCTCATCATTCATTGCCCTATCTATAGCGAGGTAGGCAGTAAAACGTACATCATCTACATCATCTGCTTTCCATTGAAGCGGCATAATATTTTCAGGGTGAAGATGTTGCTCATGTAGCAAGTTATGGCAGCGTATGCGATGCACAATTAACCCACGACGTGTTAAATGCCCTTGAATTGGGTCGCCTAGAACTGGATTGCAGCAATGCGCATATTTAACGTCGATACCTTCAGTACTTTGAATGAGTCGATCTGAATTTTCCACTTGTGGATGTTTGTCATGAGCAAATAGATGATTGGCTACGAGTTGAGGCAGTAAGTCACCAACAGCAATTTGTTCAAACAATGTATTTTTATTGTCGATGTGGCGCCATTGAAGTAAATCTAACCAGTCGGCTTCAGAAAGATCGTTAATCGAACGATTGAAGAGTTTCAGTGCTCGAGAAAGTGCTTGTGCACCGACTAAACGCTGTTCTTCAATGTCTTGGTCTTTAAGGACATGCTGTAATGCACGGCGAGCTTTTTGAGTATTAATAAAACTTAGCCAGTCTGGATTTGGTGTTGCTAAAACATCCGTAATAACTTCGATAACCTGACCGCTAATTAAGGGTGTCGACAGTGGTTTAATTTCACCATCTACTTTTGCACCAACTGCATGATTACCTAAAAATAAACTTGCTGAATAAGCAAAATCAACTACGGTAGCACCTTGTGGTAACTCATGGAGTTGACCATGTGGTGTGTAAACCCAAATTTTTTCTTGATGTAAGTAATCTAATAAATCATTAAAAGTCGTTTTTGCACATTCTCCATCGATAAGTGTATTCAGGTTTTGCATAGAGGCCTGAATGGCTGAACGACAAGTTTGTGGTGCATTTTCACCAAGCACTACGCCAAAGCGAGCAGCTTTGCGCATAAGCTCGGTCTGAATAGTAAGAGAGAGTGTGGTCTTTTCGCCTTTAAGTTTGATCAGCAAAGATTGGTTGCCACCAGGTAACGGACGACGGATATGGTCTTGGTATTGGATGACCTGAAAGTTTTCTCTTAATGCATCAACTAGGCGGTCACAGTCAGCAATTGTTTGTAAAACGATTTCAAAAGCATGACTATGGGTAAGCTCTTGTAAATCCATCTCATTTTTAACGAAATGGCGTAATAATTCGATATTGTTATTTTTCTTTTTAATGCGGCCTTGAATATGATAGTTATGGAGAAGTTCAGCGAGGTTTTGTTCCCAGATACTTTGATATTTACATCGCTCTGGTTTGGTTAGACGTAGTGCATTTTGCACGTTATCAAACATATCAAGATCAAGATTTTGATAACAAAGATTTTCTAGATTATCGCCCATTTCATTCATGCCGACTAATCTTGCCATTGGCACAAAGATATCAAGAGTTTCTTGAGCAATGCGGGCACGTTTATCGGGACGCAAAGCACCTAGCGTTGTCATATTATGATAGCGATCGGCTAATTTAATAATAATGACACGTGGGTCCTGTAGGGTCGCTTGCAAGATTTTTCGGAATGAGGCAGCTTTGTTATATTCTTTATCACTTGACTGGCTAAGTTTGGTTACACCGTCAACTAGTTCGGCAACTGTCAGACCAAACTTTTCAGTAATATCTTCTTTTGTATATTGCGTGTCTTCAATAACATCATGCAAAAGTGCTGCCATTAAGGTTTCAGCATCTAAACGCATGTTCGCTAGAATGCAGCTGACAGCAATTGGATGCAGAATGTAGGGTTCACCACTTTTACGTGTAATGCCAGTATGCGCTAGATCGGCAAAATCACAGGCAGCAAGCACTTTCTCGACCTCACTTACCGATAAGTAAGGGTCGATAATCAATTTAAGCTGTTGCTTGGCTTGGCTGACCTCTTCGCCTGGCATAAATCACCCTTTTTCCTAATGCTGAAAAACTAAATCTATCTACTTCTTAATGAAAAGCATATTGCGGAACTTGTCAATTTTTTCATTTGAAAAAGTGTATTTTTTTTTCAATGAAAATAATTGCTTTTTTCAATATCTTTAAATTCAAGACAAAGCCAAATAAAAAACCACCGCAGAAAAACGATGGTTTTTTTATAAAACAGAATTAGTTAGAAAGAAAAACCTTCTAAATTCAAGCTGTTTGTAGAAAGAGCAAGATCAAGACTAGAAGTTTGATAATCTTGTTCACGTTGTTTAAGAATTTCTTTCGTAACGTGTCCTGCCGCGATTTCGCGCAAAGAAACTACAGTCGGTTTGTCGTTATCCCATTCTACAGTTGGCTCCATGCCTTGACGTGCCAATTGACGAGCACGTTTACTTGCAACGAGCACAAGCTCAAAACGGTTGTCTACATGATCTAAACAATCTTCAACGGTGACGCGTGCCATAAAAGTTCTCGTTTTGGAATGGTGAATTTGAACAGACTAAACAGTATAAAAGGCTTTCGATCTAGACTCAAGTTATTCCTGTTTTGGTTGAGGAGTAATCAAGTCTTGAATTAATGTTTGATGACGTTTGGCTTGCTGAGATAATACTAAACGGTTTGCTGTAATCACAGCTTCAAGCTCATGTAGGGCTTTATTAAAGTCATCATTGATAATGATGTAATCAAAGTTCGTGTAATGCTGCATATCTTCAACTGCACAGCTTAAACGATGTTCAATGACTTCAACTGAGTCTGTACCACGATTAGATAAACGCTGACGTAGGTCAAACTGAGTAGGGGGTAAAATAAATATTTGTTTTGATTCAGGAAAAAGTTTTCGTACTTGCTCTGCACCTTGCCAATCAATTTCAAGTAAAACATCGTGCCCTTGAGCTAACTGTTGCTTTACCGTTGTTTGAGAAGTGCCATAGTAATTACCAAATACTTCAGCGTATTCAATAAAACCGTCATGGTTGACTTGGTCTAGAAATTCATCTTTTGTAGTGAAGTGATAGTGAACACCATCTAATTCACCTGGACGTTGACCTCGGGTGGTATGTGAGACTGAAACATGTAAATTGCTCACTCGGTCAAGCAGGGCTTTCACCAAAGATGTTTTGCCCGTTCCTGATGCAGCAGAAACGACAAACAATAGACCCGACATGATATTTTTCCTGATATGATAAAATATCTTCGCTATTGTAGTGTACCGTGCGTTTAAACTGAATAGTTTTAATTGCAAATATTCAAGAGAAATTCCCCTGTTTTATTAATTTTGAGGCTGTTATGGAAATTGTGTTAGCTAATCCGCGTGGTTTTTGTGCCGGTGTTGATCGAGCCATAGCAATCGTCAATCGGGCTTTAGAATGTTTTAATCCGCCTATTTATGTACGTCATGAAGTTGTACACAATAAATTTGTAGTAGATGACTTACGTCAAAGAGGGGCAGTTTTTGTTGATGAGCTTGATCAGGTTCCGGATGACTCAATTGTAATTTTTAGTGCGCATGGCGTTTCAAAAGCAGTTCAGCAAGAAGCAGAGCGCCGGGGCTTAAAAGTTTTTGATGCCACTTGTCCTTTAGTTACCAAGGTTCATATTGAAGTGACTAAATATGCACGTGAAGGTACTGAAGCAATTTTGATTGGTCATGAAGGGCACCCAGAAGTTGAAGGAACAATGGGTCAATATGACAAATTAAAAGGTGGTGAGATTTATCTTGTTGAAGATGAAGCTGATGTGGCTGCACTTGCAGTAAGACATCCTGAGAAACTTGCATTTGTAACCCAAACAACTTTATCTATTGATGATACAGCTAAAGTCATTGATGCTTTGCGTGCAAAATTTCCTCATATTCAAGGGCCACGTAAAGACGATATTTGCTACGCAACTCAAAACAGACAAGATGCTGTGCGTGACTTGGCTGAACAGTGTGATGTGGTGTTGGTTGTAGGCTCACCTAACTCATCAAATTCAAATCGTTTACGTGAGCTTGCAGAGCGTATGGGCAAAGCTGCTTACCTTGTAGATAATGCTGATCAGCTAGAACAGTCATGGTTCAATGATACTTGCAAAATTGGTGTGACAGCGGGTGCTTCAGCGCCAGAAATTCTGATTAAGCAAGTAATTCAACGTTTACAAGACTGGGGCGCGCAAGCACCTAAAGAATTAGATGGACGTGAAGAGAACATAACCTTTAGTCTTCCTAAAGAATTACGCATTCACGTGACTCAAGCATAAAGTGTGACTTATTTAACATACTGATTTTAAAATAGTAAAACAGATAATTGTTGATGTGACGATTATCTGTTTTTTTATACCCTTTATCTGCTTTGTATTTGTTTTGTAAATCTAAACCGTAAAATTTAAATAATAAATAAAAAATTCTTAAGTTTATTTGGGGTTTAAGGGGATGAGGGGAATTATTCCACAAGAAGGGTTCACCTTGGTTGAGCTTATGGTGACGATTGCAGTAATGGCGATTATTGCAATGATGGCTGCGCCGTCTATGTCAAATTTATTGGAAAATAAACGACTAGAGGGAAATCAACGAGACCTAATCAATGCTTTGTCGGAAGCGAAGAGCCAAGCAATACTTGGTCGACAAGACGTTTCTATTAATTTGAATTCAACAGCTTTAAATACACCCACTTCTTTTAATTGGAAAGCTGCTTCAAATAATACTCTTGAGCTCAAGAATATAGCTGCTGATAGCACACAAAGTTCCTTAACAACGACAACCTTGACCTTTAATGCGAATGGAATGGTAACTAATATTACCCAAGATACGCTTTTATCTATTTGTAATTCAAAAATATATAAAAAGAAAATTCTTATTTTAACAAAGCTTGGCACATTAATTTTTAAAGCTGAGGAGACATGTTAATGGGGGGCTCTAAACAACAAGCTCAAGCTGGGGTTGGCTTATTAGAAGTGTTGGTTGCTTTAATTTTACTTGCAATAGGGATTTTAGGATATGTTGCCTTGCAAATTCGGGCTATGGATGCTTCTTCAGAGGCTTTAAGTAAATCTCAGGCTATTATGATTATGAGAGGATTAGCAGAAAATATTCGAGTAAATAGTACTCAAGCTAGCCAATATCCTATCTTTGTTCGTAGTTATAGCAATTATTCATCTACCACCACAGCCCCTACGTTGTGTTTCAACACAATTTGTACCCCTTCTCAACTTGCACAATTTGATGCTTATCAAGCAGCAAGAACTGCAGATCAACTAGGCATGAAAATCACAATGTCAAATTGTCCTGGGGTCACAACTACAATGGCCCAGCAGAGACAGTGTCTATTTGTTTTTTGGGGCAAAACCACTCCAACACTTACGACAAATGGGGGCGTCACGAGTGTGGATGTATCGAGCTGTATGAGTACGAATGGTGTTTATACCAATAATTCGAATTGTTTAATGATGGAGGCATATTAATGACTCACTCATTTGTATCGTGGAAGCAACGAGGCTTTACATTAATTGAGCTTATGGTTGCATTGGCTTTAGGCCTAATTTTGGTCGCTGCGGCAACTCAATTATTTATTGGTGGACTTCTATCAAGCCGCTTGCAAAAAGCAAATGCTGAAATACAAGATAGCGGTATTTTTGGCTTGGAATATATTGCACGTGATATACGTCTTCTAAATTATGGAAATGTAATAAATCCAATATTAACGGATACCACGCCTTGGGGAGGTGTTGTATTAACTGGTTCAACAGCAACTAATAATGACAGTGTCAATTTTGTTCCTAATGTTGGCACAAATACCTATATTGCTGAGACACTATTAAGTCGTGGTGTGGGAGATACGGTAAGTACCGTTAGTAATCACTGGAAAGGCCTTTCAAATATACAGAATAGTTCAAATGCTGCTATGCAAAGCGATCAGCTGACTATTCAGTTTATTGCTCCTACAAATATGACAAATTGTGAAGGCGTGAATGTACTTGCTGGAGATTTAATTGTAGAGCGGTATTTTTTACGTCTTGATACGAATGGTAGTTCTCAGCAAGATTATGCGCTTGCATGTGATGCAAATACTCCCTCTAGCGTAGCTACGGCACAACCTACCACTGTGTCTGGATTAGGAGATGCTGGTCAAATTATATTGCCGCGTATTGACCATTTCCATGTGTTATTCGGCGCAAAGAATACTGCTGGCAATTTTGCTTATTACACAATTCCCCAATATCGGGCTGCCGCACAGGCTGCCCGAGATGCCACTCCACCAGTAATGGCACCTAGAATTCTTTTAATACAAATATCGGTGTTAGCTCGTTCTACTAACAATGCCCAAAATAAAGCAATAGATCCCACACAGTCGTTTCTTATGTTGGATCAAACTGTACATGCTTCTGATAACACAACTCGATTTTTGCGCCGTGTTTATAGCGTAACAATTGCTCTACGTAATGCGATGGGGGAAAGTCTATGACCCATTTAATTCATGAAAATATTAAAAGGAAATCTAAGGAAAAAGGAGCAACCCTTATTGTTGTGCTGATTATTTTATTGGTTGTTGTTTCTGTAGGTGTTTTAGCAATAAGAGTGGCAATTGTTTCTTTAAAAGTTGCTACTAACAGCCAAGTTAGCCAATTAAATTTTCAGTCATCTGATACGCCTTTAGAACTCATTGTACAGATGAATCCTACTACCCTAACTAATATTACAAATGTGATTGGTGCTGCGCTCAAAGAGCATGAAAGTAACCCAGGTGCAGAATACAACTTTTGTTATAAACCTGTTTCTACATCAACAAATTTTGCTCAGACCCGAGGCGCAAGTTTACTTCGAGCAGGAAGTGCTAATAATGCAGTCGTTGAAGATGGGGGAGTGGCAGGTTTTTGTGATTTAACAAGTGACTATGGAAGTAGCCGTCAAGCGGTAGTTACTCAAGTTGCTGTCAGTATTCCTACAGATGCTGCAAGTGATATTCCTGGCTCTAATTTACCACGAGGAACAAACACCTCCGAAGGCACACAACTACCTAAAAGCATGCTATCTACGCAACGTATTCGTGTTATTACCACTGCTTTTTTACCAGCCTATGCATCTACCTCTATAGAAACTTTGCAAAGTAATTGTTTAAGCACGAGTTCAGCGAAAATTAGTGACAATTTTGATAGCGCATTAACGGCTAAACAAACATTAGCTGAGTGTTTGGCAAATTATAACGTGCCTTTTAGTACTCAAGTTCAAGAATTTAACTATACCAATAAGCTTACTCAAATTACGGCACCAGGTTCATAACGGGGAATATCGTGAAACTAAAATTGAAGAATTTTAAGCCAAATAATTTATGGTATGCCATCTGTTCGAGTTCGGTTGCTTTTACATGGCTAATCACAAGCTCTGTCGTGCAGGCGAGTGATTTACAAATTTATGCATCACCTACAGCAGGTAAAAAAACGATTGTAATGATGTTAGATACTTCGGGGAGTATGACATCTAATAGTTATAACGAAAATCGCTTGGCCATGCTTAAAAATGGTATGAATGCTTTTTTAGCCAGCAATAATTCCGTTTTAAATGATACTCGTGTGGGTTTGGGGAATTTCTCTGCAAATGGTGATAGCCGAAGTGGACAAATTTTGGTGGCCGCTGCGCCTTTAGGGGATGCAAGCACTTTAAATACGGTAGGTTCTCAGCGTTATAAATTAAAACAGGCCGTTGCAAATTTAACTGCTGGTGGATCAACGCCCTCAGCACATGCTTATGCGGAAGCTGCGGCTTATTTGATGGGTACAACGACCTATTCAGAAACAAATTATCTTATTCGAAAAGATAGTTATATAAAGCGTGTCCGGAAATTTGATAATAGAACAGAATACTCATATTGTACGAATTATCGCGATTCACAGATTGATACAGCGAATTTATGGCAGCCTTGTCGCTCTAGTAGCTATTGGAGTAACTGGTCAACTTCTAATCCGGGTGTAAATACGGCAATTGCTTATGATACTTCGTCTGATTCAACCTATTCTTATACTTATTACTACACCACTTTTAACTATGCGATAGCAAACGCAGATAGCGGAACTCCAAAATCAAAAACAAATGATACAACAAGCAATCCTAATATTGTTGTAGATAGAAATGCCCCTAACTTAAACGCCGTTTATCAATCTCCTTTGCCAGCGGTGGCTAATCGTCAAAGTTGTGATGGGCAAGGTATTTACTTTTTATCAGATGGTGAGCCAAACAATACAACAAATACACGTTCGGCAAGTGTTATGTCGACTGCTTTGGGAAGTACGTTGGGAGCAGATTTTAATTGCTCTGGAGGTCTTTCTAATACCTCATCAGATTCTGGCTGGGCTTGTATGGGGGAGTTTGCGAAACGACTATTTGATAAAACAAAGAATCCTGCTGGAGTTTCTATTCAAACAGCATTTGTCGGTTTTGGTAGTGACTTTTCTAGTTTAAGTTCTTCTGATGTAAAAAATGCCTGCCGTTTAAGTTCGAGAACCCAATCTGACCGAAAAGGGGATGACTCGTGTTCTCCAAATCAATCTACTAATGCAGTAGCTACTCCCGGTTATGGAAATGGGGGGTTTTTCCCTACACAAAGTGCGCAAGGGGTAACAAACAGCGTTATCTCTTTTATTAATAATTTAGATAAAGTCCCTTTAGAACCTTTAACAACAGGCGCTATCTCGGTTCCTTATGATGCTTTAAATCCAAAAAATTTACAGGAATATGGGTACTTACGTGCTTTTGAGCCTAATCCAGCAAATACTTATTTAACATGGCGAGGAAATCTAAAGAAATATCATGTTGTTTTATCTGGTACTAATGCTGGTGCTTTTGAGGCCAACGCGGGTGGGCTAGTCTATAATGCAAGTGGGGCATTTAGAACGGGTACCAAAGATTACTGGAATAGCTCGAATTACAATGATGGAGGCAAAGTCTTTTTTGGTGGTTCATATGCAAAAGTTCCTTTACCAATTGCTGGACAAACTGAAACACGTGATGAAGAAGGAAATATCACAAAATATTATTATGCAGTACAAAGTAAAATTCGAAACTTATTTACCGATGTTTCTGCAGTTGCAACAGATGGTAGCCTGACCAAGATATCAACCTCTGGAACTAATTTACTAAGAATTCCAGCAACTCCTGCGGAGGGAACCAATCCTTTTGATAGCGCAAGTAACACAGCAAGCTATGTATTAGGAAAATTTGATGCATCAACTGGACAAGATATTTTAAAAGCTTTCCCGATTAGCTTGAAATTAAAAATATTAAATTATCTAGGTTACTCAACTGATATAGGTGCTGCGTCTTTACCTTCATCTTTGGTTACATCGAATGAACCGTATTTATCGATGGGCGGAAGTATTCATTCTTTACCGGTACAGCTTACCTACAGTGGGACATTAGATGGAAATGGGAATTTAACATCTGCACGTGAACAATCCATTCTCTATGGAACGATGGAGGGTGGTTTACATATTGTGGATGCTTCAACTGGTGTGGAACAAATGGCTTTCGTTCCTGCCGATATATTAAATGATCCAGTCGCATCAAAGGCTTTAGTTGTTGGTCAAAGTGATGCTACAGCACCTGCTCATGGTATGGATGGAGCTTGGGTATCGGATCCAGCATATAGTATTACTACCACAGGAAGTGGTAGTGCTGCAGTTTCAAAAGTGACTGCAAAGCAAATGTATATTTATGGTGGCATGCGAATGGGTGGTAGCAGTTATTATGGCTTAAATGTCTTAAATCCTGCTTCACCTAAGCTCCTGTTTAGAGTGGGTTCAGATCAAACGGATTATAATCGTATGGGACAGAGTTGGTCTAAGCCTGTACTTGCAAATATTCGTTATAACGGCACTATTAAACGGGTCATGATTGTTGGTGGTGGCTACGATCAATGTTATGAAAAACCGAATATTACCTTGAGCGACTCTTGCTTTACGAATGCAAAAGCAAAAGGAAATGCTGTCTATATTATTGATGCCAAAACTGGGGAACGTTTATGGTGGACTAGTGATACTGGCTCTAATATAGATAACTCTAATATGAAGCATAGTATTGTTAGTCGTATTAGTACCTTAGATCGAGACGCTGATGGTTTGGTAGACCATTTATATTTCGGCGATTTAGGGGGGCAAGTTTTCCGTATCGATCTTAATAATAACCAGACAAAAACAAATTCAACTTATAGCAGTTTCGGTATTCGAGTTGTTCGATTAGCCAATTTGGCAACGAATGACTCAACTTATGATAGCTCGAACGATTATATAGGTGGGAATGCGCCGCGTTTTTATGAACCGCCAACAGTGACAATTCATGATTATGGAATCCGCACTTTTATTACTGTAGGTATTGCTTCAGGTGACCGTAGTACCCCATTGGATGTTTATCCGCTTACAGGGCGTGAAGGTATGTCACCTAGCACAGCATTAAGCGGACGCCCTGTAAATAACGTCTATGGAATTATCGACAAAGACTTTATTAAAAAGAATTTAATGTCTTTAACTGATAGCCAACTTGAAACAAAAGATATTACTCGATCGGCTCTTAGAAAAAATCCACAAATTTTACGATCTGGAGAAACACGAGTAGCACAAATTTTCTTTCCAAATACAGGGACGGGCCAAGGTGGATGGTATCGCTCACTTTCTAGTACGAGCGGTGGTATAGAGAAAGCCAATAATAGTTTCCGTATTAAAGGCGGATTAAAAGCTTTTGAAGAGCCAATGGCAATTACGGGGACTTTAATTGTGCCTGTTTATGACCCGCAGGGAACAGGCATTGTGGCAGCAGACCCATGTTTGCCACGTGTGGTAGGTGAAACGGATCAGCAGACTTATTGTTTACCATTTGGAGCCTGTCTTAATTCTGATGGATCAATTGATCCGAATAAAGAAGATCCTAGTGGGTTTGAAACACAAACAGGTGGTAACTGCCCAGTAGGAGTTTCTGAATGTAATAAAAAAGTAATTGGAGCAGGTATCCGTAGCATTACATTTGTACCAACTGAGGATAACCCACCAGCTACAAATAGTTGTGGGAAGTTAAAACTTTCTGGTAATGAGCAAGGAACTGGGCAGTGGCAATGTACAAGTCATTTGGTTCCTATGCGTTGGTATGAGCGCTATCGCTAAGGGATTATTTATGAATAAATACTATATCCAGCGGTTTAATCAGGGCGTTACCTTGATTGAACTCATGGTTGTCATAGTGATTGTTGCTATTTTCGCTTCGATTGCTATCCCTTCATATCAAGGCTATACCCGTAGAGCGACTGCTTCTGCCGCCAAAAGTGAAATTTTAAAATTAGCTGAACAATTGGAAAGACATAAATCCAAGAACTTTACCTATAGAGGTTTTACTACCACATCTCTAACGTTGCCTCGTGGCAGTTATACGATTCAGATTAGTGATGATACAACGACAGGAAATTTATTGACGAATAATGCTGCCAATGGACAGACATGGGTCATTAAAGCGACGACTACAGATTCAAGAAACTTTAATTTTATTGCTAAGAATTCAGGTTTACGTTGCCAAAGTTTAACAGCTACGGCTGTTGATAATGACTGTGGTGGAACAGCCACTTGCAATGTATGTGAAGCAAACAGTGAGACTTGGCAATGAAGAATGGTTTTTCCTTAATAGAGCTTATGATTGTAGTGGCGATAATTGCAATTTTAGCAGCCATAGCTACACCTTCATATTTACAATATTTACGTAAAGGACATCGTACAGCTGTTCAATCTGAAATGATGAATATTGCCCAAACATTAGAATCACAAAAAATGGTCAATAACCGTTACCCATCCAATGCAACTATAGCGTCGATTTATGGCTCTAATGTGAGTCCTCAGCAAGGTCCGGCCTTATATAATTTGACGTTTGCTAGCTTGGATGATTCAAGCTGGGTACTGACAGCTACACCTATTTCTACTACTTCTCAGGCCAGTGATGGGATCATTTGCCTGAATGATCAAGGGCAAAAATTTTGGGCAAAAGGTGCAACTGATTGTGCGTTATCTGCTGTATCAAATTGGTTAGAGTAGCTTTAAATTCAAAACTGCGGATAACTCAAAATTTAATCTTTCTTTCATGGTGAAAATCACGTAGAATGTTGCCCTCTATGAAAGGGGTTTGAAGTGTTGCCGATGGTCGGCGCAGGGAAAATCCGTAAGAATTATAAGGCTTTTATCATGGTTGTTATTCGTTTAGCACGTGGCGGCGCAAAAAAACGTCCATTCTATCAAATCGTTGTGACTGATAGCCGCAATGCACGTGATGGTCGTTTCATCGAGCGTATCGGTTTCTTTAACCCGACTGCACAAGGTCAAGCAGAAAAACTTCGTTTAGATGCAGACCGTTTTGCTCACTGGGTTTCTCAAGGTGCTCAACCTTCTGAACGTGTTGCTTCTTTAGCTGCTCAAGCTAAAAAAGCTACTGCATAATTTTTTTGTAGTAGGTAACCCATGACATCAACACAGAATGTTCCCGAAGATCGTATTCAGATTGGACAGTTACGTTCAGCTTATGGATTGAATGGGTGGCTCTGGGTGTATTCAAATACAGAACCCATGAGCAATATGTTTGACTACCTGCCTTGGTACATTGAGACCAAGGCAGGTTGGCAAACAATAGATGTAAAACGTTGGAAACCACATGGCAAAGGCCTAGTTGTTGCTTTGAAAGGTGTGAGTGATCGCACTGGAGCAGAAAATTTGGTTGGCGCTAATATCTGGGTTGCTAAGTCTCAACTGCCAAAAGCAGATGTAGATGAGTACTACTGGTCAGATTTAAAAGGCTTAACAGTGTTAGGTCTGGATGATGAAGAACAGGAAATAAACTTAGGTAAAATTCATGAGTTGTTTGAAACTGGAGCCAATGATGTGATGGTGGTGCATGCTACCCCAGACAGCATTGATTCAGAAGAACGCATGATTCCTTGGCATAAAGATGTAGTACAACGTGTTGATCTTGAAGCTGGTCGTATTTACGTCAATTGGGGCGTAGATTATTAATCCTTTTAGGATTAATACAGCAGGAAAATAGAGGAGTCTGTGATGTTTTTTGCAGTCATTACGCTTTTTCCTGAAATGTTTGAAGCGATTACAGCCTACGGCATCAGCGGACGTGCGGCAAAACGGGATATAGTACAAGTTACTTGTATTAATCCTCGTGATTTTGCTGAGGGAAACTACAGAAGAGTGGATGAACGTCCATTTGGTGGTGGCCCTGGGATGGTAATGATGGCTGAGCCTTTGGCGAAAGCAATTGCACATGCCAAACAGCTTGCCTCACAAGCAGGACATGTTCATGTTCCTGTAGTGTATATGTCTCCACAAGGCAAAACCTTAAATGAACAGGCGGTACAGCAGTTTGTTGATTACGACGGCTTAATTGTACTGTGTGGACGTTATGAGGGAGTGGATGAACGTTTGATCCAGCAATATGTTGATCAGGAATGGTCAATTGGTGATTATGTTTTATCCGGTGGTGAACTGCCCGCTATGGTGTTACTTGACAGTATTATTCGCCGTTTGCCGAATGTAATGTCAGATGAACAGTCAGCAGTACAAGATTCTTTTGTTGATGGTCTTTTAGATTGTCCACAATATACAAAGCCAGACCATTTTGAGGGGCTGGATGTACCAGAAGTTTTAAAATCTGGACATCATGGCAATATCGAAAAATGGCGCTTTTTGCAGCGCTATCAACGAACTTTAGAACGTCGACCAGAGTTGGCTGAAAAAGTAGAGTTGAATAAGCAGCAGAAAAAATGGCTAAAAGATACGCAAGGGAGTGGTGGTAATTCTTAACCGCTATTCTCAGGAACGAAAGTTCTGCAACAAGACGAGAAGCAATGCTTCGAGTTAAAGCATGATTCTATTTAATAGATAGTTTTATGTATATTCTAAGGCTCTTTATAGACATATTGTCATAAAGGGAAAGATAAACGGGTTGATATGCGTTTTAGCCTCTATCCCCAGCGGAACCTCAGACCTCTTCTGACTCCGCACATATTGGAGATTCCCACAATGAGTGGTAAACATCCTTTAGTTCAAATTATTGAAAATGCACAGTTAAAAACTGATATTCCTGCTTTTGCTCCTGGTGACACTGTTATTGTCCAAGTTAAAGTAAAAGAAGGTGAGCGTGAGCGTCTTCAGGCATTTGAAGGTGTTGTAATCGCGAAGAAAAACCGTGGTTTAAACTCTGCATTTACAGTTCGTAAAATTTCTAGCGGTGTTGGTGTTGAGCGTGTATTCCAAACTCACTCTCCAATCGTTGCTAAAATCGAAGTGAAACGTCGTGGTGACGTTCGTCGTGCTAAACTTTACTACCTCCGTGACTTGTCTGGTAAAGCTGCACGTATTCGTGAAAAATTACCAGCTCGTAAAGCGTAAGCTTATACCGAGTAAAAAAATGCGCCTTTTGGCGCATTTTTTTGTTTAAAAATTATAGTCCTTGAAGTTTTAATCGGTTTGCATGTTGACGGTAAACCGAGACAGGCTCTGAAGCAAAAATAGAGCGTATCCCAAGCACTTGGTTCACTTCATCTAAATGATTCCAGTTGTAGTCATCACGAATTGTTTTACCAAATTTGGCGCTACATCGGGAAACAAGACCATCATTATCACCAAACGGATCTACCACTAAGCTACTGCCTGTAAGGGCAATATCAAATGGGTCTAATGGATTAGTCAGCGCTTTATTTCCTGAGAAAGAATACATATAAATGCCCTTCTCTTGATATGCCCCCTCACCACAAGAAGTAGTTGGCATACCCATAGGAAATTGAGCATTAAATTGAGCTGAACCTTGAGTTGATAAGCTATGAGCACCTGCTAAAGAGTCGTGCGGATAGCTTGTCGGATCTAGACCTCCTGCCCAAGTAATTGCTGCTGAAAACCAGTTTACTAATGTTGCCAAGCCTGAAAGAGGAGTACCCTCAACATTCAGAATGACATCTGCCATTGGTGATCCCTTGTGGGGTGCGCCAATCGTAGTGAGTGAGGCCACCTTTTCTGGCATGATACCAGCCACATAGCGAATTGTTGGCCCCCCGTGGCTATGACCGATTAAATTGACTTTGGGCTTACCGGTAATGGCAATAATCTCTTCGACTTGCTGTGCAAGTTGTTCTCCACGCACTTCTGTTGAGTTAAATGGTGAGACTCTTGTTGCCCAGACATTTCCTCCATTACGGGCAAGATCAGGAAGAATTTGGTACCAATAATCGAGACCAAGCGTGTCTGTTCCAACTCGGCTAAAGCCTGCCATACCGTGATTAAAAACCAGTGGATATTTTGTTTGAGCGTAAGATGAATATACGAACGAGCTTTTAACATGTTCAGCATTTGTTGCATGGGCCGCTGAAATACTCAGTCCTGAGAGCATTGCAGCGCAGAAAAACATTAACTTCCTTTTCATTTTTTACTCACTATTTTTATTTTGTATGAAAAGCAGCTTCTTACTGCTAGTGAATGTTAGCCAGTTCCCAAAAAAGGAAAGGCTTAGTAATTAAATGGCAGTTCACCTCCCTGATCATGGACCGTTTCAAAAGTTCGAAGTCTTAGTTGTTCTTGTGATGAATTGAATTGTTGTTGGCGTAGCTGCTGAATCGCTTGGTTTTTGGCGCTATCACTCATGTTACTTTTAATAATTTCATCTCGACCATCGAGGTAACTGGTGACCCTTTGTTGCCAAGCATTCCGTTGCGTATCTAACGTTTCTAACCTTTGAGTTGCCTCGGCTCCAACAAGTGCTGTACGCATCTGCCGAAGTTCTTCTGCTGAACCATTGCGTGCTTTAATTTGTTTGGTCAACGTATGTAAATCATCAAGTTTGGAGAGTTCTTGTAGGTTTTGTTGCCAGTCTTCTGGAAGCTCTTCAAAACGCTCTTTAAGCTTTCGTGCTTTTTCAATTTCGCTTAAAGAAGAGTCCTCAAGTATCTGCATTCGATCTAGCGTATAGTTCTGATAGATATCCTCGCTAGAGAAAAGTCCTTCAATTTCAGAAGCAGAAAAAAAGCGTTTTCTTATATCTTGGATCGAGCTAAATATCTTTTGAAAATAATTTTTATCTTGTTGTTTTGCTGAAGGTGCTTGGATTTGAGCAAGCTGTTCACGATATTTTAAATAACGGGTCCATAAGTCTATAATTTGTGAGCGAGCTGGCTCTAGATATTGTCCTTGAATAAATTTCCCAAAGTGAATTTTGATTTGTTCTAAATTATTTTCCCCATATTGGGTAATAAAATATTCAAAGCAGTCACGGGTTTGACTATTCACGACCAAATGTTGAGAACTATCAATTTTTAACTGGCAGTTAACTTCGGTGTCTTGCTGACTTTTACTATGGTACGCATCTTCGTTTAGCGATGGATGATCTGTATGAGGAGATGATGCTAAATTTTGACCTTTATTTTCACTCATCTGAGCTGATGTGTTTTTTGAGTCAGGACTTAACCAATATACACATGCAATGAGACTCAAAATAAAAAATCCGAGCACACACCACAATACCTTCTTCTGCATCCCTTGCATAAAGATATCTTCCTTAAGTTTTAATTTGTTGTTTTTTTACTCGATAATTAATGTGCCATAAAATAAGTGAAAAGGCACCTAAATATTGTGAAAATATCTTGCCAAATTTGCTAACATGTCGGCACTTTTTTCTAGCTTTGTGTTCCAGTAAAAATGACGACAAAAAATCAAAAAATTTCTCGTCGCCATATTAGTGGTGTATTTCTATTAAATAAACCATTAGGGCTCAGTTCAAATGCGGCTTTGCAAAAAGTGCGTTGGTTATATCGCGCCCAAAAAGCAGGTCATACAGGAGCTTTAGATCCTTTGGCGACAGGGTTGCTTCCTATTTGTTTAGGAGAGGCCACTAAGTTCTCACATTATTTGCTGGACTCAACAAAGCGCTATCAAACCACCGTTCGATTGGGGCAAACCACAACGACAGGGGATGTGGAAGGAGAGATTCTACAAGAACGCTCTGTCCCTGTTCTGAGCCAAGAGCTTATTGAACAAGCCTTAGAAAAATTTAGAGGTGATATTCAACAAATTCCGCCAATGTACTCGGCTTTGAAAAAAGAAGGCAGGCCGTTATATGAGCTTGCCCGAAAAGGTATCGAGATTGAGCGTGAAGCACGTCCAATCACAATTTATGCCTTAGAGTTAATTGAATTTACCGAAAATAGTATCACTCTAGATGTAACTTGTTCTAAGGGAACATATATTCGTGTATTAGGCGAAGACATTGGTGAGGCACTGGGCTGTGGTGGGCATTTAACAATGCTAAACCGGACTCAAACAGGACATTTTGAACTTATTCCGAGTTATACCATTGAATATCTGGAAAGCTTAACCGAAGAGCAAAGAGAAGCATTGTTACTTCCTGTTTATGCTCCAGTTGAACATTTCTTAAAAATTCAGGTGCCTGAAGGGCGTGAAAAATATTTTTGCAACGGTTTAGAAAGCAATATTGAGCATTCTGCAGAAGCAGAAGTTTTGGTTTTTTCGGGTGACCGCTGTTTAGGTTTAGCTGAGATTACCGATAAAAAACGGTTGGTACCTAAACGTATCTTAAATTTGTAGTAGCTGTAGAGTATAGAGCATGGGCATGGAATGGGATGTTATCCTGAGTTTGATCTTTTTTGCGTTTACTGCGGGAGCGATTGATGCTGCTGTTGGGGGCGGCGGACTTATCCAGATTCCAGGCCTTATGAGTACTTTCCCGACCATGCAGACTGCAACGGTGATTGGTACTAATAAGCTTTCTTCAATTTTTGGTACAGCATCGGCTGCTTATACTTTTGTGAAAAGAGTGAAGTTGCAATGGAAACTTTTAGCAGTCATTGCTATTTGTGCTTTGATTAGCTCTTTTGCTGGTGCTGCTTGTTTATCCTTAATTCCTCAATCTGTATTGCGTCCTTTCATATTTGTGATGTTGATTGTGATAGCAGTTTATACCTTGGTTAAAAAGAACTTTGGACAGGTTCATACAGAACAAAAAATTACTAATAAAATGCTAATTTTGGCAGGGATTGGTAGTTTGGCGATTGGTTTTTACGACGGTATTTTTGGCCCGGGAACGGGTAGTTTCTTTATCTTCTTCTTTATCCGCTTTTTACAAGTCGACTTCTTGCATGCTTCTGCCTTATCCAAAATTGGTAATTTTATGACCAATTTGGCTGCATTGAGTTTCTTCATTCCGACAGGTCACGCTATTTTGCACATTGGCTTAATGATGGCAGTCGCGAATGTATTGGGTTCTATTGTTGGGGTGCGTACCGCGCTTAAATACGGTAGTGGTTTTGTCCGTATTATCTTTTTAATTTTAGTCAGTATCCTGATTTGCCGTTTGGGTTATCAAATGTTTGTAACAGGCTAAATATTTCGAAAAGTATGAACTGATCAGGAGGCGAAGTTCATACTTTTTGCGATGCCATTCAAAATCATAAATATAAAAATAATTACAGAAGCTTACTAGAAAGAAAACAGTGTAAAAAATAGTCTCATTTTAAGCTACTTAAATAATATAAATTTCAACGTATGATAAACCTTGAAATAAAAAAGATTTTTTAGCTAAAAATGAGGAAGAGAATGAATATTTTCGAAGCATTAAGAGAAAGCCATGAAAATCAACGTAACCTCTCTGAACAACTTATTCAGACACATGGTTTAACAGAAGAAAGAAAAGAATTATTTGATGCATTAAAAAATGAACTCTATGCCCATTCTGTTGCCGAAGACCGTTATTTATATATCCCTTTAATGTTTGATGATGTCGGTTTAGATATTACGAGACATGCTTTATCTGAGCATCATGAAATGGATGAATTGGTCGAGCAACTTGAAAAAACGGATATGAGCAGTCCAAGCTGGTTAGCGACCGCCAAACAGTTGAGTGAGAAAGTCCATCATCATTTAAAAGAAGAAGAGCATAAATTTTTCCAACAGGCGGGAAAAATTCTTAAAGACAGTGAAAAAGAAACGCTTGGTAATAAATATTTAAAGGAATATAAAAAGTATAAAAAGCAGCAATAGTATTTAACTATGCTACTTTTTTAGTACTTCTTAAAGTAACCCCAATCGACGCTAGCATTACACAAGCTAAAGCCACCCATTGCAGCATGCTGATTTCTTCGTGAAGTAATAAGAAGCCCGTTAATGCTGCTAATGCTGGTGCTAAACTCGTTAGAGTACCGTAAGTTAATTTATTGAGTTGTTTGAGTGCCATTAAATCAAGTGCGTATGGAATAGCAGTCGCTAAAATAGCAATAAGTAACGCTTTACCCCAGTACTGCGTCTCAAGTAATGCAGGAGCATTATGCCAGATGCCAATGGGTAGTAAGGTCAGGGCAGATAACCCAATTCCGATGGTTAAAGCATGCATGCCTATATTTTGGGTCACAACTTTCTGACCAAAATAAATATAGAAGGCCCAGCAAAATCCAGCACCTAGCGCACATGCAGCGCCTACATAGGAAAAGTGGTGTTGTGTTGGGTCTTGCCAAGGTACCATCAGTGCAATACCTAACATCGCAAATGCGACCCAAATGTAGTCACTCTTTTGTTTAATAGAAAGTAGAGCAAGACCTAATGGGCCAATAAACTCTAAGCCCACTGCAATCCCTTGAGGTAACTTTCCAAGCGACGTATAAAATAAAATATTCATGAGACCTAAAGATGCGCAATACATCAATAAATCACGCCATTTTAAATAGGGTAAGCGCGACCAGATTTTCCACGAACGGAACATGATAGCGACAATAACCGTTGCAAAGCTCAGCCTTAAAACTGTAACGGTGAGAGGGTCTAATATTGCAATGAGCTGCTTAGCAAATGAAGCACTAATTTGATATGAGACCATCGACAGAATCATATAGAGCACAGCAATAATGGGAAGATTCTGCATGAAAAATACCCGAGGGCCTCATCTAATATTATTTAAAATAACAATGTTCAATTATAGCGAATGCCATGTTCCAACTTGCAGTTTTAGTCGATTTAACTGACTGTTTTTTCACGTTCCTGACGTGCTTTTTGGGTGGTTATAGTGCAACCGACGGAAGCTGCAATAATTGTTGCGAGTGCTAGCCATTGATTCCATAATAAATATTCACCTAAAAAGATAAAACCAGAAAGTGCAGCAACTGCGGGTTCCAAGCTCATCAATGTTCCGAAACTTAAAGGTGTTAAATTACGTAGGGCTAGCATTTCTAAAGAGAATGGTAATGCGCTGGCTAAAATTGCTAAGCCAATAAAATAAAAAAGATAGGGGAGCTCTATCACTTGGCTTATTGACCCTGAAAAAAAAGTAATCGGCAGCAAGACACATGCGCCTACAGTCATTCCTAAGCACACAGTGTGATTACCTGATATACCTGAAGGCTTTTGACCAGCAATAATATAAAGCGCCCAACATGCGCCCGCACTGACTGCAAATAATACTCCGATCCAATCCAGACTATGAGCCTGATTAAAAGGGAAAAGTAAAACAAGGCCAACAATCGCTAAACTGACCCAGACAAAATCATATTTTTGGCGTGCATGATATAAGGCTACACTTAAGGGACCAATAAATTCAAAAGCGACGGCAATACCAATCGGTAATCGTTCAATCGACAGGTAAAAAAGTGCGTTCATTCCTGCAAGCGCAAAGCCATAAGCTAAAATAGCTTTCCAGCGGACCTGACTATAATTAATTCGCCAAATTTTAAAAATAAAGGCAAGAATAATTGCACCTAAGCATAAGCGCATTGCAGAAACAGTAAGTACAGGAAAGCTCTGGAACAGAATTTTGGCTAAAGATGCGCTACTTTGTACGCTCAGCATAGCGAGAATAAGAAAGCCCAGTGCATGTAGCTGAGATTTTTGGTTCGAACTGGACATTTTATTATTTGATCGATTGGTATACTTTTCACATGATAATGTAAATGTCCATAAAAAAGCCACAGACAATGCTGTGGCTTTTAAATTTACAGTTCGTATTAGAACAATACACGCACGCGAATTGTACCTTCAACTTCATGCAACATATCTAAAGCTTCATGAGAAGCAGAAGCGTCAACGTCCATTACGAGGTAACCGATGTCACCTTTAGTCATGAGTGATTGACCAGAAATGTTGATGCCTTGCTCAGCAAACAAATTGTTGATTTTAGACAATACGCCCGGTACGTTTTTGTGGATGTGCAATAAACGGTGTTGGCCAGCAGTCAATGGTAACGCGATTTCTGGGAAGTTCACCGCAGAAAGCGTCATACCCTTGTCAGAGTAAGCAACAAATTTCTCTGCAACTTCTAAACCGATGTTTGCTTGCGCTTCCATGGTTGAACCGCCAACGTGAGGAGTCAAAATCACATTGTCTAAGCCGCGAAGTGGAGAAACAAATTCTTCACCATTTGCTTTTGGTTCTTTAGGAAATACGTCAACCGCTGCACCAGCAA
Organism: Acinetobacter sp. WU_MDCI_Abxb74; assembly: GCF_025513915.1. Lineage (NCBI taxonomy): Bacteria > Pseudomonadati > Pseudomonadota > Gammaproteobacteria > Moraxellales > Moraxellaceae > Acinetobacter > Acinetobacter sp. WU_MDCI_Abxb74. The sequence goes on from NZ_JAHPRP010000007.1 coordinate 85,956, forward strand.
TATGACCAGACTTGATTGCATCTGCTAAATCTTCAATTACTACACATGTACCACGTGCAGCATTTAGGAAGATTGCGCCTTCTTTCATTTTTGCAAATTGTGCTTTAGTGAAGAAGTTGCGTGTAGATGGAACATCAGGCACATGTAATGTAACAACATCAGCAGTCGCTAAGAGTTCGTCTAACGAACCAACTTGGCGAGCATTACCCATTGGTAATTTAGTCACTGCATCGTAATAAATCACATGCATACCTAAGCTTTCAGCAAGAACAGAAAGCTGAGAACCGATGGAACCGTAACCCACAATACCTAAAGTTTTGCCACGAGTTTCAAAAGAACCCACAGCAGATTTGTCCCAACCACCACGATGACAAGCCGCTGACTTTTCAGGAACACGGCGAAGAAGAAGAATCGTTTGAGCAAGTACAAGTTCTGCAACCGAACGCGTATTTGAATACGGTGCGTTAAATACAGGAATACCACGTGCCATTGCTGCTTTAAGATCAACTTGGTTTGTTCCGATACAGAAACAGCCCACTGCGATCAATTTATTTGCAGCTTCGAAAATTTCTTCAGTCAATTGGGTACGCGAACGAATACCAATAAAGTGAGCATCTTTAACCGCTTCTTTTAGCGCTTCGCCTTCAAGTGCAGTTTTGCGATAGTCAATATTGGTGTAACCCGCAGCGTTTAGAGTATCGACTGCGTTTTGGTGAACGCCTTCTAACAAAAGGAAACGGATTTTATCTTTAGGTAGTGAAAGATGTTGGCTCATTACGGCTCCGCTACAAAGGCCAAATTTGGTGGCGCTATCATAACATAATGGTCGGTACTATAGATATTTCGTTTGCGCCGTGATCTTATGGCAATTTTATCTATATCTAATCACTTCTATTTATGGCTTGTTGACAGTCTCAAAATGTACTTGTCATTTTAACTTAAAAAATATTGATACTTTGAAGGTTCATAAAAAGTCATTTATGAACGTTAAACATGTTTTGTAGTGACAGTATCTCTATTCTGAACTTTATCGCTTGTGCTGTTGCATGTAGAATATAGTTGTTCCCAGAACATTATGGCTCTTATTCGGGTTTAAACCGTAAGAAATAGGGCGCCATAGTCCCACCACAGTTTACTTCTTGCTAGGTCTGCAAACGATGAATGCTCCAGTCGCTTTAACACCTGAGTTACTTACCCAATTAACAGCAATCGTCGGTGAAAACCGCATTAAAACCGATGCTGATAGTCTCGAAAACTGGGGTAAAGATCATACTAAGCATTTTAATCCGAACCCATCGGTCATCGTTTTTCCATCGACCACTGAGCAAGTTCAAGCTGTTGTGAAGCTTGCAAACCAGTTTAATATCGCAATTACGCCTTCAGGTGGCCGTACTGGTCTCTCTGCTGGTGCTGTTGCAACCAATGGTGAAATTGTCATTAGCATGGACAAGATGAACCAGATTCTTGAGTTCTTCCCAGCAGATCGTATGGTTCGAGTGCAAGCTGGTGTTGTGACTGAGCAATTGCAGAATTATGCTGAAGAACAAGGCATGTATTATCCAGTTGACTTCGCGTCAGCGGGTTCTAGCCAGATTGGCGGAAATATTGGAACTAATGCCGGTGGTATCAAAGTAATTAAATACGGCATGACACGTAACTGGGTACTTGGTTTAACCGTTGTCACTGGTAAAGGTGATATTTTACGTTTAAACAAAGGCATGGTTAAAAATGCAACGGGTTATGCATTACAGCATTTATTTATTGGTGGCGAAGGTACATTAGGTTTAGTGACTGAAGCAGAAATTAAACTTGAGCGTCAACCGCAAAACTTACAAGTTTTAGTTTTAGGTGTTCCTGATTTTGATGCAGTAATGCCTGTATTACATGCTTTCCAAAAAGATATCGACTTAACTGCATTTGAGTTCTTTGGTGAACTTGCGATGCAAAAAGTTTTAAATAATGGTCATGTACAACGCCCATTTGAAACTGAATGTCCGTTCTATGTATTGCTTGAGTTTGAAGCTCCATATGAGCCGATTATCGATAAAGCAATGGAAATTTTCGAGCATTGCATGGAGCAGGGTTGGGTACTTGATGGTGTAATGAGCCAGAGCCTAGACCAAGTAGAAAGCTTGTGGCGTTTACGCGAAGATATTTCTGAATCAATCGCGCCGTTCACTCCATATAAAAATGATATTTCAGTATTAATTACTCACGTACCTGCATTTATTCGTGAAATTGATGCAATTGTTCAAGACAACTATCCTGATTTTGAAATTTGCTGGTTCGGTCATATTGGTGACGGTAACTTGCACTTAAATATTTTAAAACCTGAAAATTTAACCAAAGATGAGTTCTTTGCGAAGTGTCAGGTTGTGAATAAATATGTGTTCGATACCGTTAAAAAATACGATGGTTCAATCTCTGCTGAGCATGGCGTAGGCATGACGAAAAAACCATATTTGGAATATTCTCGTTCAGCTGAAGAAATTGAATATATGAAAGCATTGAAGTTGACGTTTGACCCGAACGGGATTATGAACCCGGGTAAATTATTTGATCTTTAATACTTGGTTAGATAAAAGAATCTCTATTAAAAGCGTATCGAAAGGTGCGCTTTTTTTTAAATCTATCATTTTTTATAAGCTTTCCAACCCGTCAAAATATGATAAATCAGCGGTAAAAGACAAAGAGCAAAGAAACTACAAAGTCCAATGGCCCATACAGGCAAATTGCGCGGATTACCTAAAAAGAAATAGGCAAAAATAGTATAAGACAACATTGCAAACATCGCCGTTGTGCCTAACGGAAGCGTTACTCTAAAAATTAAAATGCTAGCAAATGTTTTGTAGGTTTCCATGTTCCGATTGAAGCTATAGGCAATAATCATGAGCAACACATAACCTAAAATAAACAGCATAAATAACGCGGCTGTAAACAGTAGAATAGTGCGCCAACTCTTTTCTTGCGCGGTGTGATCACCATTTTCATAAACAACAGTAATATGTTCTCCCACTACCGGTACATCACCGGAGCGGACTGAATTATCTAAAGTTAGTGTTTTGTTTTGATCATCTTTGAACTGAACCTGAGCGGTGTGCATGAGGGTTTTAGTTTTATATTTACGCCCATTGGAGTCTGTACGTTCAGTATCGACCCATTCAGAGGTATAGTTCACTACAGTTGCATCGTAACTTGGTTTAGTCGCTAAACCATATACTGCTTGCGAAACCCAATACGTAAAAGGGAAAAATAAAGCGCTAATACTAAAAACGACTGCGAATAAATATGCGAATTCAAATTTACTGCTTTTACGATTTTTAGCTAAACGCTTGATCCAAAACTTGGTAAGCACAAATGACCAAACCATTAAAATTGCAACGACTACCAAGAAAACTTGCCCTGCATAAGTCAATTGCATGGATGATCCTATTTATTAGAGGGAATAGAAATTAATTTTATCAAATCATGATCATTAAGGTTGGGTGAACAGGATAAATTATTTGATCTTTAAGTGATTAGTCATCTTTAGAACTACATAGTTTCTATAGAGTAACCGATCAAGGCATAGCATCATAAAGCTATGGCTTCTGTTTTTGGTGATAAAAATGCAACGTTTATTTTTAATTTCAGCTCTCTGTGCTGGACTTTTCACTGGGTGTGCGACAACCAGTAAATTCATACCTTTTGTGGGGGCCGAAACCCCAATGCAACAAGTACTTAAATCTCAACCTGAGATTGTAAAAGAGCACAACAATACCTCAGTTCAGCAAGTGTTTAACCGTGTGGAATCACCAACTGTTTCTCGTATTACTGTCATTCAAACAGGTTTAATGGACGACTCTGTTTCTGCAATTCGAACAGAGTATGCATTTAAATTGGTTGATGAAAAGTGGCAATTGCAAAATAAGCAAAAGAGCTATCAATGTGCGAGAGGTAAAGGCTCTAGAGGGTTCCAAACACAGCTTTGTTCTTAAAAATAAAAAAGACGATAAATATATCGTCTTTTTTATGGGCTAAATTATACGCCACTTTCTAAAATTTTAATTTTCACATCAATTACATCATCTTTAACTGCTGCATGATGTGCTTGCATATGAGGTGTAGCCAAATGTGCTTCAAGATGGGCAACGCTTGCCCATTTTTCTAACATCACAATTGTATCAGGCTCTTTGGTTTGGAAACTGGCATGTGATATGTGATCAATCAAAGGCTCATAGCCATGGCAACCATCTTCTGCTAAAACAGTTGGAATGATTTTTTGAAATGCATCCAATACGTTTTGGCGATGCTGTCCACCCGATTTAGTATGAATTTCCGCAATAATAGTAAGCATGGATTTTTCCTTATTAAGCTGCTGCAAATACGCTATTTAAGTGGGCTTTATATTCTTCAACATAACTATTAACGTCAGGCATTTTAATTACGTCATTAACAATAAAGGTAGGAAGTGTGTCCATACCTAAAAACTGGTTCGCCTTATGAAATGGCAAATACACACCATCTACACCCACGCCGTTAAAAAATTGATCTGCATCATCAAATGCTTCCATCGGGGCATTCCATGTTAATGAAAGCATATATTTTTTGTCATGAATTAAACCACCTGAACCATATTTTTTTGCGGCATCAGAACGGCTACGCCCATCGTTTGCATAGAGTGAACCGTGACCAACGGTAAATACATCATCAATATATTTTTTTACAGTCCAAGGAGCGCCCATCCACCAGCCCGGCATTTGATAGATCACGACATCAGCCCATAAGAACTTTTCGACTTCACTTTCTGCATCATAATTGCTATCTGCACGAGTGACTTGAACTTCATGTCCGAGTTCAGTGAGGTGTGAGGTTGCTAGTGTGGTTAATGTGTCATTTAATTCGCCATTTGAATGTGCAAATTGCTTGGCACCATTAATCACTAAAATCTTACTCATGGGAGTTACTCTAATTAAATTCTTCAATACGCAGCGTACTTTACGGAATTTACTCTTATAGAAAAATGCATGAATTGGAAAAATATTGTTGATTAAAAATCAATAATTAAATATAAATTTTAGTTGTTAAATAAACTTAATTGAATAATATCAAGAGATTTGATCTTACTTACAAAGTGCTACGGAAAAAAATATTTGTGAGCTTTAGCATTAAGTTTGAGTAGAGCGAAGAGATTACATATGAGAAAAATGAGTTTATTGGTTATTTTTAGTCTAACCATGCTAACAGCTTGTGCTCCAGCTAAAAATTCTTCTGCTCAACTTGCTGATAGCCCGATACAAGCCGTATTACTCGATCAACCCGATCTTCTAAATGATGCAAGTAATTTGGACATTTCACAGCAAATGAATGCTGCCGATGATCCCTTGAATGCACAAGTTATCATTTTGAAAACAGAACCTAGTCCAGATGCGGTGTCAAAAACACGGACTGAATATTTATTAAAGCGAGATCAGCAAGTCTGGAAAATTGTGAATAAAAAGCAAAGTTATCAATGTACGAAAGGACAGGAAACCCCAGATTTCCAAGTTAATCCTTGTCCTTAATGATTAATTTTTATTAAAGATGTGGATAACTCTAAGGTTATTCACAATAAAAAAGTATGGCTGTCGGTAAAAGAATAACGTTTAAACTTCTTATAATTGTCTGATTGCTGAGCAATTCAAAAAATGCTATTGTTGCGCTCGGTAATTATGCCAACTGGTAAAAATTATCAAATCTCACGCCATATAATTTTTCTATTCTTAGACACCCTGTGAATACGGTGTTTCACATTCTAAACATGCACTCTCACGGCATATAAAAACTTAATTAAAGATTGATTGACCATACTGTCATCATCATGACTACATCCTATTTTATATGTAGTTGTAGAGACATATGGCCGCTATTTTGAAGTGTACAACTCATGAAAAATATTCAAACGACAACGTTGAACCGTACAACGTTGATGTTTCCTTTGGCCTTAGTGCTATTTGAATTTGCGGTTTATATTGGTAATGACCTGATTCAGCCAGCGATGTTGGCAATTACTGAAGATTTTGGTGTAAGTGCAACTTGGGCACCGTCTTCAATGTCATTTTACTTATTAGGCGGTGCCTCGGTTGCATGGTTACTTGGGCCTTTGTCAGATCGTCTCGGGCGTAAAAAAGTCTTGTTGGCAGGAGTTTTATTCTTTGCTTTATGCTGCTTTTTAATTTTACTAACGCGACAAATAGAACAATTTCTGGCATTAAGGTTTTTGCAAGGAATAGGCTTAACCGTAATCTCAGCCGTTGGTTATGCTGCCATTCAAGAAAACTTTGCTGAACGTGATGCAATTAAAGTCATGGCACTCATGGCAAATATTTCATTGCTTGCGCCTTTGTTGGGCCCCGTACTCGGCGCTTTCTTAATTGATTATGTGTCTTGGCATTGGGGCTTTGTAGCTATCGCTGTATTGGCATTACTCAGTTGGATCGGTTTGAAAAAACAAATGCCAAATCAGCAGGTCAGTGTTACCAAGCAACCTTTTAGTTATCTTTTTGATGATTTTAAAAAAGTGTTTAGTAACAGCCGCTTTTTAGGTTTAAGCCTTGCTTTACCTTTGGTGGGTATGCCTTTAATGCTTTGGATTGCTTTATCTCCAATTATATTGGTAGATGAATTGAAGCTAACGAGTGTGCAATATGGTTTAGCTCAATTTCCGGTATTTCTAGGCTTAATTGTCGGGAATATTGTCTTAATTAAAATTATTGACCGTTTAGCTTTGGGCAAAACCATCCTGATTGGTTTACCTATTATGCTGATTGGTACTCTGATTTTGGTCTTGGGCGTGATATGGCAAACCTATTTAATTCCTTGTTTGCTTACGGGCATGACACTCATCTGTTTTGGTGAGGGAATTAGCTTTTCAGTTTTATATCGCTTTGCTCTGATGTCATCTGAAGTATCAAAAGGAACCGTTGCGGCAGCCGTTTCGATGCTACTTATGATGAGCTTCTTTGCCATGATTGAGCTAGTACGTTATCTCTATACGCAATTTCATTTATTAGCTTTTGCTTTATCTGCATTTACATTTATTGCGCTCTGGTTTACCCAGCCACGTAATGCTTTAAAACAGGAAATGCAAGAAAGAAAGCTGCAAGGGAATGATTAATTTAAAAATACCGGAATTTATATTCCGGTATTTTTTTTAACTATTCTTTTAACATTTTTTCCATTTCTTCACGGTCTGTTTCATAGGTACAACCTAATAATGTCATCGGACTTTTTCCGGTCATTTCTGATAAGTTGAGATTATGATAAACAGTAAAAGAATCTGCTGTTGCAGGCTCTGTCTTGACGGTGCGAACACCTCTAAAAAAAGGTAATGTTTTAAAGTCCGGATGTTGAGGTATATCAAATTTTTTCGAAAGTTGATTAACATTTGCATTTCGGAAAACGGCGACTATGCCTTGACCCGCCAAAGCAATTTCATGAGTTTTAATACCAAATAATTGAATGGGCTGAGCTGCTTTATATAAATAGATGAAAGGCTGTTCTGGATCCTCAACTTTTTTAAAACCAAGTGCTGATAAATTTTCATCATATTCAGAAGTAAAATTGGTATAAGTTTCCTGATCTGATTGACACTCTATAATCTTTTTTAAATCATTTATTTCAAATGCATATGATGTGCTACTCAGCAATAAAAAAGTGGCACAAAGAAATTTATATATCTTTGGAAAGTACATTTTTATCCTCAATAAAGTGTTATAGCTATTTAATTTCTTGCTCTAAAAGTTTGTCTTTAAGCATTAGCAATTCTGGTAATGTTTCTAATAATAAACTGATTTGTTTCAAGACTAATGTATATTTCTCGGAAAGTTGTTCATGAGTGGTTAGGCCTCGAATTTCTTGCAATGTTTGCTCAATATGTGTGTTGTCGGGTAGTGACTGCCCAAGTACGCTTTGACTAAGAATTTGCTGACAACGCAGTAATAATTGTAAAACTTGTTCTTCATCAATTTTTTGTCGTTGACTGCCTAACGCTGCCACATAGCTGAGTTGACTGTGGCTATAAACCAAATAACGGAAAGCATAATGAATGAGCTCTGGATTAGGATTGGGCTCGGCACTTAAGCTTGAGATCATGTTTGATAGCTCAATTTGAGCATTATGGGCAGCACGACGAATTCGACGGTACTCTAGGTCTTGATTTTTGCCATATTGGTATTGCTCCACAATCACATTGAAATAGTCAAGCGTCGCTTTGCTACTTTTCTTAATATTGTTAGGAATATTGCGAAAATTCCAATCAGGCCATATAAAACTTACAGCGAGCCATGCAATAAAACAGCCTAATAGCGTATCTATAAGGCGAGGTAAAATAATGCTATAGCCTGCACCCTTTAAATTAAAAATTAATAGCACCATGAGGGTAGCCATAAGGGTGGCCAAGGCATATTTCTTTTGCCGTAAGTAAAAAAAGCATACTCCACAAATAATCGTAATGATTAACTGGCCTTCAATACTCGGTACAAAATATAAAATGGGTATTCCTAATAAAACACCGATTAATGTCCCAATTGTTCGAAGCTTAAGGCGGCTTTTAGTTGCAAAATAAGTAATCTGACAAACAAATAAACTAGTCAGTAAAATCCAGTAGCCATGCTGAGCAAAGGGTAATAAGGAAATGGCATAGCCCGCGGCGAAAACGACTGCAATTCGTATCGCATGTCTGAACAATGCAGATTGTGGGGTAAGCTGTTGCCGAAGTTTCAAGATCAGATCTGAAAATCCTTGAATATCATCATCAAGTAAATTTAAGTGCTCTTGCCTTGTTTGGGTATTATTTTCAGGGAAGGGCTGTGCATATTGCAGTTGTTCAAACTGTTCATGCATTCCTTTTAAATTATCAAAAATGAGCCTTAAATTTTTAACTTCAAAATTTTGTGGATGTTGTTGTATCCAGTCCTTTAAAGAACTCTCAAGGTGATTTAATCCTGTCTGGCTTTCTTGCGATGGCTGATATGGCCGATTATATAAAATACACTGAGCTAAGTCCTGACAAGCTTGTGCTTGTAGGCGCAGATTTTTTTGGAAACGGAAAATAAGATCACTACGGCTAAAATTCTGTTGAATATGTTCGTAATGTAAGTAATTAGAGGTGGCTTGTTCGTGAATGTCTCGTGCAAAAAAATACAGGTTTAGCCAATAAATACTTTTATTACTCACCCGTGAAGCCTTCAACCGAGTGAGTAGGGAGCTGCGTATTTGATTCAGACTTTGAGCAACTTGTGTATTCTGTAGGGATAATTCATATAAGAGCTGTTCTACATTTTCTTTATTGTCGGGATCAAACAAACGTGCTTTGGCTTGAAGTAATCCAGAAATTTCTTTAAAAATTTGTGAGAGTTTATCTTGTAAGGGAAGTGTAGGTTTAATAATAAAAAATAAAATAGAGGTGAAACCGTACCACAAAGCTCCATAAACAAAGTAGGTGGGTTGCTGATACCAATGAGCATATTCTCCTAAACCGAACATGCTGTAAATGGAAAGCAAAATAGTGCCAAACGAAATTGTGGCATAACGTTGCCCTAACGCTCCTAATAAAATGAAAAAAGCACTTGAAAGAGAAAGATATAAAATAAAGAAAATTTTGTAGGGAGCGAGAAATCCAAGAATGCTACTGACTGTAAAAAATAGCAGGCAGACATAGACTAAGTTGCGTAATCGAATACTTAAACGGTCATCAAAGTCGGTTAACGCTGCTGCAATTGCCCCTAAAGTCACAGGAACAATAAGCTCGTTATGGCCTAGTGAAAGCAAACCTAAAGTTGTGCCTGTGAGTACAATCAAAATTTGCAGGCAATAAATTAAAATCGAGTTCGTCTTAAAACTATTAAATATTTGGGTCAAATAATTCACGGCTTTTGTTCTAAATTAGAGAATACGTGAGAAAGCAGTATGTAACTTTAAATTTTTATTACTTCAAAAATATTATTCTTTTTATCTATAAAAGTCAGTCAATTTTTTAAGATTTTATTATGAGTAAAGGAAATGATAGTGATCAATAAAGTAACAAAATTGTGGATATCTTTTTAGATACCCACAATGTAATAGATAAATAAATTATTTAATCACGCCACATGCAATTCGTGCTCCGCCACCGCCGAGAGGTAGAGGTGAGTCAGAGTAATTGTCGCCTCCCGCATGGATCATGATTGCGCGGCCTTGAATATCTGCAAGTTTCAAGCGAGGTGCAATTACAGCAGTGGTTGCAACACCAGTATTATCGACCACTAACGCGGGTAGATCGCCTAAATGACCAGTCGTTGGGGTACCGTGATGAGGAGCTTGGTTAGGATTATAGTGACTACCAGCAGCTAAAGCCGCTCCAAGTTTTCCATCTTTCTCAGCAGGTGCACAAGAAGCATTTTCATGAATATGGAAACCACGAGTACCGCTTGGTAGGTCAGCTAAAGCAGGGGTAATAATTAAACCTTTGTCGCTATCTTGAAAGCTAATAGTACCTAATTTTTTACCAACACCATTTGCTGTAACTTCATTTACATCTACCACTTTTTTCATATGCATTGTAGTTAACGCGTGAGCCGTATCGGATACAGTTTTTGTGACTGAACTACAGCCGACTGCAAAAAATGCTGTAAGCGCAAAGACTGCGCCAATTTTATTAAAAGTCTGCATGATTGGATGTCCTTATAAATATATATGATTGTTTGATTCAAACAAAGGAAGGCCTAGCCTACAAGTTAATTTAAATAGTCACTTTGTATCTTGAAACATTTTTAAATTAAATAAGTATGTCACTCTTTATGATTAGAAGATTCGCTCTCAGGATCATAAATCATGGTTGTTTTGGGCATTGGTTCAGGTTCAATAGTTTCATGTAACCATTCACGCCAAATTGCCAATAAAACAGCCAAAATTACAGGACCAATAAACAAACCTACCAATCCGAAACTAGCAATACCGCCCAACACACCAAACATAATTAGTAAGAATGGAATTTTAGTCGCGCCCGAAATAACAAGAGGCCGAATTACGTTATCTGAACTACTAACAATTACCACACCCCAAACGATCACGCCAATGGCTTCCATGGTTTGTCCCTGAGAGAACAACCATAGGCCGACGCCTAAATAGGAAATTGGTGTACCAAATGGGATTAAAGCTAATATGAAAGTAGCAATGGTGAGTACCATTGGGTTTGGTACGCCTGCTACGAAATAACTTAATCCAGCTAAAAAAGCTTGAGCAATGGCAGTTAAACCGACGCCATAGACTACCGCACGAGTCGTTTCAGAAATCGTATCAAGATAATGGTGAATGCGGGGACCGATAACCATTTCTAATGCTTTACTCACCTGAGTTAAGATGAGTTGACCATCACGGTAAAAGAAAAAGAGACTAAATACGGCAAAGCCAAGTTTAACAATATTTTTACTAATTTCACCAAGCAGCACACGGCCATAACTTAAATGGCTTTGTACCCAAGCTGCAATGTTCTGAATGGTACTATTAGGATCGTTATTTAACTCATTGAGGGTGCGAGAAATTTCTTTTCCAACAAAAGGAAGCTCGCGAATAAAATCAGGAACACTTAAATGTCCTGAAAAAACCTGTCGTTGTAAGTCAAAATATAAGTTGCGCCCTTCATGCTGCAAAATAAAAATAGCACATGTAAAAGGTACACCAACAACCAAAATGACTAGGCTAATCATTAGTGTTGCATTTAAAGTATTACGGGTTTCTCCAAAAAAACGCTGAATTCTTAAATAAATAGGCCAAGTCATATAAGCAATGATGGCAGCCCAAAGTACAGGAACAATAAAATATTTCAGGATATTAAATCCTAAAAAAATCAAAATAAAAAACAGCCCAAACAATAAAACGCGCTGTAAATTAGGAGCGTATGGATGCACGAACGATATTTCTCTAATTTTCTACGTAGAATAAAGTCATATTAACTGAAAAATAACCTGAGGCAAATTTTAAGACCGTAATGTAAAGAACCTTATACAACTCTTTTTAGAGGCTAAAAGTCACTTAAAACCACTCAGCTTTGTCTTCAACTAACTTGTTTAGAACAGGTTGCCATTGATCTTGAATACTAATAAAGTTTTTTTGCGATTTATCAAAAACACTTAAACCCTGCATAGCTAAGCTACCGTAAGCGGTGCGTTCGGCAATCCACGCAACAGGTTCCTGTTCAATTTTTTCGAAAAACTGTTGAATATCTTTTGAGCTGGCACTATTCGGTTTTACACGATTAGCAAGAAGTAAAATTTGTACTTTGCCTTTACGAATCCGCTTAATATCTTGTAAATGCTTCAAAAAGCGACGAGTACTGTCTATATCAAAAAATGAAGGTTGAAGTGGAGTAATAATGGCATGAGCTTCGCTGATGAGTTGTTCAGCATGTTCACCTGAAAGTGCACCAGGCGCATCAATAATTAAATAATCCAGATTTTTAGGTGCATCACCAATTGATTTTTCATGACGCCAGTCGAGACTTTGAATCGTTGCGACGCTATCGGGACGCTGTTTTAACCACTGTAAAGCCGATTTTTGATTGTCCGAATCTGCTAATGCTACTTTATATCCTTTTTGTGCCAATGCTGTTGCCAACGTAATGGCCGTCATGGTTTTTCCGCATCCGCCCTTTTGATTTGCAATAAGTATCGTTTTCATAAATTCAGTTATTTTCAGCAGCACATTTGTTTATGTTTTATACCTTAGCATCTTTTTATGTGAAGGAGATGACCACATTTGACAAAAGTTTAAGCTGTTTCGTTATTTTAGATATGATTAGATCTGTAATTTTGATTCGCGCTTTTTAAGGAAAATTTATGTCTGTATGGCTTGCCATGCTTATTGGTGCTGGAATTGGTATCATTATCACTACTCTTATTTTATCAAATACTCGTAATGGCCGAATTAAGGCTGAATATGAGCAATATATTGCTGAACTTGAACTCGAGCATCAACAAGCCCTTACTCAAGCACAAAAGAGAAGCGTGAATACAAGCCGTGCGGTATTGAAAGGAAAAATGGCAGAACAATTTGCCCCCATTTTGCCAGAATTTCAGTATCTACCGAGCGATGCAAAATTCATGGGCGATCCAGTGGATTATATTATTTTTGATGGATACACCGATTTTCGGGATGGTGACGGTGCGGCAGAAGACATCAATATTATTTTACTTGATGTAAAAAGTGGTGGTGCAAGGCTCACTAAAGGCCAACAGGCAATTGCGCAAGCTGTCCAACAAGGCAATGTTCGTTTCGAAACTTTAAGAATCCAGTTAGACGATTAAACAGAAATTTGAATGCACAAAAATAGACGAAATTAAGCTGTATTGTTACTAAATTCCGATATTTTTTTCATGGCTTAAGGCTACTATAAATTGAAGATCTTTTTAATTTGATCTAGCAATATTCGAGGTGTAAAGCGATGAAAAAACAACGTTTAATGATGGGCTTGTTAGCTGCTATTAGCATGAGTTCAGCATTTGCATCGACCTCAAGTGAGTATAATATTGCCAAAGGTCTGAGCCCCGTTGAAAAAGACCAGTCAATTTCTGTATTGCAACCTTTTCAGGGGAATTTCAGAATACTCGGTTCAAAAATATATCACACTGATGAGCAAGCAAAGTTTTCACCTATTGACTATGCGGTAAGTTGGGGGCTGTTTGCACAGCCTGAGATTGCACGTCATATTTCAGTTAAACAGTATGACCGTTATTTAAACTGGAAAATTCCTAAATTACCTGTTCCTGCAGACCAAGCAATGCAAATGGTGTCTAACATGCACATCATTCCTGCAAACCCTGAAATTGCTCAGCAGATTAAACAGGTTAAACGTGGTGATCTGGTCTATCTCAAAGGTGACCTTGTCGAAATTAAAGATAAAGATCTAGTCTGGAAATCTTCACTTACCCCAACTGATACAGGTGATGGTGCTTGTGAACTATTCCGTGTGCAATCTATTCATTGGGTTGAAAAGCAAAATATATAATTTAAAAAAGCCTTCATAAATATGAAGGCTTTTTATTAAGGAATGGAGTATTTACTTCTGTTGTGATGCTTTCCAATATTTTAATTGGTTTTGTGCTTGTAAGTAGTCAGCAAGATCATTGATCTGCTCATCTTTAGTCGCTTGCTTATCACTATAGTGTTTTTCTTGATTTTCCCAATATTGATAAAGTAAGCCTTGTATATAACGGCCTTGTTCAGTCTTTAAATCTAAATCTTTTAACATGGTAAGTGCAGAGCGCACATTATCAAGAGTACGCTTTTGCTCAAACTCTGTGGTGAGTGTGCCAGCCTCATGCATTTTGGCTAATTCAGTTTCCATCTCATCGCTCATTTCTGTAAAGCGGCGGTCATAGTCCTCTAAAAGCCCAATGTCGTGCGCATCATCAGCCGTTGCTGGAAAAGTCTTAACAGGTCTTTCATTCAGTTTTTCTAAGACCTGATCGGTAGATGAGGTGGCAGAAGGTTGCTCAGTCTTAGCAGGCTCATCCGCCTTTTTACAAGCAGTAAGAAATAGGCTAGAGCAAAGCAAAGACATTAATATGATTTGAGGTGTTTTCTTCATAACTTTCAACCAAACCTATTCACTAATTATTTAACGGGTAACGTACTTTTCTGAAAGTGATATGCATATGTGACATATGGAAAATCAATCTGATCTTGAGGACCTAATCCCGTAAAATCATAAACAATTTTTTCGAACTGTGCTTTGAGCTGTAACTGATCTTTTTCAGTCATTGCAGCAATAAAACTTGTCGAGAGTAATCGTTTACTCACCACTTGTTCGACACTACCACGTTGTGACTGTGTAAATGTTTGGAGTCTGTCAAATACAAATAAATTCTGTTCTTCAAACACACGTTTCCACTTTCCACTATGATAACGAGGCGTGTCCCCTTCAAGGGGAAGTAGAAAATCAGCTAAAGCTTTGACCCAATCCGTACGCTCATCGCGTTGATTCCAAACCAACCCTAAATGTCCTTGGGGTTTTAAGATTCTATACATTTCTGTTAGGGTATCGAGGTTGTCAAACCAGTGAAAAGATTGAGCACAAATAATGGCATCAATTTTATGGTCTGCTATAGGAATTGAATTGCTAAAAGCCTGTAATGTTTTGATATCAGGATAAACTTGTTGAAGCTGCTGTAACATCTCGCCAATTGGCTCAACCGCAATAACATCTGCATGTGTTTGTTTTAAGTAGGGTAAGAATTTGCCAGTACCTGATCCAAGATCGATAACAGTAGAGTTTTCCTGTATTTGGAGGCAATTTTGCAGCCAACTTACTATTTCTGCGGGATAATTAGGTCTAACTTGCTGATAAAGTTCAGCAGCTGAGCTGAAGCCTTTTTGAGCGGCAGGATGTAAGGATTGTGTCATATTTTGCGCTTTTTAATCTGACTGGCATCTATAAAATAAGATACTCCGCAATCATAAATTGGCAAAACACCTATTTTGTTTCATTTTTGACATTGTATGTGGGAGTAAATTTTCTTTCGGTGTGAGCATGGATAAGCAAATTATTTTTGAAGACGAACACATTAGAGCCATTTTTTTACCAGGCGATTCTAATACATTGGTTCTCTCTTTTGGCGATTTGATTACCCGAGCGAGTGGCTTATCTGTCAATGCTGAAAAGTCCCTAGTTAAATACCAATACAATATTATTGGAATAATGCCAAAACAAAAATCATGGTTTCCTCAAGCGAGCATGATTGAGCTGGCGAAAACAATTTCGCCTGTTCTTCAGGGTTTTAAAAATATTGTAGGTTATGGCGGTTCGATGGGCGGCTATGCAGCAATCAAATATTCTAATTTATTGAATATGAACCGTGTGATTGCATTTGTACCTCAATATTCAATTGATCCTACTCAGGTTGAAGACCGACGCTATGCTGAGTTTTTCGATGCTGTAGCAAATAAAGACATGCAAATCCAGCTACCAGATGTGGATGCAGCGCGTGAATACGTCATTGTTTATGACCCTTATTTCTCAATTGACCGCGAACATTACCTAAAAATAAAAGAGCTATTACCAAACTTACATACGATTCATTTGCCATTTACTGGTCATGAAGCATTGTCAGTATTAGCAAGTTCAAGTTTATTGCATGATTTTATTGAGCATGAGTTTGACGAAATTTATTTCTATCAACAGGTTCGTAAGGTCAAAAAGCAAAGTAAATTTTATTTCCGTAATGTACTTGCACATGTTCTTACGCATCATGATGACATGTTGTTAAAAATATTACGCCAAAATGATTTTCAGCTTGATGAACGTTATTTTGATAATCAACTTAAACAGGCTATTACCCGTAGTCTTATAAAAGCAAAGCAGGCAACTGAGCTAGACTTCCAAAAACTGGGTATTAAGGTACAACAAACTCAGCAAGAGGTGAATTATAAAGAGGGGTTACAGAACAGCTTCGGCTCAATTTTGGTATTCAACCTCATTAATTCAAAGTTTGAGAGTTATGCTCTAGATGTTCTGTTAGCAAATAAGTCTTATTTAATTCCAATTGTGGCTGAACACACTGGTGTAGTGCACATTGAATTAAATAATGAAACTTATTTGTTAGGGATGAATGATCGCAAAGTCATTAAATTGTTCAAGCGCGAAGAGCCTTTAACATCTGATATGAGTCCATTTGTAATCAAAAAGTATTCCGACTTTTTTGCAATCAGCTATAAACAATTAAATTTATCTTGTGACGAACATGGGATGTGTGAATTTATAGAAGGTTCAATCCAGCCTACTGAACAACTGCTCTCAATCAGCTATTAAAACGCTATAGTGGTTAAATAAAGCTCAAGTCTAAAGATTTGGGCTTTATTTTTTGCTTAAAAAATATTTTTTTATTAATTTATTTGTATATTAAATTCAAAGTCATTATTTAAATAAATGATGTGTTTGTTTTGTGAATATATAGCGTATTAAATACAAGCATTATAAATTAGTGGAAAAAATATCATGCTTTAAAGTAAATGATCTTTGTATATGTATAAGTTAAATAAATGATTAAAGGCTAATTAAAATACAACTATAACTTTGAATTTGAATAAGTATTTGTTTTTTATTCATATATTATTTATGTGCTGAGAGGTTGTTTAAAATAAGTTCACTCTTTAAAGATAATTGCATATTTATTTTTTTATCCTAAAATGATTTTTTACTAAATTGTCGTTACAGTTTTTTATATGCAATCATTAAATTATCGGAATAATGATGCATCGCAACATGGAAGTTCTGCACCTTTGAAACGAGCAATGAGTACTCGACATTTGGTGATGATCTCCCTTGGCGGTGCCATAGGAACAGGTCTTTTTTTAGGGTCGGGTGATGTAATTTCCCAAGCTGGCCCGATTGGCGCAATTATTTCTTATTTTTTAGGCGGTTTAATTGCTTATACCGTGATGTTATGTCTCGGTGAACTTGCAGTTCATGTACCCGAATCGGGTTCTTTTGGCGAATATGCCCGCCGTTATATCGGTCCCGGTACGGGCTATATGATTACTTGGCTGTACTGGTTAACTTGGACTGCCACTTTGGGAACTGAGTTTACGGCCGCGGCTTTATTGGTTCGTGAATGGTTTCCAACTACTTCAGTTTGGGCGTGGACTTTGTGTTTTGGTGCGTTAGTTTTTTTCCTGAATGTTAGTTCAACGCGATTGTTTGCCGAGTCAGAATTTTGGTTGGCACTGGTCAAAGTTATTACAATTATCTGTTTTATTGGTTTGGGCTTGTTGGCAATTTTTGGTTTTATTCCTTTCCACGGACATGAGACAGCACCATTATTTAGTAATTTGACTGCACAAGGTTGGTTCCCTCACGGTTTATTTCCAATTTTTGCAACTATGCTGATCGTTAATTTCGCATTTTCGGGTACTGAGTTAATCGGCGTGGCGGCTGGTGAAACTGAAAATCCTGAAAAGACTGTTCCAAAGGCGATTAATGCAGCCATTTGGCGTCTATTAATTTTCTTTGCTGGCACAATTGTTGTGATTACTTCGCTATTGCCATTCGAGCTTGCCGGGTTGAATGCAAATGAAGTGAGTAATAGCCCCTTTGTGACTGTTTTTAATTACATTGGTATCCCTTATGCAGAAGACATTATTCGCTTTGTAATCATTACGGCTTTACTCTCAGCTGCCAATTCTGGTTTATTTGCTGCTTCACGTATGATGTGGTCACTTTCAGTAAAAAACCAATTACCAAAAATATTTTCAAAGCTTACTCCTTCAGGAACGCCAATCGTTGCTCTTATTGTGACGATGTTTGGTGCAATACCTGGATTGCTTTCAGAGCAGTTTGCCCCTGAGACGATCTTTAAAAATTTATTAGGTGTTGCAGCATTTACTATGGTGGTTGTGTGGATTGCAATTTGTGTATCTCAATTCAATTTCCGTAGACAGTGGTATAAATCTGGTAAAACAGCAAAAGATTTACGTTTCGCTGCCCCTTTATTTCCTTTGACTCCAATTGTGGGTGGTCTGTTCTGTGCTATTACGTGTATCAGTATGGTGGCTGATCCTTCGATGCACGTCGGCTTTATCTGTTGTATTATTTTTATTCTTCTATGTTATGCCAGCTACTTCATTTTTTATCACAAGAAAGATGTGGTACAGAGCTAATCCGTATATGTCTTCTCAAGCGTAGTCTAAAGGTCCCATTTGGGACCTTTTTTATGTTCTGTAGGAAATTAAAAATGGGTGAATTATATATTTTTTAAAAAAATGTTTTTTTGTTTTTAATCATGGAAACAAATGTTGTTTTGTAAATTTACCATTTGTCAGTTTTTTATTAATATTTATTTATTATAAATATTTGATTAAGTCTATGTTTAGTCTTGTTATTTAATTAATAGGTATTTTTAGTTTTTTAAAGTGGATGGGTAGGGGCGTTATAATATGGGTTTATTGTGGAGAATAGTTGGTTTTTTGGTGATTTTTAAAAAATTAAATTTATTAAGTCCCTGTTATTTAATATAAAAATTTTTTACATTTTTTAAATTTATGAGTTTTTAATTTCTATAATTTTTTTTTATTAGAGTTAAGGGTTTTTTAATATTTGTTGTTTTTTTATTATAAAAAATAATGCGATTTGATTATTTTTTCTTTGCTTATTTATTTTAAAATGTTCTAAATGAGCGTGCTCTATGCTATATTTATTGGAAGATTTTATATCTATGCTGCGGCTTAATTTTAAGTCGTATGTGTAGAAATAATTAATCTGTAGGATTATTGAACAAAGTTTATTTTTAAAAAGACTAATGGAGGGATCTATCGATTAGTCAAAAATAATTTTATGGACTCATGGTTTTTGTGAATCATGGTTCTTTTTAACTCCCAAACGGTTATGTCTCTTCTTTTGTATTCATATTTCAGCCGGCTGGTTTTAGTGGGTTGTGGTGAGTTTTTGCTTTTATAAAGCTTTCTTTATAAAAGCAATTTAGACAAAAGAAAACTTGTAAAAGATATCGATATATAAAAGTAGATCGTACTTTTAGTATCAACAAATGGAATTTAAAAAGTCTGATGCTTTAGAAGGGCAAAAGATTTGGTAAATAAACTAAGGCATTGTTATTGCAGAGTTTTAGTTGCTAAATAATAAAGATTGCAGATTTATCAAATCTGAATCTATGAAGGTATATAGGAAAAAAGATGGCAGATCTTTCATACGTAAATGAAAACAGCGATGCTTGGCAAACTTACTTGGCACAAATTGACCGTGTTGCTCCATATTTAGGTCACTTGGAAGAGTTTATCGACACTTTAAAACGCCCAAAACGTGCGCTTATTGTAGATGTGCCAATTGTAATGGATGACGGTTCTATCCAGCACTTTGAAGGTTACCGCGTACAACACAACTTGTCTCGTGGCCCTGGTAAAGGCGGTGTTCGTTACCATCCAAATGTTGATTTGAATGAAGTGATGGCGTTGTCTGCATGGATGACAATTAAAACTGCTGTTTTGAACTTGCCATTTGGCGGTGCAAAAGGTGGTATTCGTGTTGATCCCCGTAAATTATCAAATCGTGAATTAGAGCGTTTGACTCGACGTTATACGACTGAAATCGGTCACATTATTGGGCCTCAAAAAGATATCCCTGCTCCAGACGTTGGTACAAATGCCAACATTATGGGCTGGATGATGGATACTTATTCTACGAGCCAAGGTTACACAGTAACAGGTGTTGTAACTGGTAAACCAGTTCACCTAGGTGGTTCTTTAGGTCGTGTAAAAGCGACTGGTCGTGGTGTATTTGTTACAGGCCGCGAAGTAGCTGCAAAAATCAATTTAGCAATTGAAGGCGCGAAAATTGCTATTCAAGGTTTTGGTAACGTAGGTAGTGAAGCTGCTTTCTTGTTTGTTGAATCGAAAGCGAAAGTTACACACGTTCAAGACCATACAGGCACTATTTTCAATGCTGATGGTATTGACCTTGAAGCGTTACGTGATCACGTAAATGCAAATCAAGGTGGTGTTGGCGGCTTCGCTGGTGCGCAATCAATTGCTGATGAAGATTTCTGGACAGCAGAAGTTGACATTATTGTTCCTGCTGCATTGGAAGGTCAAATCACTGTTGAACGTGCTCAAAAACTTAAAGCTAAGTTGATTTTAGAAGGTGCAAACGGCCCGACTTATCCTAAAGCTGAAGATGTGTTAGTTGAGCGTGGCATTGTTGTAGTACCTGACGTTGTATGTAACGCCGGCGGTGTAACTGTAAGTTACTTCGAATGGGTTCAAGACATGGCGAGCTACTTCTGGACCGAAGAAGAAATCAATGAGCGTTTAGACAAATTGATGGTTCAAGCTATGGATGACGTTTGGAACGCAGCGAATAGCAATGCTTGTACTTTACGTACAGCAGCTTACATCTTGGCATGTGAGCGTATTTTAAAAGCTCGTAAAGAGCGCGGTATTTTCCCAGGCTAATCTGCGGAAATTACTTTTAGAAAAAGTGGTCTGAGCAAATATAAAGGATGTTATAGGGTCTATTTGTTCAGCCGCTTTTTCTGAATTATTAAAATTCAAGTGATATCGAATATATTAAATAAATACTGAGGTAAGCATGGAACAGCCAATTTCTGTAACTCGAAGCAACTTTAACGACTGGATGGTTCCAGTTTTTGCACCGGCAAATTTCATTCCTGTACGTGGCGAAGGTTCACGTATCTGGGATCAAGAAAATAAAGAATACATTGATTTTGCAGGCGGGATTGCAGTAAACGCATTAGGTCATGCGCATCCAGTGGCAGTAAATGCTTTAACAGAACAAGCAACAAAACTCTGGCATGTAGGCAATGGTTATACCAATGAACCTGTTCTACGCCTTGCAAAACAACTCACCGAAAATACGTTTGCAGACAAAGTTTTCTTCTGTAACTCAGGTGCAGAAGCTAACGAAGCGGCACTAAAACTTGCACGTAAAGTGGGTTTAGACAGTGGTGTTACTGGTAAAAGTGGCATTGTGGCATTTAAAAATGCTTTCCATGGTCGTACCTTATTTACCGTTTCGGCAGGTGGTCAGCCTAAATACTCACAAGACTTTGCACCGCTTCCAAATGGTATCAACCATGTTGCCTTTAATGATTTAGACGCAGCAAAAGCGGTAATTAATGAGCAGACATGTGCAGTTATTGTTGAACCGATCCAAGGTGAAGGCGGCGTTATTCCTGCTGACATCGAATTTTTAAAAGGTCTGCGCGCACTATGTGATGAGTTTGGTGCCTTACTTATTTTTGATGAAGTACAAACTGGTGTAGGCCGTACAGGTTCACTTTATGCCTACATGAATACCGGTGTTATTCCAGATGTGCTTACAACTGCAAAAGCACTAGGTGGTGGTTTCCCAGTCGGTGCAATGTTAACAACTGATAAATTTGCTCCGCATTTTTCAGTCGGTACGCACGGTACGACTTACGGTGGTAATCCGTTAGCAAGTGCAGTTGCAGGTGCAGTATTTGAATTTATTAATACACCTGAAGTGCTTGAAGGCGTAAAGCATCGTTATCAATATTTCCTTAACGCACTTAATACTTTAAATACTGAACATCAGATTTTTGAAGAAATTCGAGGTCAAGGTTTACTCATTGGTTGCGTATTAAAAGCTGAATATGCAGGAAAAGCGAAAGATATTACGACTTGGGCAGGTGAGGAAGGATTACTTGCTTTAATTGCAGGTCCAGATGTTGTTCGTTTTACTCCGTCTCTCATTATTCCTGAACAAGATATTGATGAAGGGATTGCTCGTTTAAAAAGAGCATTGGCAAAATTGGCTAAATAAAAAAAAGGAAAGCTAGCCATGATGATTGTCCGTCATGCCGAGTTTCGAGATCTTGAAGATATTTATAAATTAGCAGGTAAGTCGGGTGTAGGCCTGACTTCCTTGCCACAAAATATGGATACACTTTCGGCTCGAATTTCACGTACTCGCAATACTTTAAATGGCAATGTCCATAAAAGTGAACAAGGCTATTTGTTTGTTCTTGAAGATACAGAAGCTCAACGTGTTATTGGGTTAAGTGCAATTGAGGTTGCTGTAGGACTCATGGAACCTTGGTACAACTTTCATGTTGGAACACAAGTGCACGCTTCAAAGGCATTAAATGTTTATAAGTCATTACCGACTTTATTTTTAAGTAATGACAGAACAGGTAGTAGTGAACTCTGTACATTATTTTTAGATCCAGAGCGTCGTGAAAACCAAAACGGTAAATTCTTATCGAAAATCCGTTTTATGTTTATCGCTGCCTTTAAGCAATATTTCGAGAAAAAATTAATTGCCGAAATGCGTGGTTTCTCAGACGAAAATGGATGTTCTCCATTTTGGGATGCGATTGGTCACCATTTCTTTAATATGGATTTCTCAACTGCCGACTATTTAAGCGGAATTGGGCAAAAAGTATTTATTGCAGAGCTTATGCCACGTTTTCCGGTCTATGTAGATCTCTTGCCAAAAGATGCGCAAGAGGTGATTGGAAAAATGCATCCACAAACTTTGCCTGCCTATCATGTGCTTGAGTCAGAAGGTTTACGCTATCAAGGATATGTCGATATTTTTGATGCGGGTCCAACGGTTGAAGCCAATATTGATGAATTACGCGCAGTAAAAGAAAGTCAGTTATTAAACGTCAAAATTACAAGTGAAGCTGCGGTCGGTAAGACCCAATATCTCGTTGCTAATGATAATTATCATGACTATCGCGCAATGCTGATGAAGCTTGATCTTGTTGATAACACTATAAATTTAACGCATGAACAAGCTGAGAACCTCGGTGTACAAGAAGGTCATGTTGTTCGTGTGCTATCACTCAATCCAATGGAAGTATCCTGATGTCAAACTCTTTATTTATAAACGGTGTCTGGTTACAAGGCAGCGGCACAACATTTGTAAAAACAAATCCAGTTGATAACCAAACTGTATGGTCAGGTGCTGAAGCAACTGCTGCTGATGTAGAGCAAGCTTGCCAAGCTGCGCGTACTGCATTTCCAGCATGGGCGCGTTTACCTTTTGCAGAGCGTGTAGCGATTGTTGAAAAGTTTGCAGCTTTGCTTGAAGAAAATAAAAAGCACTTAGCAGAAGTGATTAGCCAAGAAACCAGCAAGCCATTTTGGGAAACGCTAACTGAAGTTCAGTCAATGATTGGTAAGGTTGCGATTTCAATTCGTGCCTATCACCAGCGTACAGGTGAAAGCTCAACTGAAATGGCTGATGGTGTGGCATCTTTACGCCATCGTCCGCATGGTGTGCTTGCAGTTTTTGGTCCATATAACTTTCCGGGCCATTTACCAAATGGGCATATTGTTCCTGCATTACTTGCAGGCAATACCGTGGTATTTAAACCAAGTGAATTAACACCTTGGACTGCTGAAGAAACTGTAAAACTTTGGCAGCAAGCGGGTTTGCCAAATGGTGTGATGAACTTGGTGCAAGGTGGTCGTACCACTGGTGAAGCGCTAGCTGCTTCACATGAAATTGATGGTTTATTGTTTACCGGAAGTGCGAACACAGGTTATCACCTACATAAACAAATGGCGGGTGCTCCAGAGAAAATCCTTGCGCTAGAAATGGGTGGCAATAATGCATTGATTATTGATGAAATTATCGATATTGATGCTGTGGTTAATCTTACTATTCAATCTGCTTTTGTTTCGGCGGGTCAACGTTGTACATGTGCACGCCGCATCTTGGTAAAAAATGGCCCAGAAGGTGATGCATTTATTCAACGTTTTGTTGAGGTTGCTAAAAACCTAAAAGTTGGTCGTTGGAACGATGAACAACAACCATTTATGGGTGGTGTGATCTCTTCAGTTGCTGCAACAAACATGATGCTTGCTCAGCAAAAATTGCTTGAGCTAGGCGCAAAAAGTTTATTGCCAATGACGCGTCCGCAAGATGACAGTTCACTACTTACGCCGGGCATTGTTGACGTAACAGGTGTGACAGATATTCCAGATGAAGAATATTTTGGTCCACTGACAACCATTCAACGTTATGACAACTTTGATGAAGCATTGAAAATTGCAAATGCAACTCGCTTTGGTTTGTCTGTTGGTCTGGTTTCTCCAAAACGTGAATTGTTTGATCAAGTACTTATTGAAGCGCGTGCCGGTATTGTGAACTGGAATAAGCCATTAACAGGTGCTTCAAGTGCTGCGCCATTTGGTGGTGTAGGGGCATCGGGTAACCATCGTGCGAGCGCCTTTTATGCAGCTGATTATTGTGCTTGGCCAATGGCTTCACTTGAAAGTGACAGCTTAACCTTACCAGAAAAATTATCTCCAGGGATTGTGTTGCCTTAAACACTAGGGAAAGAAAAATGAAAGGATATGAAGTAAATTTCGATGGTTTAGTGGGACCAACACATCACTATGCGGGTTTGTCGTTTGGGAATGAAGCATCGACAAAAAACCGTAATAATGCCTCTAATCCAAAATTAGCAGCTAAACAAGGCTTGCTAAAGATGAAAGCCTTAGCTGATTTGGGTATGAAGCAGGGTGTACTTGCTCCGCATGAGCGTCCTCATGTTCCAATGTTACGCCGTTTGGGTTTTACAGGAGATGACATTAGTGTTGTTGCTCAAGCAATGCGTCATTCACCTGAACTCTTATCATCGTTAAGTTCTGCTTCGCCAATGTGGACTGCAAATGCAGCAACAGTTTCACCTTCGGCAGATAGCCAAGATGAACGGGTACATTTTACCGCAGCGAACTTAAATAATAAGTTTCACCGTTCGATTGAAGCGGAAACAACAAGCCAAGTTTTACAAGCAATCTTTAAAAATGAACGCCATTTTGTACACCATGAAGCATTGCCACAAGTGGCTTTGTTTGGTGATGAAGGTGCAGCAAATCACAATCGTTTAGGTGGTGATTATGCTAAGCGTGGGGTTCAAGTTTTTGTTTACGGTCAACAACATTTAAATAATGGGTTGCCGGGACCAAAACGTTATCCTGCTCGTCAGACACGTGAAGCAAGCGAAGCAATTGCGCGTTTGCATCGTTTAGATGATGCACATACAGTTTTTGTTCAACAAAATCCGGATGTGATTGATCAAGGCGTTTTTCATAACGATGTTATTGCGGTCAGCAACCAACAGGTTTTATTCCATCATCAACATGCCTTTTTAAATCAAGATCAGGCTTTTGCTGAAATTCGTCAAAAAATGGCAAGCATCGGTGAAGACTTTATCTCGATTGAAGTTCCTGAAAATCGCCTTACCGTTGACGATGCAGTAGCAACATATTTATTTAATAGCCAGATTTTGACACGTCCAGATGGTGGAATGACCATTGTTGTGCCAGAAGAGTCGCGCCAGAATAAGGCAGTGTGGGGTTATTTGAACGATATGGTTCAGATGGGTACACCAATTGATGCTATTCAGGTTTATGACTTACGTGAAAGTATGCGTAATGGCGGTGGTCCGGCATGTTTACGTTTACGCGTAGCTTTAAATGAAACCGAGTTAAATGCTGTAAATCCAAAAGTATTAATGAATGATCAATTGTTTGGCACACTCAATCAATGGGTAGATAAACATTATCGTGATCGTTTAGCTCAAGAAGATTTAGCTGATCCGCATTTATTGATGGAAAGCCGTATGGCGCTTGATGAGCTGACCAAAATTTTAGGTTTGGGTTCGGTTTATCCTTTCCAAAAATAATGAGGAGGTGACATGCAAGACTTTCTAGCATTAACCTTACAAGGTGAGCAGCCAGCAACACGTGAAGGAAAACAAGATAATTTTTCTTGGCGTTGGTTGGGTGAGGGAATTCTTGAATGTACCCCACATGCACAGTACGACAAAGCCGTTGTACTGTCAGCTGGGGTACATGGTAATGAAACAGCACCAATTGAATTGTTGTCTCATCTTTGCACAGATTTATTTGCCGGACGCTTAAACCTTGCTGTAAGGTTGCTGTTTGTACTGGGTAATCCCTATGCAATGCGTCAAGGTAAGCGTTATGTGCATGACGATGTGAACCGAATGTTCTGCGGTACATATAAAACTCTGCCAGTGACCGAAGAATCGAAGCGAGCTGAGGTTTTAGAGCAAGTGGTGACAACATTCTTTCAAGAAAGTTCAAGCCAAGCAAAACGTTATCATTATGATTTGCACACAGCCATTCGAGCATCTTTATTGCCGACGTTTGCTTTGTTTCCCTATCAAACGCATGCTTATGATGTTGATTTGACGGCAAGTCTAGAAGCGGCCGATTTAGATGCTTTGGTTTATCACAATGCGGTAGGCAAAACGTTTACACATTTTACCAGTGAGAATTTTAAAGCAGCCAGTGCAACTTTAGAGTTGGGTAAAGCTTTGCCATTTGGACAAAATGACTTGAGTCAGTTTGCCGCAATTGATCAAGTTATTCGTCATGTCGTTTCTGAGCAGGCTTTGCCGACACGCAATAAAGTGAAAATTCGAGTGTTTAAAGTATCGGACTCTTTAATTAAAAAAGATGAAGATTTTCTGATGAACTTATCAGCTGAAGCTCCAAATTTTTCGACTTTTACAAAAGGTGAAATCATTGCGACACAACCTTCTGGTAATTATGTAGTAGAGCAAGATCAGGTCTGGATTTTATTTCCAAATCCAAATGTGAAACTTGGTTTACGTGCAGGTTTGGTTTTAACTGAAACGAGCTGAATGGTTGATTTCAAATAAATAAAAAAGGGCGATTAATCGCCCTTTTTTGTGCATCACTTATTAGTTAGTACCGAAAAGACCTTTAATCCAAGATTTCTTTTCCGCTTTTTGTGTAGACGCTTGCGCATCTGCATTTACACTTGCATTCATTCCAACAGGGGCAACATTAACACCAACATTTACGCCAGTATTAGCATTGATTGCATGCGCTGGTTGAGCAGCATTTAACTGTGCTTGAGCATCTGCTTTTGTGTCTGCAACAAACTCTTTTTGCTCAGCTTGATTTTGAGCTACGCGAGTTTTTACAGCATCTACATGCGCTTGAGCATCAGCTTGTTTTTCAGCAGTAAATTCTTTTTTGTCAGCTTGTTTTTCAGCAAACTTAGTTTTTACAGCATCAACACTTGCTTTTGTATCTGCTTTAGCTTCAACTGCTAGGTTTTTAGTACCCGTTGCAGCTTTAGTTGCTAAGTTTTTAGTACCTGTTGCAGTTTTAGTTGCAAAGTTTTTAGTACCCACTGCAGCTTCAGTTGCTAGGTTTTTAGTACCCGTTGCAGCTTTAGAAGAAAGTTCAGTAACTTTACCAGTTGTTTTTTTAGTTGCTTTAACCGTAGTGTCAGCAGCGACATGACCAGCATGTTTTGCCGTTTTACCTACAGTATGTGCAGTATTTTTGACTGTGTTGGCTACGCCACTAACAAGACCACCTGGTTGTACATTGACTTGGGCAGAAGCATCTGCATTAACGCCCGCACTTTGTGCAAAAATAGAGGCAGAAGCAAGAACACTTGCAGTAACGATAGCTGTTTTCATCATTTTCATTGCGATATCCTTCAAAGAATATACCTTTTTAGTGAGGTATTTCATAAACGCTAGGGCATCATAGCCAACACTTACAAGCTTGGGAATTGTCTTCATCAAAATGTTACAACAGTGTTACGTTGAGTAAACACACTAGGGGTAAATTGTGAAGATTAATAAAAATTAATAATAAAGTGAAAAAGAATGTTTATTTGTTAGTTATTCTAATTATATTGGCTTAATTTTATCTTTTTATTTTTTAAAAAATTAAAGTTCAAATTTTCTTGAAGTTACTCTTCTTTTCATCAGGTACTGATATCTCTAATTGTGATTTGAGTCTCATTATTTATTAGTGGGGGACGGCATAGTTATTGCTTATTATAAGAATAAGATGCTTTTTAGCACTTTTTTGAACCGCCTTCTGTCAGAAATATAAATGTACAGGGCAGAACAACATTTTTGCTTATTCGGTTGTGGATATTTCTACTTCTCTTGTGGGTATATATTTCATTCATTAGATTTTTCACATGAAATATATTTTAAGAAATGCCTCTTTGTTTCGAATAATCAAAAATAAAAATAGATGTCTATAAACAAAAGAACAGAGATCTTAAATGATGAAAATTATTGCTTCCTTTCTTGTATTGGTCGGCTTGGTCGCCGTTGTTCTCTATTTTAAGCCCACAAGTGGTGCATCTGATGTGTTCAATTCGGCTTTACGTGAATCGAATTCAGCACAACCAGATACATCGTCTTTTCTTTCTAAACTTAAGGAGCCTACTCAACCTAAAAATCTATCTCAACATTCAACTCATCCTCAAGTGGTATCAGTGGATACCGTTCCTTTTTACGACACAAAAAGTGATCTTTCGATTCAACCGATTGATCCAGAAAAAGATCCAGCAAATGAAATAAAAGCGAAATAAACAAATTGTTAGTTGAAAAACTACGGAGAAAAATAATGCAAAGTAAAACGTTATTTCTATTAGGTCTATGTACGATTTTAAGTACAACTGCATCCGCTCTTCCTTTAGATTCTAAAGGTGCTAAGCAGCGATTAAATCAAGCAGCAAAACAAAAAGTATTTCAGGGTAAAATCGATTTAGATGCCTTGGTCAATAATGATTCGAATGATCTTATTGTCGAATATAATATTCCTTCGGTGAGTGTACCTTCAGGTTTAGAACGGCGAAGTTATATTGCAACAAATAAGAAGAATTTACAGGCAAGGTTTAACCGCGCTGGTGGCGTTCAAGTACTTCGGGACTACAATAATTTGCCTTTAGCTTTTTATCGGGTGAGTAACCGCGAAGCATTAGTTACTTTATTAAATGATCCGAATGTTAAAGCAGTTTATCCAAATCGTATTAATCAAACCACGACCAACGAAAGCTTACCTTTAATTAATCAACCACAGGCAAACACCAATGGTTTTACTGGAGAAGGCTCTAGTGTGGCAGTGATTGATACAGGTGTGAATTATCTTCACTCTGATTTTGGTTGTACGGCAGTGAACACACCTTCAAACACTTGTCGGGTTGTTTACTCATTTGATAGTGCACCAGATGATGGCACTTTAGATGATGATGGACATGGTAGTAATGTTTCAGGCATTGTGTCGAAAGTTGCGTCTAAGACTAAAATTATTGGTATTGATACCTTCCGACGTGTTCGAGTGAATGGTCAGTGGGGGAGTACTGCTTATGACAGCGATATCCTGGCGGCTTTAAATTGGACTGTAAATAATGCGCAAACTTATAATATTAAAGCGGTGAATTTAAGCCTTGGTGTGCCAGGTGTTAAATATACTTCAGAGTGTAGTAATAGCAGCTATGCAACCGCATTTGCCAATGCACGTGCAGCAGGTGTGGTTCCGGTTGTAGCATCAGGAAATGATGCTTTTTCAGATGGAATTTCGTCTCCTGCTTGTGTTGCTGGTGCAGTAAGAGTAGGGGCTGTTTATGACAGTAATATTGGTGGCGTGTCTTGGGGAAATCCAGTGAAATGTTCTGACCCAACTACCGCCGCAGACAAGGTGGCATGCTTTAGTAATGGTGGCAGCCTTGTAACTTTACTAGCACCAGGTGCAATGATTACGGCAGGTGGATACACCATGGGTGGTACATCTCAAGCGACACCACATGTGGCGGGCGCGATTGCTTTATTACGAGCAAATAGTGTGAGTCCAACTGAAAGTATTGATCAAACCATTAGCCGTTTAAAAACGACAGGTAAGCCAATTACTGACGCAAGAACAGGCTTAATTTTCCCGCGTATTGATTTGCTAGCAGCAACAAATGGCTTGATTGCTAATTAAATAGCTTATTTATAATTTTTAAAATGAGGTCCAAGAAATTTTAAAATGGCTATAGCCCGTTGCAAAAGTTAGCTTCTGCAACGGGTTTTCTATGAAAGAGTATTAATTACACTTTGCTAAATTAGCTGCATTAAAATTACTTTGGAGCTTTTTGAAATTATTTTGAATTTCTGGATCTTGAATATTAAAGGTGGTCGAGCTTTTGGTTGTCGTGTTAGTTGCTTGATTTAATATGCCAGACTCATCAGGATATTGTTGGGTGAATGATGTGGCTGAAATTAGACCTCTATCATTAAATATCCAGTGTTCAGTAACGTGTCCGCCCCCTAAATATCCCGTAAACTCAATCATACAAGCTTGCTTATCTTGTTTAATTAATTTGGCTACATTACCTGTAGTTGATGGATAAGCTTCGATATTTGTATCTTGCTCTAAAACTTGTGCCTGAGAATAAGAAGAAACAGGTGCTGAGGTTGCACATGCAGTTAAAGCCAAGCAGCATAGTGTTGAAAAGAGAAGTTTTTGACTATTCATAAGGCAGATTCCTAGCTCTTTATAGTGAGTGGTATTTATGTCTAGATTGATATTTGTATTTTATATTAAAGCGCGAAGTTATCGCGCTATCCAAAAAAATTAGTTAACCGTAGTGCTAGATTTACTTAACTCACCTTGTTCTATTGGGATGTTTTCACCGTTTCGGCTACTGGTAATATTTTGCTTAGCTTGATCTATTTTTGTTTCAGTAAAAGCTTTTGCTGTATCCGCTTTTTGTTGAACGACTTCTGCCTTTTCAGCAGTAAATTCTTTGGTGTTTTTCCACTTTTCACTAATTTTATTTGAGGTTTTTTCGGAAGCACCTTGAATATTGTCTCCTAAATTTTGTATGCCTTTTCCTGTTTTGTATAACAATACACGACCTAAACTTGGGTTATCACCATATGGTTGTGCTTTAGAAGTTGTTTCGCCCACTTGTTGTGGTTGCGTTGTTTCTGCAAATAAGGTTGATGAAGCCAACATAGAGGTCGCAATACATAAAATTTGTATGGTTTTCATTTTGGATAAATCTCCCCAACCAGAATCAAAAGATGAAGTGGTGATCTTACTGTTAAAAATAAAGCTTGTACTGCAATGAGATAAAACCCATACGATTTGATTACGATAAATCATCATTTCAAATATAATTAAATACCGTATCTAAATTTCTAGAATGATCTGGAGCCTCAAGTGATACAAAACATTGAATTAAAATGGTTATATGACCTGATTGTTCTAGAAAAATACCGAAATTTTACAGTCGCTTCTGATATTAGAAATATTTCTCAGTCTTCGCTGAGTCGTCGTATTCAAGCCTTAGAAAGTAGTCTTGGTTTTGAAGTGTTTGATCGAGAAACTTCTCCTTTACAGTTAACGGAGAAGGGGAAGCTTTTTATATTACATGCTAGAAATTTACTAGATGATTTTGAGTTTAATATAGATCAAATTAAAGGTGACAATCATGTGCGAAGCAAAGTCACGATTGCTTCTGCGCATTCTTTGGCGGGTTATATTTTTCCTAAAATTTTAGGAAATTTAAAAAATTACCAAGAAAAGATTTTTCATGTTGAAGCAATCAATGTGAATGAAACCGTAGATTCTCTTAAAAATGGTCAATGTGACTTTATTGCATCTTTTTATGATGATGACTTAATGAATCCACAATTTTTGTGCCATAAGTTGTTTTCTGCAAAGCTTTATTTAGTCACGGCTCCAAATCATTTAAGTCGACCTAAATTTTCACTAGAAGATACTTCAATTCCACTCATGAACTATACCGATGACAGTTACATGGGGAAAAAGGTAAATAAATTTCTACAAGATCATCATCCGGACAAGTTTGAGACAAATTTTGTGTCTTCAATGAGTCTATTACTTAAGGATATGATCAAAGGTGGCTATGGCGTAGGGTGGTTACCTGATTACAGCATTCAAGATGAGTTAAAACAAAATCAGTTGATGATCGTACCAATGAAAGAGTCAGTACTGTCTGTCGATATTTATTTATATCGCAGTAGTGCTAGGCTTAATGCGACTTCTGAAGGATTATGGAATTTTGTGAAGGCAATTGATTGGACCATTGCCTAAATTAATTATGCATAATTTGCATTAAATTTTATTTAATCATGCGGCTGATGCTGTTAATGAGTTCTGATACCACGCAATCGCATTTTTAATGAGTAAATCGGTAGCATCAACAAACAGTTCAGGATTTTCTTGGATACTGTCTTGTAAGATGAGTGGAATTTCAGTACACGCTAATAAGAATTTTATGCTTTTGTTTTGTCTATAAAAATGAATAACCTCACTCATAAGTTGTTTTGATTTTTCGATATTTCCTGCTTTGTATTGATAGATACTTTGCATCACTTTGTGTTGCATCTCAACAGATGGGGTAGAGAAACGAATATTGTTTTGGATGAACTGGCTTTGATAAAGCTGAGTGCTTATGGTGGCAGACGTCGCAAGAATACAAACTTCAGCAATTTGGCTGTCTTGGATAAAATGAACCGCAGATTCAATAATACTAATCATTTTGGTTTGGGTACGTTG
Source organism: Acinetobacter sp. WU_MDCI_Abxb74 (assembly GCF_025513915.1). Lineage (NCBI taxonomy): Bacteria > Pseudomonadati > Pseudomonadota > Gammaproteobacteria > Moraxellales > Moraxellaceae > Acinetobacter > Acinetobacter sp. WU_MDCI_Abxb74. Next base: position 118,833 of record NZ_JAHPRP010000007.1, read on the forward strand.
CTGTAACTGGTTAAACCAAAAGTGGGCAGTATTGCAGGGAATAATGATACAGCCGACCTGTGCCGCTTCTAAAATTTTAAGATATTCAGCCATTTTTTCGAGTGGTTTATCATCATGATTGATAATCGATTGTGTTCTATCTGGGATGTCTGGAATAGAAACCGTGATGACAGGAATATGCTCTTGATCGCAATGTGCTGGCGTATTTTTAATAATTTTATCCATGGCATCAATCGTGGCTTGTGGACCCATACCACCTAAAATTCCAATTGCTTTATTCATGTTGAATGACTCAAAAAATACGTTATGTACTTAGCATCTGCTTCTTTTGAGTGATGTCGTTGCAAAAAGCGGATGGGTCATGCAGTTTATGTTTTTATAATTAATTCTTAATTTTTAATATGATTTTGTTTTATATAAATAAAATTAAAATATTTAAAATGTCGCGATGTGTTTTATGCATCATTATTTTATGTAAAGCATAGCGTTTTACATAGATAATTTCATTCGAATGCACAGCTAAGCTATAAATTCTGACTTAATTAATTCTAAAAACATATCTCTCGCTTTGTGGTTGCTCACATTCTTATGCCAGAAAAACTGATTTTGCATAAAGGCAAGATGTTCAAATTTATAACCTCGAATGTTGGTTAAATTTTTATATTGCTCAAAAAGACTCTTTGGTACTAAAGACACGCCGGAGCCTGCACTCACACAACCAATAATGGTGGCATAACTGGTAATGCTGGTAATTGGAAGTGAGATATTTTTGAGCTTAAGCCATTCTTCAAGAGCAGCGCGGTAAGGGCAACCTTCAGTCCACATAAAAATTTCTTTACCAATCAAGTCTTCTTGGCAGTGGATTTCACCGAAAGATTCGGGGGCAATTAAAATAATTTCTTCTTGATAAATACCGAGTTTATTTAACATTGGAAACTCAATATTACCAGCGACAATAGCCCCGTCGAGTTTATGCTGAGAAATATCAACTAATAGCTGTTTCCATGTGCCAGTAATAATTTGAATGGAAACCTCTGGATAGCGTTGATGATATTTCGCGAGTAAGTTGGGTAAACGGGTTGTGGCAGAAGATTCAATAGCCCCAATTTTTAGTGGGCCAGACGGCGGTGCGTCAGGATGAATACTACGTTTGGCTTCATCACATAGCGCCAAAATTTTATGACAATAATTAAGAAAAATTTCTCCAGATGGAGTGAGCTTTAAACTTTTTCCTTCACGATAAAACAAAGGTGAACCCAGTTCTTCTTCAAGTTGTTTAATGCGTGTCGTAATGTTGGATGGGACACAATGCAGTTGCAGTGATGCCTTAGTCATCGTGCCACACTCAACTACAGTCTGAAACATTTTTAACTGAGCGATATCCATATTTTATCATTCACTTTTAATGAATATTTAACTCAATATAAGTTAATTTTATTCAACTATCCATGCGCATATGATGAAAGAGTTCCTTTCCATTAGTGCAGACTTAGCATGGCAATTTCTCTTGCTGCTGAAACACAGCCTCCGGCAATTAAGCTTTATTTGTGTATTGCTGTGACCGTCTTTTGTTGGGGTTATTCACCTATTGGCGTACATAGTGCTCTGCATTCATATACACCGCAGCATATTGCTTTGCTCCGCTTCTTGATTGCCTCAGTTTTCTTACTACTTTTGGTCATGAAAAAAGGAATTCAGCCTTTAAAGTGGAAAGATATTCCTGCACTTGGTGTATTAGGATTTTTCTCTGTGACCTTGCATCACTTACTTATAAATACGGGACAGCAATATGTGAGTGCGGTTGCATCCAGCATTTTGAGCCAATCCATTCCGCTATTTACCTTTATTATTTCAGCTTTACTTTTTAAAGAGCAAATCCGCTTCAAACAGTGGTTGTGTATTTTATTGGGGCTTTGCGGTGCTGTATTAGTGGTCAGTGGAGATCATGGTCTTGGCGTGCCAAGTCCTTATAGTTTATTGATTGTTTTAGCTGCAATTGCATGGGGCCTTTATTTTAATTTATATAAAAAGTTTGCTTTAAATTATGATGCCCTGAGCATGATGTGCTACATCATTTGGTTCGGAACCATTCCTTTACTATTTTATAGTGCTCATTTACCTAATGAAATTTTACATGCTACTTGGCAAGCCAATATGTCGATTGTCTTATTGGGTATTTTCCCAAGTGCGATGGCTTATGTATTTTGGGGATATGTACTTAAAAATATGCCGCTAACGATTGCATCGAATTTTTTGTATTGCTCGCCAATTATCGCAATGAGTTTGGCAGTTCTCTTCTTAAATGAAAAACCATCAATGATTGTGCTATTAGGTGGAGTAATTATTGTAGGAAGTTTGGTGTGGATGAATTGGGGGAATCGGCGTACCATCGAATAAGCTATAGATAATTAAACGATCTGTAGATTAATGCTATGTCATGCGCTAGTTGCTTTAAGAGAATGAAATGATTGTTGTTACCTTGACCTATAAAAAACCATTAGCCGAAGTTGATGCTGTACTAAAAGGGCATATTGCATTTTTAGACCATTACTATGAGCAGAGGAAATTTTTGGCATCGGGGCGTCGAGAAAATAGGGTAGGTGGAGTGATTTTAGTTTTAAGCTATTCAATTCAAGAAGCTGAAGAAATCATGAAAAATGATCCGTTTTATATTCATGATGTGGCTGATTATGATTTTATGTGGTTTGAGCCATCGAAAAGTTTAGAAGAAATTAAAGAGTTTGTTTAATTAAATGAGAGAACTGCTTAAGCTTAAGTAGTTCTCTATTATATTTATTTGATATTAATTAGTAATTTTATTATTGTTCAACGATATAAATATTATTTTGAAATACATCCCCTTTGCTTGTTTTAACTACACCAACACATAAATTGTCAGGAGTTTGAATAAAAGAAACTAAGGATGTATCTGCATTAGTTTTACAGTTCTTTTGCTTGTTCTCATCAAATGCTTTTAAATTTAATTGATGTTGTAAATCTAAAGTGAATACTTGGCTAAGAGCACTAAATGCTTGATCTGCTTTTTGCATAAATAACAAATTATTTTGAGCATCCCACTCAGATAAAGAAATACGTTCCTTACTCACATAGTGATATAAGCGTTTTGTATCTGCATTATTATCTGCCGCATTTTTAAATTGAGTCTTTAAACCAAAATTTACTTTTACAATTGGTTTTTCACGAAAAGAAAGACGTGAATAAGGCACAATTTTGACTTCTGATGCCTGATTTAAACCTAGCAGTTTGAGTGTGGGATCTGCTTTATTTTGGGTAAAAGAGTCGGTAATTTTTTGTTGTATTAACTGGTCAAATTTAATAGGTTGATTAAGAGAGCTTTTTTCAATGGCTGAACTATTTGCACTTTTGTCAATTGCCATCGCAACACCTACTCCAATAAGACCAAACATTCCAGAAGCTGGGCTGGCCGAAGCATTGCTTGAATCACCAACTAATATTTGGCTGTTCTTTACAAAGTAATCGCCTGCACCTGATTCTGTCATTGAAGAAAGTTGTTCTGAAGAAACAGAAATAGATGTTTGTTTACCCGCAGCTGGATATTGAATAGACTTTGTTGTTGCACATCCAGTAAATAATAATGTTGATATAAGTAATAAATTTAAGTTTTTCATTGCAATGGCACTTTGTTAAGTTTGGTAATTATTTGTTCTAGTTTATTGAATTATGGATTAAATGTGAAGGTAGTAAATAATTCTTATTTATTACTTGATTGCAAAATAATCGTTTATAATTTTACTGAGCGAAATTCTTCAATAAGAAATCATTAAAAAACCATGTTTCCGATTTAAATCAAAAACATGGTTTTAATAAGACTTAATTATACAAAAATTAATTTCTATATAATTTTAACCCTGTAATACACTTACATCAGCGATAGCAGTAAACAGGTTGCGTAACTGAGCCAATAAGCGTAAACGGTTTGCTTTCAGGTCAGCATCATCCGCCATTACCATGACACCATCAAAGAATGCATCAATCGGAGCACGAAGTGCTGCAAGCTTAGAAAGAGCAGCTGTGTAATCTTTTGCGGCAAGTAATGGCTCAACCACAGGTGTCACTGCTTGAAGCTCAGCAAATAATGCTTTTTCAGCATCTTCAACTAAGTTTGCTTCAACTACAGAACCTTCTGGCGCTGCTTCTTTTGCAAGAATGTTAGCAACACGTTTGTTTGCAGCAGCAAGTGCAGCAGCTTCAGGCAGAGCACGGAAGTGGTTTACAGCATTTACACGCTTGTCAAAATCAAGTGGAGATTTTGGTGCAAGCGCTTGAACGGCTTGAAGCACATCAACAGCAACGCCTTGGTCTTCATACTTGGCACGGTAACGACCTTCCAAGAATGCAACAGCATCAGCACGCGTTTTGTCGTGGTCTTTAACGATATCGCCATAACCTTGAAGTGCGAGATTTACCAGTTCTTCAATCGTTACGTCCAATTCATTTTCAATGATTAAACGTAAGATACCAATTGCTGAACGACGAAGAGCAAACGGGTCTTTAGAACCTGTAGGCGCTTGTCCAATACCGAAAATACCAACCAGCGTATCTAAACGGTCAGCAAGGGCAATCGTTGTACCAGTTTTGGTTTTTGGTAAAACATCGCCAGCGAATTTTGGTAAATATTGTTCGCCTAAAGCTTCTGAAACTTCAGTGTTTTCGCCTTCAATGCGTGCATAATAAGTACCCGCAATACCTTGAAGTTCTGGGAACTCACCAACAAGCTCTGAAGTTAAGTCGCATTTAGCAAGTAACGCAGCTTTTTCAGCATCTGCTGGGTTTGCACCAGTGATTGCAGATAATGCGACAGCAAGTTTTGCAATACGTGTCGATTTGTCCCAAAGCGTACCCAATTGTGCTTGGAATACCATGTTTGCCAATTTTTCTTTACGAGATGCAAGCGGTTGCTTTTGATCTTGTAAAAAGAAGAATTCAGCATCAGACAAACGAGGGCGAACAACTTTTTCGTTACCTTCAATAATTTGAATCGGGTCTTTAGACTCAATATTTGAAACAGTAATGAAGTAAGGTTGTAATTTACCTTCCGCATTGATCAAACAGAAATACTTCTGGTTGTCTTGCATTGTCGTAATGAGTGCTTCTTGAGGAACAGCAAGGAAGCGCTCTTCAAAGTTTGCACGAAGGGCAACTGGCCATTCAACGAGGCTTGTTACTTCATCAAGTAAGTCACTTGGAACAATCGCAGTTGCGTTAACTTCATCAGCTAACTTTTTCACTTGTTCTTGAATGGTCGCTTGACGCTTTTCAAAGTTTGCAACCACATATGCTTTTTCTAAAGCAGCTAGGTAGTCATTTGCATGCGCTAAAGCCACAGCTTCAGGTGCATGGAAACGGTGGCCATAAGTCACATTACCAGCTTTATGATCTTGAATAGTCGCGTCAACGATTTGGTCGTCTTTCAGTAAGAGAACCCATTTCACTGGACGTACAAATTCGGTACGGCTTGCAGCAGAACGCATACGCTTAGCAATTGGTAAGTTATCTAGCGCAGTTTGTAAAATTTGTGGCAGTAAAGCATCAAGGCTTTGACCTTTCACATCTTTTAAATAGCAAACTTTTTCAACTTTACCAGCTTGGAAAGTAGAAAGTTGGTCAACAGTAATCCCTTGACCACGCATAAAGCCTTCGAGTGCTTTAGTTGGTTTACTTTCTGCATCGTAAGCCGCTTGAACAGCAGGGCCATCAAAACGTTTTTGTGTATCAGCTTGAGCAGCATCGATATCAACAATTTTAAGCGCTAAACGACGTGGAGCTGCATAAGCTTCGATAGATGCAAAATTTAAGCCCGCATCTTTTAAGCCTTTTACCGTTTCTGCTTGTAATGCATCACGTAAGTTTTTTAAACTTTTTGGTGGAAGTTCTTCACAGCCAAGTTCGAATAAAACAGTATGTTTGCTCATTAGTTTTTCTCCGCCTTTGCTGCTTCACTTTCAGCTTGTGCTTTTAGCTGTGCCAATACTTCATCACGTAAGTGTGGTTCTGCCATTGGGAAGCCAAGCTCTGCACGTGCTTGTACATAACTTTGTGCAATTGCACGAGCTAAAGTACGGACACGTAAAATGTAGCGTTGACGCTCAGTCACAGAAATTGCGCCACGTGCATCAAGCAAGTTAAAAGTATGAGATGCTTTAACCACTTGCTCATAAGCAGGAAGAGAAAGTTTTGCTTCAATTAAACGATTTGCTTCTGACTCATAAAAGTCAAAGAGTTCAAATAGTTTTTCAACTGGAGCATATTCAAAGTTATAAGTCGATTGCTCAACTTCATTTTGATGGAATACGTCGCCGTAAGTCACAGTACCGAATTGGCCTTTCGTCCAAACAAGGTCATAAACCGAGTCAACACCTTGAAGGTACATTGCAAGACGTTCTAAACCGTAAGTGATTTCACCTGTTACTGGATAACATTCAACGCCACCGACTTGTTGGAAGTAAGTGAACTGAGTCACTTCCATACCGTTAAGCCAAACTTCCCAACCTAAGCCCCAAGCACCTAGCGTCGGAGATTCCCAGTTGTCTTCTACGAAACGGATGTCGTGAGTAAGTGTATCAATTCCAATTGCTTTTAAAGAATCGAGATAAAGCTGTTGGATGTTGTCTGGGTTTGGCTTAAGTACTACTTGGAACTGGTAGTAGTGTTGCAAACGGTTCGGGTTTTCACCATAGCGGCCATCTTTTGGACGACGTGAAGGTTGAACGTATGCAGCATTCCAAGTTTCAGGCCCTAAAGCACGTAAGAATGTTGCGGTGTGGAATGTTCCAGCGCCCATTTCCATGTCGTACGGTTGTAGTACGACGCAGCCTTGTTCGGCCCAATAGTTTTGTAGGGCAAGAATTAAACCCTGAAATGTATCAATATGCGATATAGCACGACTCATGGTGCATCCACTGGAATCAAACAAAAATTGTGGTTAAGTATAAGGATTTTGGTGGTGAGTGGCAAAGGCTAGTTGGGGGATTACGTCCCGTTTTTTAAATGCTGTTTGAGATCTGCTCTGAGTAGTAATATCCAATAGATGACGGCATAGGTCAACGAAAATGGACCTAATACATAGAAGAATTCAATCATAAAGAATTCAAACTGTTCTAGTGGTGCGAATATCAACATAAGTAAGGTTGGAATGACGTACGTAAGAAACAGCGCGCTTAGAATGACGGTAAAAAAATTAATACGATGATACCTATGTAATTTAAGTTGAACAAAAATGGCAGGAAAAAATACGAAGATGTAGTAGATAAGGAGTAAGAATCCAATAAATAATCCGAATTGAAAGATAAAGTTAAAATCAGGCAGTTCAAATCTAATAATGTTGGGGTAAAACATAAAAATAAGAAAAAAGATATAAATAGTGATGGAAGCATAGAGAGGAGTAGTCAATGACAAACATCTCCAAATTTGATCTTCATTTACATTTAAATTACGAATGAGAAGTTTAAAAAAAGAAAAAATGGGATTCAGCATTGGTGTTGTACCCATACAAAAAAGCGAACCTCTTTTTTATATCACAGCTTATCTGCTCAATTGCGATATTCCGTTTTATTTTTCGGGGGATTGTCACGTCACCTCATGACGCTTAGCGTACTTCACTAGATTAAATTTAAGAATGCAAAATGATATTTTTTAAACGATGCCATAAATGAGTCGTTTAATATGTCTGATCGCATTCGAGAAAAACTTCAAATTCTTGCACATGCTGCTAAATATGATGTGTCTTGTTCATCAAGTGGCAGTGACCGTAAAAATAAAGATAAAGGTCTAGGTGATGCCAGTCATTCAGGAATTTGCCATAGCTACACCGAAGATGGCCGCTGTGTATCTCTCTTAAAAATTCTATTTAGCAATGTTTGTATTTTTGACTGTGCTTATTGTGTTTCACGTCGTTCTAATGACGTTCAACGTGCAGCATTTACAGTGCAAGAGGTGGTGGACTTAACCATTAATTTTTATCGACGTAATTATATCGAGGGCTTATTTTTAAGTTCAGGTATTTTTAAATCGGCCGACCATACAATGGAGCGTATGCTTCAAGTCGTGAAGAAGTTGCGCCTTGAAGAAAATTTTAATGGCTATATTCACCTAAAAACCATTCCGGGAGCATCGCCTGAACTTATTCATGAAGCAGGTTTATATGCTGACCGGATGAGTATTAATTTAGAGATGCCGACCGAGATTGGATTAAAGACTTTTGCACCGGAAAAATCCCATCAAGAAGTACAAAAAGATTTAGGGTTAGTACGTGACAGACTCATCCAGCTTAAAGATGAACGTCAAATCATTAAGCATGTGCCGAAATATGTGCCAGCAGGGCAAACCACCCAAATGGTAGTTGGTGCTCATCAAGAGTCAGACCAAGATGTCTTGTTTATGGCAGACAAGCACTACAAAGAATTTAAACTTAAACGAGTCTATTTTTCGGGTTACATTCCAATTAATACCGAAAATAATTACTTGCCAGCAGTTGGTTCTGCACCGCCGTTACTTCGGGAAAATAGGCTTTATCAGAGTGATTGGCTGATGCGTTTTTACGGTTTTCAGGTCAATGAAATCGTCAATGAAAAATTCCCAAATTTAGATCTAGATGTAGACCCAAAATTAAGTTGGGCTTTAAGACATCCTGAGCAGTTTCCGGTAGATTTAAATTGTGCAGATTATCAAATGATTTTACGTGTGCCGGGCATTGGGGTGAAATCGGCTAAGAAAATTGTTCAGGCTCGTCGCTTTGGCAAAATCCACATCGATTTACTTAAAAAGTTAGGTGTCGCCTATCAGCGAGCAAAATTCTTTATCCACTGTGAAGACAGCCCAAAATTCCAAAAAGAACTGTCTTCAAGTTTTATTCGGCAGCAGATTTTAACGCAGGGATCTTCGAAATATGTGCAGCAGCTTTCGCCCCAATTAAGCCTTGGGTTTTAGCGATGTTTAATGATGAAGTGGCTTACTATTTTGATGGTTCAATGGTTGGGCTGCTAAGCTGTATTTTTCGTGCATTTCAATTTAAAGAATTACAGGTCAGACTCTGTTTGAACGATGCTGCTCAACATGGTTTATTTGCCGATAAAATTGAGGTTGTAAATAACGAGGAACATGCTGAGCGTGTTTGGTCCGCGCTGCAAAAAAAGCTGTTATCTTCTTCGTTAAGACAATTTTATTTTGCTTATTTATCTGAGTCTTTAGATGCCTATCAGCATTTATTTAATTATTGTATTTATGTGTTTAGTAGCCATGCATCAGTAGAAAAAGACTATTCGCACTCAAGTGTTTTGGCTATTGCACAGTGGACGAAAAAGGTCGGACGAGAAAAGCATCGGATGGAAGCTTTTATCCGTTTTAAAAAAACCAAAGATGAGCTTTTTTTAAGTCTGGTTCGGCCCGATTTTAATGTTTTACCGCTTATTCAGCCTCATTTTAAACGACGTTACCAAGATCAGCGTTGGCTGATTTATGATGAAAAACGTAGGTTCGGGCTTTATTATGATTTACAGGAAATACATGAGGTTTCACTCGAAGCTTCTGAGGTTGACCGTAATTTAAAAAATGGAATGAGCCAAAGCTTTCAGCTCGAGCTAGATGAGCAAGAAGTTTTATATGACCAGCTTTGGAAGGATTATTTTAAAAGCGTTAATATTACAGAACGCCAAAATATAAAGCTTCATGTGCAATATTTACCAAAACGCTACTGGCGCTATTTAAATGAAAAATTAATTGAATATTAAAGTTTTAAAAGGGCGAAAGTTGGTTCAACAGGTTTTCTTCTCTTTGAAGATATAATTTAAATGCACTTTATGTGGCTTTGGGCGTATACTTTTGCCCGTTATAAATGACGGCATATCCCCAAAGGTGTACTGTGAGTGTTATACAGCGACAATGGTTACAGATTTTAAAACCGAATTTTAAGGTTTTACCTTTAAAAGAACGGTTGCTTTGCGGCGTTGGAGCATTGTGTGGTTTAGCAATTTCTTCCTTAATTAGCTGGTATGTTCTAGGCGGAATTAATGCTTGGTACATTGCACCTATGGGTGCCTCATCTGTTTTATTGTTTGCTGTGCCGACTAGTCCCTTGGCTCAACCGTGGAATGTGCTTGTCGGTAATACTTTGGCTGGAATTATTGGGGTTGCTTGTGCGCAGTGGATTCCTGATCTAACCACGGCTTTTAGTGTTGCAGTGGGTTTTGCCATATTTTTAATGATGACCACTGACTCTTTACATCCACCAAGTGGCGCCGTGGCCATTACGGCTGTGTTAGGTGGGGTTGCAATTCATAAATTAGGCTTTTATTTTGTTTTTTACCCAGTTTTACTTAACTCTTTACTTTTACTCGGTTTCGCCGTCTTTTTTAATAGATTAATTGGAAGACATTATCCGGTTACTGCTCATCTTAATGAGCGTAGTAAAGACCCAACACCTACTCAAAAGGTATCAATTCAGCCGAAAGATATTGAGTACGCATTAGAGCATCACACTGAATTGCTAGATATTAGTCAGTACGATTTAGAAAAGATCATTTTAGAAGCTCAAGAACATGCCAATGAGCGCATAGTCAATCAATATACCTGTCAGGATATTATGAGCCGTGATGTGATTAAGCTACATGAAGATGATGATATTTATCAGGCGCTAGATAAGTTTAAACATGTCAATTTAATGAGCTTGCCTGTTGTAAACGCTGAAAATCATTTAGTGGGAACTTTAGCTTTATATGAAGTTGTTGAATGGTTTAAAGGTGCAGCAGACCCACGAAACTCTTGGCAGCACTATGTAAGACAGATTATGAGCCGGAGAGTGGTCACAGTATTGCCAACACAGCCCATTCAAGATCTTGTGCCATACTTCGTTGAAAAGTCGTTTAACTATATTCCAGTAGTTGAAGATCGCAAGCTTATAGGAATGATTAGCCGAGCCGATATGATTGCTGCACTACAGCAACAGTTAAATCGAAAGTTATAATTTTTAAGAATAAAAAAAAGCTACGGTTGATTAGGGGATGCAACCGTAGCGACCAAAATTAATTAACGTGTTTGCTCTTCATGTACAGTTCGGACGGCTTGTCGATAGCCTTCAATATGTTCTGGCTGCTTTTTCGGAATGACTACCCACAAAACCAGATAAACTAAGATTCCGGGAAAGGCCGCACTCATAATTGAAATCACAATAAAAATAATGCGTAATAAAGTCACGTTCCAACCAAAACGTTCAGCAATACCACCCATTACACCAGCGATCATGCTATGTCGGTTCGAGCGATATAAACCAGAACTGGCCATCTAATTCTCCTTAAAGATAAAAAGTTACAAGGAATTGCTTATTCTCTTGCTTAATAAAAATATGGAGACGAAATAACGGGTTTAAAGTCTTCTAAAAAGTAAAATGGTTAAAATATGTAAAGGATTGAAAAGAAAGAAACCAACATCTAATAAAATGCACCCTTTCGGGGCTTAGAGGTTTATGACAGCAATAAAGCTAGTGCCTGAAATCAATGTGAACTTGGTTATTGCTGTTATCTGTGAATAATGTATATGTCTTTGAAGTGGTCTGGTTTTGTAGTTAAGCATTTGGCTGTCGCGGCTATGATGTGTATGACACTTAGTGCTTGTGATATAAACCATACCAACTCAAAAGATCACTCTAGTGCAAGTTCTAATTCTATGCATGAAGAAAATTTAATAAAAAATAGCACATCTACAAAAACATTAGACTATGTAGCAGGACGTACTTTTTTACCTCAGCAAAATTTAGATCAAACTGAAAAATTAAGCGGAATTGCATTGCAGTATGTAGGGCGATATCACACTCGAATTTCATGTGAGGATGCTTTTGCCGATTGTGAATCAGGCGAAGCGGAGTACATTTTAAATTTATTGCCCAATGGATCGGCTTATTGGAATGTGATTCATTTTGGTCGCGTGGGGAGTAAAGATGGAGCCAAAAGCGCTGCTGTAAATGAATTGTGCCCTTCTTTAAATTGGAAAGTAGATGAAAGAGAGCATGAGTTAACCATCCACTGTCCTTTATCTAACGTTAATTTTTATTTTAAGACTGATTCAAGAAAAAGATTGGTTATGAATCTAGAGAAACTGTTTTATAGCGATTATGGTAAAAATCGTGAATTTTTAGAGCAAAACTATTTTGTTCCAAAGCAAGCTTATGTTCTGACTAAAGAATAAATATTCAATTTTTACTTGAATAAAAAGAGCGCAATTCATATTGCGCTCTTTTCATTTTACGATTTAAAAATCATTAGTAGTCGAAGCTGAAGTGTTCAACTGGTAATGATGTTAATGTGCGAGAAGTTGTCACCATCGACTCTGCATGACCTTGAGTTCGAGGTAACATACGGTCAAAGTAGAAGTCTGCAACTTTGATTTTTGCTTTATAGAATTCAGGCGTTTCTGCACCGTCACCTGCTTCAAGTTTCTCAGAAGCAATGACTGCTTGTTGCGCCCAGAAGTAAGCCATCATCACGTAACCAGAGAACATTAAAAAGTCTACAGAAGCAGAAGATACGATGTCACGGTCTTTACGTGCAGCAAGCATGATACGAACAGTTAAAGTGTTCCACTGAGCACAAAGCTTAGTTAAATCCCAGGCAAAACGACGTAAGTATTTATTACGTGCGTGTGCAGCACAGAATTTTAAGATTTCAGCAGTGTAATCACGAACCACTTTGCCTTTTGAACTAAGCAATACTTTACGACCAATCAAGTCAAGTGCTTGAATGCCTGTTGTACCTTCATATAGTGTTGAGATACGAGCATCACGAGCGATTTGTTCCATGCCCCATTCTTTAATGTAGCCATGACCACCGTAAACTTGCATACCGTTGTTTGCAGCCTCTAAACCAAGTTCAGTTAAGAAACCTTTCAAAATTGGTGTGTAGAAACCAAGTTTGTCATCGTAGTCTTCGTAAGCAGCTTGATCACCACGTGTTAATGCATCTGTCATTTTGTCTGCAAGTTTTGCAGCATGATAGATCATTGAACGGCCACCTTCAGCAATTGCTTTTTGAGTCAGCAACAGGCGACGTACGTCAGCATGATGAATGATTGCATCAGCAACTTTGTCTGGATCTTTCTTGCCAGAAAGTGCACGCATAGACATACGATCTTTCGCATAAGGTAGCGCACCTTGGAAAGATAACTCGGCGTGAGCAATACCTTGAACAGCAGTACCAATACGTGCTGTATTCATGAAGGTAAACATTGCGTGTAGGCCTTTGTTAACTTCACCGATTAAATAACCAGTTGCATTATCAAAGTTTAGTACAGCCGTTGCAGAAGCTCGGATCCCCATTTTGTGTTCGATTGAACCACAAGTTACTGCATTGCGTTCACCGATACCACTCTCAGCAGTAGGGATGAATTTAGGTACGATAAATAATGAAATACCACGAGTACCAGCAGGAGCATCTGGAAGGCGTGCAAGTACAATGTGAATAATATTTTCAGTTAAGTCATGTTCACCGGCAGAAATAAAGATTTTCGTACCAGAGATTTTATAAGTGCCATCTGCTTGAGGTTCAGCTTTAGTTTTAACTTGTCCTAAGTCGGTACCACATTGAGGTTCGGTTAAGCACATTGTGCCGCTCCAAGTACCTTCAACAAGTTTAGGCATATACGTTTGTTTTTGCTCATCGGTACCGAATTGTAAGATGGTGTTCATACAACCTGAGCTTAAGCCAGGGTACATCGTAAATGACCAGTTTGCCGTACCCATCATTTCCGATTTAATCAGATTTAATGACATTGGTAGACCTTGACCACCAAACTCTTCTGGATAAGAAAGGCCTTGCCAACCGCCCATTACGAACTGGTCGTAAGCTTCTTTAAAGCCTTTAGGTGTAGTTACTTCGCCGTTGTCAAAATGGCAACCTTCTTCATCCCCAGATTGGTTAAGTGGCGATAATACGTTTTCACAATAATCTGCCGCACCTTCAAGAATCATATCAACCGTATCTGGATCTGCATTTTCACCATTTGATAAAGTTTTGTAGTGAGCAGGGTAATCTAATACTTCATTCATTAAGAAGCGAATATCGTGTAGCGGGGCTTTATATGCTGGCATGGCTTTAATCCTAATTTTGAATCATTGTGGGATTATCTGAATCGATGATTTGATTATTCACTCGCATGATAAAAATACAATGATAATCACATCCGAAAGAAATGTCAGAAAAGCGAATTTTGTCGAAAATAAATACACCTGAAAATACATTTTCTGCTACATTCAGGACTTATACTTTTATGTGAAAAAACAACTATTTTTTATTTTTAGCAAGTTTTGCTAAAAAGATAAAGCGATAAGGTTTTAAAAAAGGTTATGCATTTAAAATATCTCAGTTTATGTTTATTCAGTTTGGGTTTGACCGCTTGTGCGCAGCATAACCTACGCCCCTCAGTGGCATCTGCTAATTTAGATCAAAAAGTCATTCAGGGTATGAATGCAATGTATGAATACCCAAGCTATGACTACCGCGGGAATTTTAAAGTTAATGTTGATCCAAATCAGCCCAAGAAAATAAGTACTGTAGAGAGAACGGCTCAGCTTGATGAAGAAGTGCAAAAAAAAGTAGATCAATATTTACGTGAACAAAAAATTAATTTGAATAAAAAACAAAAGCAGGCGCTTTATGCTGCAATTGCAAATGAGCAATCAGCTTCGGGTGTATCAGGCGAATCTCGTTCAGAAAAAGTGAATGCCGTATTAATCAATTTATTAAATGACCTCCAATTTAGTTACGATGGTTCAGTTCATTATCGTCAAAAAATGGGATCTTTTAATCTCACTGCAAGATATGAGAAACCGACCTTGTTGGTGCAGGCAAAATTGCCAATGGTACTTGATCTGAAAGACTATAAATTTTACGTTAATTATTTCGGTTTAATGCCTTATCTGGTAAATAAAGATAATCAAAACAACTTAGCTTATGTCGATTTTTCAAAATATAAAAATCTGTTTACGAACGTCGATATGAAGAAGTTTATTGAATATGCGAAAGCTTCAAGTGCGGTATCTTATCGTCTAGCTGAACCACAAAATTTACAACGTTTATCTATTACAGATGCTGACCGTAAAGCAGGAATTGTCGAAAAAATTCGTTTAAAAGGTACGGTTGAAGAGTTACTGCTGCAATCGGAACTCTATGGTCAAGTCAATGAAAAATATCTACAAAAAAATGTTTTAGGGTTTGATGACCAAAAGATTGCTGAATCTATAGCAACTGAACTTGCTACTTCTGAAGCTAAGAAAAAGGCGGCTGGTGCTGAGGGGCAGAAGGTTTCGTCTGAAGATGCAGCCGCAGTCAGCCAGCAACTTTATTCACTCATTAATGCTCATTTTGGCGGTACATTGGCTTCTGAAGAGGGCGATGAAGAACAAGCGAGTGCACAAGAAGCTACGGCAGAGGAAGCTTCTGACGCAGCTCAAGCTGAAGACGTTGCTGTAGCAGATGCTGAAGAAATCGCACAAGATGAAGAAGACCCAACCCTTACACAAGAACAATGTGTTGAGTTACAGACTCTTAAAAAACCAGTAGTTTTAGGGGATGTTAATTACTGTCAAATATATGGTGTTGATGTTCTTAATCAAAGTGTTGAAAGTACCCAGAAAACTCAGATTAAGGCCCGCCAAGCTGCACTAAAACAAACTTTTGCTGCTTATGATCAGAGCCTGTTTGTTAGTGATGAAGCATTCAAAACTTTATGGTTAAAACATAAAGTAGAGATTGAACAAGCTTTACCAAAACAAAGAAATCCAATTGCAGTTGATGTGGGATTGGATGAAAAAGGCCGTTTAGTCAACGTAGACTATGACGTTGCATATACACCAGCCGAGTTTAATCATCGCTTTAATATTAAAGCAGACATGCAAATTTTAAATTATGGTAAAGCAACTTCAATTGACCAGCAGCAGCTTAAACAAGCTAAATCAGTTGCTGAAGCAAGTAAGGGTTCTTTATTTGAAAACTTTGTAAAAGGCTTTAGTGAAAAACTTGGGCAAAGTGATGTTTCTGAACATCCAGTTGGTTCACATAGCGATGTACAAGATCTAGATTCGAGTCTGGCGCTGTTGGCTAACCAAACTTATGATGCAACGCATGCTTATGACAAAACGTATAAGGCTGTGTTTATTGCAAAATTGACTGCCGAAAAACCGTCATATATTAATTATTACTCAGTTCAACAGTTGCAAGAAATTGCGGAAGTTTATGCTTATTGGTTCTCAGAAGAAGAAACCTACAACCCTCAAGGTAAGGCTTTAGAGCATATTGAGGGATTACAGAAAAAGCATCATCTTGAACAAGAAGACCAATTTGATAATGAGTTAGGTCGTGCTGTAGACCGTATTGTGATTACAACGATACAAGGTAAAGCAGGGCGTGAAGCATGGCAAAAATTGCAGAAACAATATAAACAACCTGAGCAGCTTTTCTCGAAACAATATCAATTAGAATTTGAACAACAAAATGGTGCTTCTGCTGAAGAAAAACAATTGTTGTCACAAACTGCTGATATTTTAGGGAAGGTGTATGTTGCTGCACGTAAACAACAGCTTACGGAAAAAACAATTCAGAATTTAAAACCTGAACATAATGAGTTTATTGATTATGAGATTTTCCGAGATGTTTATCAGCAAATGGTTGCGACCAAAAAATAATAAATGAAATAAAAAAAGAACCTACTTAAAGTAGGTTCTTTTTTGTTATAGAAAATCTTTTAATTCAGGTCTTACGCCATTCCAGATATAGAAGGCTTCAATTGCCTGCCCCACTAACATGCCGAAACCTTCAGAGTAGGGCACATTGCGTTGTTTAGCTTGATCAAGGAAGGTAGATGGTTTGCCATATGCCATTTCATAGGCATGTTCGAATTGTAAATTTTCAGGAAGCTGTAGGGCATCACCCGAGAGGCTTGCAGAAGTTGCATTAATCACAATGTCAAATTTCCCTTCTAGCTCATTGAGGGAAATTGCTTGTAATTGAGTTTGTGGAGCTGCAGCTTTTAAGTCATCTACAAGTTGTTCAGCACGGGCTTCAGTGCGATTTGCAATCACAATCTTCTTCGCGCCAGCCTGTACGAGTGGGTAAATAACACCACGAGTTGCACCACCAGCCCCTAAAATTAAAATAGTTGTATTTTCTAGATTCCAATCTAAAGCTTGAATCGCGGCAACTAAGCCCTGACCATCAGTATTATCGCCGTGCAATTTGCCATTTTCCATCCATAACGTATTCACCGCTTTCGCAATCTGAGCACGTTCGGTTAACACATCGCATAAAGCAAAAGCCTGTTCTTTAAATGGAACAGTAACGTTCATGCCACTTCCGCCTTCTGCAAAGAAACTACGCATACTTGGCTCAAAACCATCAAGAGGGGCAAGACGTTTTTGATAGTTCAGGTCAACACCTGTTTTTTGAGCAAAAGCATGATGCAATTCAGGAGAACGTGATTGTTCGATCGGGTTGCCAATTACTGCAAACTGTTTGGTCATTCTTATATCCAAAATTTTAAAATGGCATGAAGCAGATAAAACCTATACTGAATATTCAGCAGGCTTCACTATAAGCCAAATTGAAATCAGAAAAAATATTTGAATAGAAACAAAGAAGTTGAAAATAAAAAAGGAGATTCTTTAGGGTGGAAGCCAAAGAATCTCCAAAAAGCAAAAAATTAAGCGACTTTTTCTTTTGAATTTAGCCAGTCACGTGGTTTTAGGTAATAGTCAGTTAAACGTTTTTCTGGAGAGTCTTCATCCCATTCAGGACGATAAGACCAACCTGCAAGGTTAGGTAGACTGACTAAAATAGATTCGATACGTCCACCTGTTTGTAAACCAAACAATGTTCCGCGGTCATACACTAAGTTGTATTCAACATATCTACCACGACGGTAAAGCTGAAACTCTCGTTGGGCTTCGGTATAAGGTTGTTCACGATGTTTTTCAAAAATCGGCAAGATGGCATTTAAATAGCCATTACCGACAGCTTGAATATATTTAAAGCAGGTTTCGAAATCCCAGCCATTGAGATCATCAAAAAATAAACCACCGACGCCACGTTGCTCATCACGATGTTTTAAATAGAAGTAATCGTCACACCATTTTTTATGTTCAGCATAGACATTGTCACCAAAAGGCTGACATAAGTCGTGGGCGGCTTGGTGCCAATCTATAACATCTTGTTCATCTGGATAAAATGGTGTTAAGTCAAAACCACCGCCAAACCACCAAATTGGATCTTGTCCTTCAGGCTCTGCAACGAATAAACGTACATTGGCATGAGAAGTTGGAATATTGGGGTTTTTAGGGTGAATCACTAATGACACACCAAGTGCTTGTGCTTTAGCACCAGCAATTTGAGGGTGACGTTCTGTAGCAGAAGCGGGAAGTTTACTAATGTTGATGTGAGAAAACATCACACCACCTTTTTCAATCACTGTACCATTTTGCAAAACTCGCGAACGGCCACCGCCACCTTCTGGGCGCTCCCAATCATCAATAATAAATTCACTCGTACCGCCGCCAGCTTTTTCTTGTTGTTCTAAACCAACACATATACGGGCTTGTAAATCGAGGAGAAATTCGCGGACACGTTGAATATCTGTGGAAGTCGGATGTTGCATAGTGACCCTCAAAGATGATTGAGATAGGAGATAGATACATCAAAGCACAAAACCATAAAAAAAGTAAGGGATTTTTAAGAAATGTCTTAGAAATCCCTTCCAATTATTTTTAAATTTATAATTTTGGTTTAAAAATCATCTTTTTGATAAAGGTGATCCATACGTTCACGTTTGGTTTTTAAATATTCTTCATTAAAAGGGTTGCGCCCAACGGTTAATGGAACGCGGTCAACAATATTAATTCCTTGATCTTTGAGCGCCTGAATTTTCAAAGGATTATTGGTAATTAACTTAACTTCTTTCACTTCTAAATGATCTAGCATGATGCTACACATATCGTAACGACGTGCATCGGCAGGTAAATTTAAAAGTAAGTTAGCATCTACGGTGTCATGTCCCTGATCTTGTAAAGCATAGGCGCGAATTTTATTCGTTAGTCCAATACCACGACCTTCTTGACGTAAATATAAAATAACGCCTTGGCCTGCATCGTTGATGAGCTTTTGAGTTGCCTGCAATTGAGGACCACAGTCGCATTTTAATGACGCAAAAGCATCACCTGTTAAACATTCTGAATGTACACGAACTAAAACAGGGCCTGTGGGTGGTTTTTCTAACCCTTTAGAAAGTGCCACATGTTCTTCACCTGATACCGGATCTTGAAAAACAGAAATATTGAATTCACCAAAAGCGGTCGGGAGTTTTGATGTTGCAATGAACTCTATAGGCACAGATTAACTCATCTTTTAACCGAAAACGGTTTAAAGTATAGCGTAATGCTGGGAGATTGGTCGAATTGTCATAATCATTTTGCGTATGAAGGTTTTCTTTTTTGTATAAAGAAGACGATAATAGTTGATAAATAGTCAGATTATTCAGGATAATCTGCCAACCATACCCATGATGTATGAGAGACTGCTTTGCATGACCTCGTTCGCAAATGTGGCTGATTGAAGGTGACTTCATTCGATTGTATGATCGACCCATTTTGACCCAGCTTAGGATTTGCCAGGCTTATAAAGGCTTTGCCACATATGTTGTATACCGAAATTCCAACTCAACGCCCTGTTACGCCATTGTTAGATGCAATTGATCATCCTCAACAATTACGTCAGCTCGAGCATAGCCAATTGGTTCAAGTGGCTGATGAGTTGCGTCAATATATTTTATATGCAGCAGGCCAGAGTGGTGGCCATTTCGGTGCTAATCTCGGCGTGGTTGAGCTGACGGTTGCGCTGCATTATTGCTTTAATACTCCAAATGACCGATTAGTTTGGGATGTAGGACATCAGGCCTATCCGCACAAAGTCCTGACAGGTCGTCGTGAACAAATGACCACGATTCGATCTAAAAACGGTTTAGCCGCATTTCCAGCCAGAGAAGAATCAGTTTTCGATACATTCGGCGTAGGACATTCATCAACAGCAATTTCAGCTGGGCTAGGAATGTCGTTAGCACGTCGTTATCAAAAAGACCCGTGTGAAGTCGTTTGTATTGTCGGTGATGGTGCAATGACAGCAGGTATGGCATTTGAAGCCATGAACGATGCTGTTGCACATAATGCCGATTTAATTGTTGTGCTCAATGACAATGACATGTCAATTTCTTGTAGTACAGGTGGCTTTGCTAAACATTTGGCTGCAATTTGGGAAAAAGGCCATTTAGTTAACGTTAATGAAGATGGCGAAGCATATATACAGCCGCATCCAAAATGGACTTATAACTCTCGTTTGCATCAATCAGCAACAGATGCTGCCGATAACTTATTTAAAGCAATTGGTTTTGATTACTTTGGTCCATTCGATGGTCATGACGTAAATCAACTGGCCCAAGTATTTAATGCTCTGAAGAAGCGTAAAGGTCCACGTTTAGTACACGTCTATACTAAAAAAGGTAAAGGTTTTACTCCCGCAGAAGCGGATCCGGTTACCTATCATGCAATTAGCAAAATTAATGCAACCTCAGCAGGTAAAACACCACCTAAATATTCTGATGTATTTGGTCAGTGGTTATGTGATGAGGCGGCCCAAGATGAGCGTCTACTCGCGATCACACCGGCGATGTGTGAAGGCTCAGGCATGGTTCAGTTTGCTAAAGAATTTCCACAGAGATTTTTTGATGTTGCGATTGCTGAACAGCATGCTGTAACGCTTGCAGCAGGAATGGCTTGTGAAGGCTTAAAACCTGTTGTTGCAATCTATTCAACGTTCTTGCAGCGTGGTTATGATCAGCTTATTCATGATGTTGCATTACAAAATCTTGATGTGACTTTCGGGATTGACCGTGCAGGTTTGGTTGGTGAAGATGGTCCAACTCATGCAGGTGCATATGATTATGCATACATGCGTACAGTTCCAAACATAGTCATCATGGCGCCTAAAGATGAAAATGAATGCCGTCAGATGCTTCATACAGCCTATACCTATAATGGGCCAGCTGCGGTACGTTATCCACGTGGTGCTGGTGTAGGTGTTGAAATTCAGCAAGAGTTGACCGCTATTGAATTAGGCAAAGCTGAAATCGTTGCTGAAGTAAAGACGAGCTGTGAAGAGCAGATTACAATTTTGGCATTTGGTAGCCGAGTGATGGTAGCTGTAGAGGCTGCTGAACAATTTGCACAAAAACATGATGTGGGTGTGCGTGTTGTAAATATGAGGTTTGTGAAACCACTGGATGAAAAAATGATTCGTGGTTTAGCTGAACACACTCATTTATTTGTCACTGTTGAAGAGCATGCTGTTATGGGCGGTGCAGGTAGTGCGGTTAATGAATTTATGGCGCAAGAACAAATTGTGAAACCTATTCTAAATTTAGGTTTGCCAGACTTGTTCTTACAACAAGCTTCACATGGACAAATGCTACAAGATTGTGGGTTAGATGCTAAAGGTATTTTGAGCTCAATTGAGCGAGCTTGGCTTAAGCTAAATCAGGTAGTTTAAGCCTTCATAAAAAATTTGAAACATTTTCCCCCTAAAAGCGCATATATTTGCTAAAATATCTGCGCTTTTATGCATTATTCTTTGTCAAAATCTTCAAATTTGTCTAGTGGGTGTTCAATGGAACCTATGGTGGTTATGGCTGCGCGTGCGGCTCAAACAGTTGGTCAAGAGCTTTTAAAAGCGCATCAAAATCGTCATAAACTCGATTTACAAGTTGAAGAGAAAGGCATTGATGGCCCGGTAACACGTCTAGATCGTTATTTAGAACAATTAGCGATTGATACGTTGCGTAAAAGTTATAAAAACCATAGCTTCTTAGGTGAAGAGTTTGGTTTACAAGAAGGCAAAGGCCATGATGCAGAGTGGTGCTGGGTAATTGACCCGCTTGATGGCACACAAAACTTTATTAATGGTTTCCCTCATTTCTGTATTTCTATTGCAGTTCAGCATAAAGGTGTTACTCAACACGGCGTAATCTACGATCCAGTACGTGATGAATTATTCTCTGCTAGCCGTGGTCGCGGTGCAGTTATGAATCAACGCCGTATTCGTGCCAATGTAAAAGATAGTTTAGAAAATACATTCTTGGCAGTAGGCCACCCTTACCGTGCTAAACGTGATGGTGAAATTGTATCTTATGCCGAGCAGCACTTCGCATCATTACTAGCGGTTACTCAGGCCGGTGCACAAATCCGTCGTGGTGGTTCAGCTGCTCTAGATTTAGCATATGTAGCTGCAGGTCGTTTTGATGGCTTCTTTGAGCTTGGTTTAAAGCCATGGGATATTGCTGCTGGTGAACTTATTCTTAAAGAAGCAGGCGGTGCGGTTGTTGATGCACGTGGTGGCAATAACTCATTTGAAAATGGTCAAGTACTCGCATGTTCGCTTAAAATGCTAAAACCGTTAATGCAAACAGTTGTTCCAGCTTGGGATAAAGCTGCAAAATAATTTAGTGTATTATTGATAAAACCCTCTTTAATCAGAGGGTTTTGTGTTTTTGGTAAAGAGTAAAATTAAATTAATTCTAGAAATATATATAAAGTTGATTAAAACACATGACTTTTAATTTATTTCTGCTATAATCCGCCAACGCACTTAAATTTCCGTTCATTACCTGAACATTCTGTTCTATTCATTGTAAGCGCACGCTGTCCATAGAGAGGACCATTTCTTGCGCCCCGATCGCTCAGCGATTCTTCAGGTTCGGCCGTAATCAAGCATGCGTTTAGTCCACATCGTCGTTACTCGGATTGCCGCTGAATAAAAGTTTCAGCTCTTTTTGCTTTGCCGCTTTTTGCCGATGTCTATTTTGTATTTATTAAAAATGGAGCACCCACAAGGGTGAAACTCTCTATGAGCAAATCTTTTGCCGAATTTTCTTTGCATGAAACCTTACAACAAGCGCTTGAAGGTTTAGGTTTTACTACCCCAACTGCCGTGCAAGAACAAGCAATTCCTGCTGCTTTAGAAGGTAAAGACCTTCTTGTATCAAGCCAAACTGGTTCTGGTAAAACTGCAGCATTCTTACTCCCAACATTAAATGCTTTAGCTGGTCAAGAGTCTGCTGTACCGTTCAAAGACCGTATGAAAGCAGTGACTCAACCGAATATTTTGGTAATTTCACCAACTCGTGAATTGGCACAGCAAGTAAGTCAAGATGCAATTGCACTTGTACGTCACATGAAAGGTGTTCGTATTGCTGCCATTATGGGCGGTATGCCATTTGCAAAACAAATTCAACAATTAAAAGGCGCGCAAGTTGTTGTTGCAACACCTGGTCGTTTACTTGACTTGGTGAATCGTCGTCAAATTAAATTAGATCAAGTAGATGCTTTAATCGTTGATGAAGCGGACCGTATGCTTGACCTAGGTTTCTCTGAAGACTTAGAAGCAATTAGCGAATTAGCGGCTAACCGTAAACAAACATTAATGTTCTCTGCAACATTTGCTGATCGTATCATTCGTCTTGCATCATGCATGATGAAAGATCCTATGCGTATCGCAATTGAAACAGGTCATTCAACCAATACAGATATTACACAAACATTGCATTGGACTGATGGCTTTGAACATAAGAAAAAATTACTTACACATTGGTTAAGTGATGAAAGCTTAGATCAAGCTGTTGTTTTTGCTAGCACGCAAGAAGATACAGATATGTTGGCAGAAGAACTTGCTGAAGCAGGTCATTCTGTTGTTGCACTTCATGGTGCAATGCCACAAACAGTTCGTAACCGTCGTTTACGTAGTATTCGTGAAGGTCGTGCAAAAATCTTAGTTGCAACTGACGTTGCTGCTCGTGGTCTTGACGTTCCGACTATTTCTCACGTAATTAACTTCGGTCTTCCGATGAAGCATGAAGATTATGTACACCGTATTGGTCGTACTGGTCGTGCTGGTCGTACTGGTCAAGCAATTACTTTAGCGACTTATCGTGAACGCGGTAAGATTCGTGCACTTGAAGAATACTTAGAAGCACGTTTGAGTGTTTCTGAAATTGAAGGCTTAGAGCCATCTCCACCTCCTGCTCGTTCAGGTCGTGATGGCGGTGGTCGTGGCCGTAGTGGTAATGGCGGCGGTGGTCGTGATGGTCGTCGTAGTGGCGGCGGTGGTTTTGGTGGCGGTCGTCGTTTTGAAGGCGAAAGCAACTTTAAACGCCGTGAAGGTGGTGGTCGTGATGACCGTCCACGTCGTAGCTTCGATGATAAACCACGTGGTGAACGTCCAGCGTTTGGCGGTGGTGAAGATCGTCCGCGTCGCGAGTTCAATTCAGACCGTCCACGTCGTGAAGGTGGTTTTGAAGATCGTCCACGTCGTGAGTTCAGTGCAGATCGTCCACGTCGCGAAGGTGGTTTCAATGATAAACCGCGTTTTGAATCGAATGATGACAACCGTGGTAATCGCGTAGATTATAAACCACGTCGTGAAGGTGGTTTGAGTGACCGTCCAAAACGTAGTTTTGGTGGTGAAGACCGTCCACGTCGTAGTTTTGATGACAAACCACGCGGTGAGCGTCCAGCGTTTGGTGGTGAAGATCGTCCGCGCCGTAGTTTTGATGACAAACCACGTGGTGAGCGTCCAGCGTTTGGCGGTGGTGATGATCGTCCAAAACGTAGCTTTGGTGGTGGTGATGATCGTCCACGTCGTAGTTTTGATGACAAACCACGTGGCGAGCGTCCAGCGTTCGGCGGTGGCGATGATCGTCCAAAACGTAGCTTTGGTGGTGGTGAAGATCGCCCACGTCGTAGCTTCGATGATAAACCACGTGGTGAACGCCCAGCGTTTGGCGGTGGTGAAGATCGTCCGCGTCGTAGTTTTGATGATAAACCGCCGCGTCGTAAATTCGACCGCTAATCAATATTTAGTTTGAAAAAAGGCCAGTAAAAATACTGGCCTTTTTTATTTTTCAGTTTTGTTATAAACTAACAAAATGTGAATTGGTTCAATTTTTTATTAAATAATGCGTAAAAGTAAACGAAAAGAAACAGTAATGGCACAATTGAAGAACCTTTTGCTTCAGCATGGTTTGCCTTATCTTTTTATTGCACTCGTTTTGTGTAATGGTGTTTACTTTGCCTATGCTTTTATAAATGGAAGTTCTGTTGAGCAATTCCAAGCTTCTGAATTGACCTCTTTTTACGAATATACTTCTTCTATTTCTATAAAATAAGTTCGATTTGCTTTTGTCAAAATTACAACAAGTTTGCTAATTTTCAGTGTTATAGTATGCGTGCATAAAAGTGCAGGAACGATTGCCATTATGAATAATAAAACTCCTCTCTCGACTCAACCACTTATTGAAGTGAAAAACTTGAGTTTTAACCGAGGGGAACGCGTCATTTATGACAATATTAGTTTAAATATACGTCGAGGCCAGATTACGGCCATTATGGGACCTTCTGGTACAGGTAAAACAACTTTATTACGTCTGATTGGTGGACAATTAGTTCCAGATCAGGGGGAAGTTTTACTCGACTCTAAAGATATTGCCAAAATGTCTCGTCAGGAACTTTTTTCAGCCCGTGCACGTATGGGAATGTTATTTCAGAGTGGAGCTCTATTTACGGATATGTCCGTTTATGAAAATGTGGCGTTTCCAATTCGAGCGCACACAAAGCTTCCTGAAAATCTCATTGCTGAACTGGTTGCATTAAAACTTGAATCAGTAGGTCTACGTGGTTCTGAACAATTAATGCCGACAGAACTTTCAGGTGGTATGAATCGTCGTGTGGCATTGGCTCGCGCGATAGCACTTGATCCCGATTTAATCATGTACGATGAACCTTTTGCAGGTCAAGACCCAATTGTGAAAGGTGTTTTGACACGTTTAATTCGTTCACTACGTGAAGCGTTAGATTTAACAACAATTATTGTTTCGCATGATGTCGCAGAAACATTATCGATTGCTGACTACATCTATGTGGTAGCTGAAGGAAAAATTCAGGGAGAGGGTACACCTGAAGAGTTGCAAAAATATGCTTCTCCATTTGTACACCAATTCTTAACAGGTTCGGCAGAAGGACCGGTTGAATACCAGTTTAGTCATCAAACTTATTTAAATAACGAGGTTCGTCCATGAATACGATTGCCTGGTTAGGTAGACTCGTTATTGAGCGGATTCGAGGCATTGGTGCTGCGGCACATATGCTCTTGCAGATTATTTTTTCATTTCCTACCAAGGGTGGTTTCGGTCGTTTCGGTTACCAAATGCACCGCGTAGGTGTGATGTCCTTACTTATTATTACCGTTTCTGGTTTGTTTATTGGTGCGGTTCTTGGCTTGCAGATGTATAGCATTTTGGTCACTTTCGGTGCTGAGTCGATGTTGGGTACAGCGATTTCATTAACACTACTCCGTGAGCTTGCTTCTGTGGTTGCTGCATTGCTATTTGCAGGACGAGCAGGTTCTGCATTGACTGCCGAAATTGGTTCAATGAAGCAAAGCGAACAGCTTGCCAGTATGGAAATGATTGGTGTTGACCCTTTAAAGCAAATCGTATCACCACGTCTTTGGGCAGGTATTGTCAGTTTGCCAATGTTAACTGTGATATTTGCAGCCATTGGTATTATTGGTGGCAAGATGGTCGGGGTTGACTTTTTAGGTGCTGATGAAGGCTCCTTCTGGAGTGGTATGCAAAATACAGTGCGTTTCTGGCATGACATTTTCAATGGCACGATTATTAAAAGTATTGTTTTTGCTTTGATTTGTACATGGGTTGCCGTATATCAAGGATATGCGTGTGATCCGACACCAGAAGGCATTGCAACGGCAATGACCCGGACGGTTGTGTATTCTTCATTATGTGTTTTAGGTTTTGATTTCGTGTTGACTGCGGTCATGTTCGGAGGGATTTAATGAAATCACGTAGTAGTGAACTGGCCGTTGGTGTCTTTGTTATTATCTTCGGTATTGCATTGTTTTTTTTAGCGATGAAAGTCAGTGGTCTTGTTGGTACGAACTTAAGTGATAGTTATACCATGAAGGCTCAGTTTGATAACGTCAATGGGCTAAAGCCGCGCGCTAAAGTGACGATGAGTGGTGTTACAATTGGTCGTGTTGATTCAATTACGCTTGATCCAGTTACGCGTTTGGCTACCGTAACATTTGGTTTAGATGGCAAATTGACAAGTTTCAATCCTGAACAATTAAAAGAAGTTCAGAAAAATGCACTGGAAGAATTGCGTTATAGCTCGGATTATACGCAAGCTTCTCCAGAGCAACAAAAAACAATGGAACAGCAACTGACCAGTAACATGACGTCCATCACTAGTATTGATGAAGATGCTTATATAATGGTAGCAACGAATGGTTTGTTGGGTGAGAAATATTTGAAAGTTGTACCTGGCGGTGGTATGAACTACCTGAAACGAGGTGACACGATTTCAAACACTCAAGGAACTATGGATTTAGAAGATTTAATTAGTAAATTTATTACTGGTGGCGGGGCTGGTAAAGTTGCTGCCGGTTCAGGCTCAACAGAAGCAGATGCTCCTGCAAGCAGTGCACAAGCATCATTTGTTGAGTAAAAGATTATTTGAAGGAGTGGTTCCTGGTGAATACGTTGTTTAAACAAACCCTGACAGCAAGTCTTTTGTCTACTATGATTGTCGGTACAGCTTTTGCTGCACCTTCAGAAGCACCGCCTGAGTTCATCAAGCGTGTTGCTGATGGTTTGATTACTCGTTTAAAAGCTGATCATGCAAAATTGCAAAGTAATCCAGCATTAGTGAAGAGTATTGTGCGTCAGAATTTAGACCCGTATGTTGATTCACAAGCATTTACACGCATTGTGATGGGTACTTATGCAACAAATCAGTATAGTACAGCAGCGCAACGTGCTCAGTTTGAAACAAACTTCCGTAATACATTAATTGAAAATTACGGTACTGCATTTGCTAAGTATACGAACCAAAGCTATACCATGCGTCCTTACAAGGCAACGGCGGGCAAAAACCCGGTAGTGACATTGGACTTTAATCACAATGGTGAAAAAATTCCTGTGTCTTTCCAGTTGGCTGATAAAGGTACACAATGGAAAATCCGTAATATCAATGTTTCTGGTATTGATTTAGGATTACAGTTCCGTAACCAGTTTGCTGCAACTGTGAAGCGTAATGGTGGTGATTTAACTAAAGCCATTGCAACCTTCCAACCTGATGCAGATGCTGCTGTAAATCAGAAAAAACAGAAATAAGTAGGTGACGAGTGATTCAGTATCTCAACCAGCAATTGGTTGTTTCGGGAAAAATTGATTTTGAAAATGCGGAACAACAGTATCAAGCAGGTTTAGCTATCATTAAGAAGCAGCAAAGCTTCCCTTTGGTGGTAGATTTAACACAGCTTGAGCATGGTAGTACCTTGGCATTGGCTGTTTTAGTCCAATGGTTACGAGTGACTCCACAAAAAGCTGGTTTACATTTTAAAAATGTACCTGAAAAAATGCTGAAGATCATTCAAGCTTGCCATTTGCAGGAAGATCTACATCTGATTTGATCTGTAAAATATAAAAAAGCACCTAAATATAGGTGCTTTTTTATGCTTAGAATTAGCATTTTATTACAAAGCTTAGATCCATTTTTTCCAGCGGAAGTAAATGATGGGACCAATAAAGAAGCCCATAATAATGAGTAAAACAATAAAGAAACTAGTCGTACCATGTGCGAAAGGTAATACATCTGTGTTCATGCCATAGATACTGGCAATGAGCATAGGTGGAGCTAACATACTTGGTAATATCGAGAATCGACGGATCGTGTCATTCTGCTCGGTATTAATGAATCCAGACGTTGTATCAAGCAAGAATCGTACTTTTTGGAACAAGAAAGCATCATGTTCTACGAGTGAGCGAACATCCTCACTAAGTTCTCGAATATCCGCGTCATAAATATGACTGCCTAATGCGCGGGGACGTGATAAAAAAGTAAGTACACGTCGCAAATCAATTAAACAGAGCTGCGCTTTTCCTAGCATATCTTCTTGTTGAGCTAGGCGTGTAATCATGTCATCAAGATCTAGAATTTGTTCACGTTGGTGGTTATTGAGAACTTCAGTAGAGTATTTTTCTAAATCTTTGTGGATATCTTCTAAGATATCCGCAAGCTCATCGAGTTTTGCCTCAAGAAGACCTAATAAAATCCATGTGGGGTCTTTATAGTCCATGTCGTAGTCGTTGCGACGAGCGCGTGCACGGAAGGCACGAAAAGCCACTAGTTTTTCGCCACGCATTGTAAATAGACGGTCTTTATGTAAGATAAATGCAACCGTTTGCACCATGGCTAAAATATGTGATGAGTCTTCTGCATCGCCATCAACTTGATAATTTTTATTTTTCGTTAAAAAATAGGTGCTGATATGCAAAATACCGTCATCATCACGGTAAAATCGTGCTGAGGATGAAATATCTTCAAGCGACTTTAGTGTGGGTAAATTTTGATCATAGGCATCTAAGACCCATTGTTGCTCTTCTTGAGAGGGGGCAATAAGATCAAGCCAGACTAATTCGGGATGTAGATCAAATCCACCATTGATGGTGGCATCTTCCAGACTTCCGCGTTCTGTGGCATAAAAGGCTTCAAGCATGTGTCTTTTTTCCTCACGCAGTCTGATGGAAATGGATGGGTGTATTTTAGACAAGGATTTGCCGAAAAACACTTGCTAATACGCTATTTTGCAAAAAAAAACTCTATCGATAGTTTAGTTTGTCAGCATGACAGTTCAGTAAAACGGTTTTTATACTATGAATTCAATTTGTATTTTCTGTGGTTCATCTCTTGGTTCAGACCCAATTTTCCAACAAGTTGCCCAAGCTACAGGCGAGGCAATTGCAAAACAGGGTAAAACCTTGGTTTATGGTGGTGGTCGTTCAGGCTTAATGGGTGTTGTCGCTGATAGTGCCTTACAAGCTGGTGGACAAGTCATTGGCGTAATTCCTCGTGCTTTGGTCGATCGTGAGTTAGCTCATCCGGGCTTAACTAAATTATATGTGGTCGAAAATATGCATGAGCGTAAAACCAAAATGGCAGACCTTTCCGATGGTTTTATTGCTTTGCCAGGCGGCGCGGGCACATTAGAAGAAATCTTTGAACAATGGACGTGGGCTCAATTAGGTATTCATCAGAAACCATGTGCTTTCTTAAATGTAGCTGGCTTTTATGAAGATTTACTTAAAATGATTCAAGGTACAGTGGATAATGGATTTAGTCAGGCGCGCTTTGTCGATAAGTTAATTGCTTCTGATCAAATTGAAACCATTCTAACTCAATTTGAACATTATAAGGCGCCGCAACCCAAATGGATAAATGCTGATGTTCAGCCATAAAGAGGTTAAATAGGTGAAAACAATTACGGTCGCTGCTGCAGTGATCTTGAACGAGAAAAATCAGTTGTTGCTCGTAAGAAAGCGTAATACCCATGCTTTTATGCAAGTGGGTGGTAAGCTGGAACCGAATGAGGCACCAGAGATCACAATGCAGCGAGAAATTTTAGAAGAAGTTGGAAGTTCTTGTGTAATTGAGCAATTTCTTGGACGTTTTGAAACAGCAGCGGCGAATGAACCAGATCATATTCTGGTAAGTCATTTATATCTTGTTCAGCTCGATCAAGCTCCTAAAATTGCAGCCGAAATTGCAGAAATGAAGTGGATAGAGCTAAATGATTCAGAAACTCACCTCGCACCCTTGACTCGTGAAGTTGTTATTCCTTGGTGTGAGCAGCATCTATCTACAGTTTAATGAACTTAGCTCGTTAAAGTTGCTGCTAAACAAGCTGCATGAATGGATGTACATCCGAGTTGTTTTATTGCCTGACTGAGGGCATAAATTGAGCTTCCGGTTGTGACCACATCATCAATAATGAGAATGCGGCGATAGCGCCGTTTTTCATGAGTGAGTGCAATAAATTGCTGTTCAATATTTTCAAGTCTTTCTAAGCGTGAAAGCCCTTTTTGCGAATGCTCGGCAAGGCGTTGTACTGGCTGCCAAATAGGTGTTTTTAATTGCTTGCTTAAGATATTTGCGAGTAACAAAGACTGATTGAAACCACGTTCAATTAAGCGTTGATTCGAAATTGGCATAGGTACAATAGCCTGTACTTTAGGAAATTTTAGTTGCTGTAGAATTTCACCTAACAAGATTTGATAATGTAATTTTTGTTCATATTTAAACTGCTGAATGATCCGGTTAACTGGATATGCATAATCACAGGCTACAAGAACTGATTGGTTATTGCGCTGAATTGTTTGTTTAAGCCAAGGTAACTGTCCCCAACAGTCCTTGCAGAGCGAATGTTTTTCTCGCACACCTGACTCACACAACAAGCAAGGTGAGAGTGAATGGATAAGATGTTGCGGATTTAAGAAACTAAACATATGCGTAGCGAGGCGCTTCTGGAAGCCAACGTTTTAATAATGCATCTGCTTGTTCTGGGTAATCTTTTAATACTTGTTGAGCTACATAATGAGCTTGACTGAGTAAGTGATCATCTCGCTCTAGATGAGCTACTCTAAATCCCATATCTCCAGTTTGTTTAGTACCCAGTAATTCACCTGGTCCGCGTAATTCCAGATCTTTTTCTGCAATCACAAAGCCATCATTACTCTCTCTTAAAATAGAAAGCCTCTCTTGCCCATTTTGTGAAAGGGGCGTTTTGTATAAAAGTACGCAAAAACTGGCTTGAGCGCCTCGACCTACACGACCACGTAACTGGTGTAACTGAGAAAGCCCTAAACGCTCGGCATTTTCAATCACCATAATAGAAGAGTTAGGAACATCTACTCCAACTTCAATGACCGTGGTGGCAATAAGAAGCTGTAATTCATTATTCTTAAACGCTTGCATGACCGATTGTTTTTCGTCGGCTTTCATTTTGCCATGCACCAAGCCAATGTGGAGCTCAGGAAAGCGTTCTTTCATTTCTTGATAGGTTGCTTCAGCTGCTTGAGCATCTAAAGTTTCAGACTGTTCAACCAGTGTGCACACCCAATACGCCTGTTTCCCATCTCTGCAATTCGAAGCAATTCGTTGAAGTACTTCCTCACGACGATCAAGCGGAATCGTAACCGTTTGAATTGGGGTACGACCCGGTGGTAACTCATCAATAATTGATGTGTCTAAATCACCATAAGCACTCATTGCCAGTGTTCTTGGAATAGGAGTGGCTGTCATGACGAGTTGGTGCGGGGTGAACTGCTCAGCACCTTTATTACGCAGAGCTAGGCGCTGATCTACGCCAAACCGATGCTGTTCATCAATAATCACTAGACCTAATTTTGCAAATCCAACGGTATCTTGAAATAACGCGTGTGTACCAATAATAAGTTCAGCATGACCTTCTTTAATTTGCTGCTCTGCTTGAGCACGCGCTTTACCTTTTTGTTTTCCAGACAACCATGCGACAGTAATACCTAATGGTTCAAACCAACGCTTAAAATTCAAATAATGCTGTTCTGCAAGAATTTCGGTAGGAGCCATTAACGCAACCTGCCAATCAGCTTCTAAAGCATGGCAAGCAGCTACAGCTGCAACCAAGGTTTTTCCAGCGCCTACATCGCCTTGTACTAATCGCAGCATTGGTTGGTGCTGTTTTAAATCATTCAAAATTTCTTTAGATACACGTTTTTGTGCATTGGTCATTTGAAAAGGCAAAGCTTCTAATAACTTTTTAGCTAATATTTTACTACTTGAAAAAGCCGGAGATGCAATTTGACGGATATAAGCACGGCGATTAAGTAAACTAATCTGGTGTGCAACCAACTCTTCAAAAATAAGCCGTTGTTGGGCTGGGTGTGAACCTTCAGCCAATTGAACCATATTGGCATCAACTGGCGGCTCATGAATGTAATACAAAGCCTCTTTAAGCGCATAGCCATTGGTATATTGTTTTGGGAGCAGCTCTGGTAAGGCATCACTATGATGTTTTAATGCTTGTTTTACATACTCACGTAATTTTGGTTGGGTTAGACCCTCAGTACTTGGGTAAATTGCTGTAAGTTGGGTCTTTGGTAGGGGAGTATGTTCATTCATGAGGTGAATTTCAGGATGATACATCTCAAGGCCACGCGCCCCTACGCGAACTTCACCAAAAATACGTAAGCGATGACCAGGTTTTATTTTATCAGTGAGGTTTTTATAAATATGATAAAAGCGTAAGGTGACTTTACCGAATTCATCCTGAACCAAGGCTGCCATAGATTTTCGTTTTCCCGGAGGGAAATCAATTGATCTGACCTCACCTTCGAGTAAATAGCTACGCCCAACCACCAGTTGATTCATTGCAATAATCGTACTGCGGTCTTCATAATCACGTGGCAGATGAAACAGTAAATCATCTGTGGTAAAAATATTTAGTTTTTCGAGCAGGGCTGCTGAAGCCGATCCAACGCCTTGTAACTGATGGACTGAAGTCATGTCCCCTCAACGAGTATTCTATGCATATATTATTTATCGGTTATGGTAAAACATCTCAGCGTGTTGCTAAACAACTATTTGAGAAAGAACATCAAATTACCACAATCAGCCGTAGTGTAAAAACGGATAGTTACGCAACCCATCTAGTTCAAGATATCTTTAAACTTGATTTAAGTAAAATTGAACCTGTAGATGTCGTATATATTTTACTTTCCCCGACAGAAGGTACGGTTGAGGGCTATCAGCATACGTATGTAGATAGTATTGAACCGATTCGAGATGCATTAAAACTACATCCGGTCAAAAAAATAATTGTAGTCTCTTCTACGCGGGTATATGGTGAAAATGCAGGAGAGATCATTGATGATTTTAGTGAAGTTCAACCAAGCGATGCACAAGGCCATATCTTACGCAATATGGAGTTGCTTTGGCAGAAGCATTATCCAAACCAATGTGTAATTGTTCGTCCAACTGGCATTTATGGAACTTCCGTCGTCCGTTTAAAGAAAATGGCTGAAAATAGTCAAAGTTATCCAAATATCCATTATAGTAATCGAATACATATTAATGATTTAGCAAGCTTTTTAGCTTTTATGGCTCATTATGAAACTGATCAAGCGAGCTATATTGTGACTAATAATCAACCATTGCCCTTGCATGAAATTATCTTATGGTTTCAAAAACAATTGAGATTGCCAGAGTTAACTTTAGAATCGAACCACACTTCAGGTAAAAGAATTTATGCTAAACATTTGCTTCAAACAGGTTTTCAATTAGAGCATCCAATTTGCTTTAATGACTATTTATTATGTTTAAATGTTCATGGTACAAAATAAAATTTTGATTAAACTTTAAATAAGAATAGAAATACCTGATGAGGCAGCCAAATTGCCGATAAAGATAAAAAGGTTGAAAGTGAAAAAAATTTGCTTAGCTCTTATTTTGAGCATAACAACAGCTTATAGTTGGGCCGAGGATCAGGTGTGGTGTGCATATGATCCGATTGGTTCCCAAGGGGATATCACACGTCGTTTAAATGACATTCGATTATATGCCCAGCAATATCAAGTCAAATTTAAAGTGGTTACCTATCAAAAGGAACAACAGGCCATACAGGCTTTTGATGAGGGTAAATGTTCAGGTTTAGCGGCATCTAATTTTAATACTTATCGTTATAATCAGTTTATGGGGAGTACCGCAGGTATCGGGCTCATTCCTAATAATCGTACCGCTAAAAGCTTATTGCAGCTTTTAAATCATCCAACAGTCGAGAAAAGGCTCATTTCTAAGGACTATGAAGCAGTAGGGATGATTCCTATTGGCACTGCTTATATGGTCCTAAAAAATAAGAAAATTTCTAGAGTTGCTCAATTAAGAAATCAACGTATTGGCGTATTACCAAATAATCCACCACAACAGGCATTGGTACGAAGCGTGGGTGGTCAGCCAGTTTATGTTGATTTATCTAATGCAATTGTTCAGTTTAAGCAAGACAAAATCGATATTGTTCCAGCTCCTATATATGGATTATTGCCCTATAATTTACAGAAAGAATTTGGGCCAGATGTCCAAGTCATTAACTTTCCTTTGGCATATTTCGGTGTCAATTTAATTATTAAGCCACAAGCTTATCCTGCTAATTTTGGCCGAAAAATTCGAGGATGGTTTGTTCAAAACAGTCAATTACTGACTAACCGTGCGACCCAGTGGGAAAATCATTTACCTGCTTATTATTGGGTAGATGTCTCTTTTTATGAAAAACAGAGCTATGACGTTATGGTTGCAAAAATACGCAATCAGTACGTACTTTCAGGTTATTACGATGCTTATTTTGTTCAACTGATGAAGCGTCTGCGTTGTATGGATGATCCGCGCTATTTTGAATGTCCAATTCGCTAATAAAATAAAAGGCAACATTCGTTGCCTTTTATTTTGATTCAAAATCTTAAGATTTTTTACGCTTTAGACGTCGTTTTGCTTGTTGAGATGCCATAGCTTCAAGAGCATCTTTTAATTCTTCGTCGGTAAAGGTCGTGATGTGCTGTAACATTTGTAAGGTTACTTCATCAAGAACCAACTGTGCACCCGCAGCCATTTGACGGAAATTATCATCAAACTCGATTTGGCCTTGGTCATTGGTTCGAATGTAGTTTTGCTGTGTAAGTACTTTTAAGAAGCTTTGGAATAAAGCTTTGTCGAAGAACTCTGGCGAATTAAATTCATATAGAACTGACAAACGTTGTCCGAGTAAATGACTTAATTCTTCAACCTGTTTAGCAGAAATATTACCCGAACCACGTTGAGTAATGAGCGCAAGCGTCATGTAGTAACGCTCAAGGCTTTGCTTAACAGGAGTAGCTAAAACAACAAGCTGATTGTGCTCTTCAGTATTTGGTGCAGAGCTAATCAAGTTACCTTCATCGTCTTGTTGAATCAGTTTCGATTGAACCAACGCATCTGCATATTGCTCAATTTGTTCTTTAAGTTCGCTACTCTTCCATTTAAGGAATAACTCTGCCTTCAAGAATGGATAAAGGGTATAGATGACATTGGTTAAATCTGAACGGCTAATTTTTCCATTGTGTTCAACAAGTGATGCAACCAATGACGGTAAAACAAAGGCGTGCAAAATGTTATTACGGAAATAGGTCAGAAGAACAGCTTGGTTATCTTCAATCGCAATAATATCGCCGAGTGCATGCTGAACTCGTTTAATGAGTTTAAGCTTTAAACCATAAGCAATAATTTCTTTACCAGAAAGTGGGGTTACTTCCATACGTTGGTCATATGGAAAGTTTGATGCCAGATTGCGATAAGCTTCAAGTTGCTTAATACAGATTTCTTCATCAAGCGTATGCTTTGGAGTTGCAAGCAAAATAATAGAAAGTAAAGAGACAGGGTTAATCACCACAGCTCGGTTAATATTTTCTAAAATTGCATGTGCAGAGCTATTTACTGCATCTGAAACCGCTTGAGGAATTGGGTCGTCATTTTTCTCGATATAAACATTTTCTGCATTATGTTGCTTAAGCAGATCATCAAGGAAAACAGGTTCACCAAAGTTCACGTGGACTTTACCGAAAATACGTTCAATCTTTCTTAATGTTTTCACAATACCAAAAATTGATTCAGCTTCTTTCGGTTTACCTTGCATTTCGCCCACGTATGTCGAGCCTTCCATCAGTCGTTCATAACCAATATAGGTTGGTAAGAAGACGATAGGTTTAGCACGGCCACGTAAATGGCTGTGAACTGTCATGGCAAGCATGCCAGTTTTAGGCGGTAATAAGCGTCCTGTACGTGATCGTCCACCTTCAATAAAGTATTCGAGTGGCGTGTTACGTGACAAAATACTATATAAATATTCTTTAAATACTGTTGTATAAAGGCCATTTCCACGGAAAGAACGGCGGATAAAGAATGCACCGCCTCCACGTAAAAGTTGCCCTACAAATGGTAGATTTAAGTTATCACCCGCAGCAATATACGGAACCATTAAGCCACGTTTATAAATCACGTAGGATAATAATAAATAGTCAATGTGACTGCGGTGGCAAGGTGTATAAACCACTTCATAATCTTTTGCCAGTTCACGAACAGTGCTGAAGTTATGCACTTCTACGCCGTCATAAAGCTGGGTCCATAAGCGCGTTAAAGCAAGATCGGCAAAGCGTACTGCTGAGTGTGAATAATCCGATACGACTTCGTTCACATAACTAATCGCACGGCGTTCAGCTTCAAGCATACTAACTTTCCCGCGAATACTTTCACGGCGAATAGCTTCTTGGACATCTCGAGATTTTACAACCGACTGCATAACATTACGGCGATCCGATAAATCAGGGCCTAATACCACTTCACGCTGACGGTCTAAATAATCATTTAATGTACTTACAATATAAGTTGCTGGTGAAAGGTTTGGATAATGCTGCTGTGCATATTCAACCAGTTCACGTAGCGATTGCGGTTCATGAAATTCTAAATACGACTGGCGACCATGTAAGCCAATGTTGACCAATTGCTTAACGGTGCTTGGTGTAGCCCAAGTATCTGAAAATAATAGCTTAAACCAAGAATCTTCTTTATCTGGCGTGCGGCCCCATAAAACGGTAACTGGAACAAGCTCTATATCAAGTTCAGGATTTTCTTGTAAGACTTCAATTAATTTTAGTAAGCGTGGTGGAAAAGCATGAGGAGGAGGATTCAGGAAATTATTTTCATCATTATGCTGTAAAAATAAAACCGATGCTTTTTCCTGATGAGTGCCAACAACTAATGGGTCTAACGCAGGTTTTAAATTTAAACGACGCGTTTCTCCATCAACCACCAAAGCATTGCTTCGAGAATGGTTTTGTAAGACATAACATACCACTTTCTTGCGGTCAGTCTTTGCTTCTGTTTCTGATACTGGTTCAGTAGGAACTTCCCCAAGAACATGTGGTGTTACCACGAGGTCAAGTAGTTTACTCGAAAGCCGACGATACATTTGACCAAACCCACTCTTGGACATAAGAACTCCTACTTCTTAAAGACAAATCCCAGCACCAAATGCGGAGGGTAATTATTTTGAGGCATTTATTGAAAAAAACAATATGCTAATAGCTTATAAATTATAATGCTTTTGGCATATTTTATCGTTAAAAATCGTATTTTTAGCTGTTATATGACCAATGTTCGTCATAAGTTGACTGATTGTTCCATGTTCAAATAGTTTTTTATGGCACAATAGATTCTACACATCTGTCCTTTAATACGATTTTTTACCTGAAACATGAAGGTATCTCTCATGAATGCGTTAACCCAAGAACTAGTCGAGCTTCTCACTTTAGAAAAGCTAGAAGAAAATATTTACCGTGGCATGAGCCGTAATCTTGTCGGTAAACGTGTCTTTGGTGGACAGGTTTTGGGTCAGGCTTTACGTGCAGCATCTTATACTACTGATCGCCCAGCGCATTCTTTACATGCATATTTTTTGTATGGCGGCGATATTAATGCCCCGATTATCTATGAAGTAGACCGTTTACGGGATGGGAAGAGCTTTGTAAGTCGCCAAGTTCGTGCGATTCAGCATGGGCGAGTCATATTTTCAGCGATGGTTTCTTTTGCCAATCCAGAAGAAGGTTTGAACTATCAGCATCAAGAACCTGAGTATCCTGCACCAGAAACGCTTAAATCTGAAAATGAGCTGAAACAGGGTATTCTAAACTTTGTACCTGAAAATGTTCGTGCGAGTTTTATGCGTGAGCGTCATGTAGAAATTCGCCCAATTGATCCAGTAAACCCGTTTCAGCCGCAACCCGAAGCTCCATATAATGCGCACTATATCCGTACGCATGACCGTATTCCAAAACAATTAGATGATATTGCACTGCATCAAGCGATTGTTGCCTTTTATTCAGACTTTACCTTAATGACAACGGCTTTAAGACCGCATGGGCTGAGTTACATTTCTCCAAGTTTGCAATGTGCAAGTATTGATCATGCGATTTATTTCCATCGTCCACTGCGTGCGGATGAGTGGATGTTGTATGACATGGAAGCAACCGTAAGTGCGGCTTCAAGAGGTTTAAACTTCGGACGTATGTGGCAAAATGGTCAGCTTGTATGCAGTACAGTACAAGAGGGTTTAATCCGTTTACGGGAAATTGAAACTCAATAGGCCTTTTAAAAAAGCCATCTAATCAGATGGCTTTTTTTATTTTTAATGGGAACGATGTGACAAAAAATTTCTCGAATGAAAAGCAAGCTCATGTCATATTGTAAATAGGTACGCCAACTGAAAAAAATAATGCTGATATGAACTTAAATACACAAATTCTGATTGCCGCCATTTTAGGTTTGGCCTTTGGTTTCCTACTCACAATGTATCCAGATACAGCTTTTGTAAAACATAGTTTATATGGGCTTGGAATATTAAGTAGTGTTTTTATTGGGCTGCTTAAAATGCTTTTGGTGCCTTTAATTTTTAGTTCGATTGTTGTAGGTGTATCAAATCTAAAAGCAGGCGGACAGTTAGGACCAGTCTGGAAAATTACATTTTTATGCTGTTTAACTACCACGACTTTAGCCCTAATTTTAGGCATTAGTTGTGCTCATTTATTTGAAGTAGGACGTGGCATAGATATTTCTATTTTTCAGAACTCTATACAAAATTATCAAGCACCAGATAGTTTAAACCCCGCAAGTTTTTTCACGAATTTTATTCAAAATACTTTAATCAATCCATTTAAAGCATTTAGTGATGGTAACGTTTTAGCTGTCGTGGTCTTTGCTTTATTTATTGGTGTCGCTTTGGTGCAGGGTGGCGAGCGTTTCAAAAGTATTCGTGTATTGAGTCACCAGTTCTTTGAAATGATGATGCTGTTGGTTGGCTGGGTCATGAAATTAGCGCCTTTGGGTATTTTTGCTTTATTAGCAAAGTTAATGGCAACAGAAGATATTTCAGTATTAAGTCGTTTGGCTGAGTTTGCAGCCGTTGTAACGGGTACAACTATTTTTCATGGTGCCGTTGTTCTACCACTACTTCTTTGGATTTTTGGCCGTATGAGCCCGTGGACCTTTTTTAAAGGAACGCGTACAGCACTGATTACAGCATTTGCAACTAGTTCTAGCTCTGCCACTATGCCGCTGAGTATGAAATGTGCACAAGAAAACTTGGGTGTACGTCCTCAAACCGCAGGATTTGTTATTCCACTAGGCACCCAGTTAAACATGGATGGTACTGCTTTATATGAAGCAGCAGCTGCACTGTTTGTAGCAAATTTAGTGGGCTTGGATTTAAACCTGACACAGCAAATTATAGTCTGTTTAACAGCAATGATTGCATCACTTGGTGCGCCAGGAATACCTAGCGCTGGCATGGTCACCATGATTATGGTTTTACAGTCGGTGGGTTTGCCCGCCGAGGCAATTGCAATTCTGCTCCCGATTGACCGTTTATTAGATACAGTAAGAACGGTGGTAAATGTGCAGGGTGATATGATGATTAGTGTGGTTGTAGACCGTTATACCAAAGATAAAGATATCAGTGTCTAATATCTATAAATCAAAAAAAAGCAGGATTTAAATCCTGCTTTTTTATTTTAAGCGGCTTGTAGCTCTGCTCTTTTTGCTGCTGGAGATTGCGATAAATAACCAACCGCATCTTCAGTGTTGCCTTCTTTGACTGGATCATACCAAGGCATGAGGTAATCAATTTGTTGAGCAATAAGCCAGATAGGATTTGGTAAAACCTGATTATCTTTACGGCTAATTTTGTACCATTCTACAGCAACCCAAACTGGGAAAAATCTAGATTTAGCAGCATCGGCAAAACGTGGGTCTTGCTTCATAATATGTGCTGCACCGTCTACCCATAATCCGAGTACCAGTACAATCACTGCAAGACTTAAGTAGTAACGTGGAATATAGCCACCACCAAGATGACGATATAAATCAAAGGCTACGGTACGGTGTTCAATTTCTTCTGAACCATGCCATTTAACCAGATCGACCATTTCAGGATCGGCACCTAATTCTTCCCAACGCTTGTTATAAAGTGCATATTTACCTAACACACAGGTCATGTGTTCGACTGTGGCAACAACTCCTAAACGGAATAAATCCCATTGGTCTTGTAAAAAATTTGGAACTTCTTTATCAAATGGTTTATCTGCTAAAGCTTTATTAAATAAATAATTCATAATGTCCAGATTTCTCTGGATATCAATATTACGGACGCTTAAATATTCTTTGTTTGCAGAAGTATGTGCGTTGGCATGCATAGCTTCTTGACGGATAAAAGCTTGGACATCTTGTCTAAGTTTTTCGTCAGTAATACTTGGTAAAACCTTGTTGTATAAACGGCAAAACCAGAACTCTCCAGCTGGCAAAATATTATTAATTTCATTAATAAAATAGCTTGCGAAAGGCTGATTAGGAATCCAGTCGACAGGGGTATCTTTCCAGTCAAATTTTACTTTACGTGGAAGAATTTTATAATCAATAGAAGAACCTAAAGCCTTGTTCTTCAAAAAAGATAACAATTTCATCATTTAGTCCTGATTTTTAACTCGATGAAGTTAACAACGAGTATAAAAAAAGCCCCTACATTTGTGTTTAGCAATAGGGGACAATTGAGTATAAATTTAACGAAGAAATTGTATCTGTAGGGATAATTTAGCTTTCAGCATCCTCATCTGCTGCTTCAGGGATTGAATCGACATCAAATTCTGGCTGTTGATCCAGTGTGAAATGTAGACGCCCTGCCATAACACTTGCTAGCTCTTCTAAGCCTATCTTATTAAGTGAGGAGAAAAGTTGAATAGAAAAATCAAGCTTCATCTTTTTAAGTTGTTGCTTAACTTCTAGTAGAACTTTGTTTGCAGGGCCGCGATTAAGTTTGTCTGCTTTTGTTAGTAGTATATGAACAAATAGATGACGTGAATAAGCCCACTCTAGCATCATCATGTCGAAATGCTGTAGAGGATGGCGAATATCCATAAGTAACACTAAGCCTTGTAAGCTTTGGCGGTGGATTAGATAGTTTTCTAATTCTTTTTGCCACACCCGTTTCATATCTTCAGGTACAGCTGCATAACCGTAACCTGGAAGATCGACTAAGCGTTGATCAGGGTTGCCTAGACTAAAGAAGTTAATCATCTGAGTACGGCCAGGTCTTTTAGAGGCGCGTGCTAGTTGTTTCTGATTAGTTAAAGCATTAATCGCACTAGATTTACCAGCATTTGAGCGTCCTGCAAAAGCAATTTCGTAGCCGCTATCTTCAACACAAAGTGCCAATTTAGGTGCACTCATTAGGAACTCAGCTTGGCGTAACCAGTTTAATGATTGCACAGCGTATGCTGTGATCGCCGGATCTGGTGCTTTTTCATAGCTGATCTTTTGCTTGGGTGCGAGTCTGGCTTTGGTGTCTTTCGATTTTTCACTACGACGCATAAAAAATAACTTTTTAAATGAGAGGGCTCGTGCCTAGTATAAAGGAGCTTGGTTGTTCTTGCTAATTTTCAATAGATTTAACCCATAAAGGGTATTTATTAGATTTGCAAAAAAGCGATAGGAGAATTAGGTGGGGCAGACTTTGATTGCTGCAAAACCTCTCCAAGTGTGTATTGGTCTAGACTTTGGTAAAAGCTTTCTAAAGCTTGGTCAAGAATACCTTTTAGACCACAATGAGCACGTAGCACACAAGGCGGTGTATTACATTCAACAATTTGGTGGTCGCCCTGTAAGATTCGAACAATTGAACCTAAATTTGAATTAAGGGCTTCTGGATTTAAACGAATTCCACCACCTTTTCCACGAATAGTAATGATCCATTCTTGTTTACCCATAAAGTGGACAATTTTAACCAGATGGTTTTGTGAAACATGCAAATCTTTCGCGATTTCTGCAATCGTGTAGGGTGCATCACTTGGGCGAGCAACGTACATTAATATTCGTAATGCATAATCGGTAAATTTATTAAGCTGCATGATCACCAAAATGGGAAGAATAAAAAGGATGATCATCTTAGCCTGAAAGTCTAAATAAGAAAACTTTCAGGCAAGAGGTTTTTATATTAGAGCGTTAAAGGCGCTGAAACTTGAACTTGATCGCCAACTCTATAATGTTCAAGCAAGAT
This sequence comes from Acinetobacter sp. WU_MDCI_Abxb74, assembly GCF_025513915.1. Lineage (NCBI taxonomy): Bacteria > Pseudomonadati > Pseudomonadota > Gammaproteobacteria > Moraxellales > Moraxellaceae > Acinetobacter > Acinetobacter sp. WU_MDCI_Abxb74. The sequence continues at coordinate 161,963 of NZ_JAHPRP010000007.1, forward strand.
GTTTGAAACTGAGAATTCAGTATGATTTTCTTCAGGCTGAACTTCAAAATGATATGAGTTGTTTTCCTGAGCTTCTGTAAATTTAAATGCTTTTGGTTGCTCAAGCTGTTGTTCTGGAACTTGTACTTTAACCGAGATAAAAGCATTCGCAGGACCGCTAAGTACATCTTCATGGTCAGTTGCTTTTAAGGTAAAACGTTTCCCAGATTCTAGAGGATCGATTTGAGTAATTTCAAATGAACGCCAGCCAGCCCATCCACCGTTTAAGTTCTCAAGTTGTTCATATTTTTGTTTTTCAACACCAATCAAGATATCTGCCAATTGTAAATAAGCCTGTTTCCACGCTTCGATAAGCTCAGACTCAAATGGAACTTTGAGTACTTCACTAATTGAATGAAGTAAGTTGTCGCCAACAATTGCATATTGGTCGGGTTGAATATCTAAGCTCACATGCTTAGTTGTAATGCGTTCAACTGCTTTAGCTAAAACAGAAGGGTTCTCAATATTTTCTGCATATGCAAGTACTGCGGCTGCAAGAGCGCGAGGCTGACGTAAGCTAGTTTGGTCATCTAAGTTAAAAACATTTTTTAATTCAGGATTGTTATTAAGCATACGCTTATAAAAGTATGTGGTAAGCGTAACACCGTGTTCACGTAAAACAGGTACAGTAGATTTAACGAGTTCAATTTGTTGTGGAGTCATGGCTAGACCTTATTTATCTGGCTATATAAGATGTATTTAAAATACATCTTTAAAAAAGTAATCGCAATAGATTTTTTATAAAAACCATAAAAAAATTAGGGAATATAAAATTCCCTAATTTAAAAGTGATATATCTCTAAGAAAGTTATTTGCCAAATAGTGAACCAAGCAGGCCTCTTACTAATTTTTGACCTGTACTTCCCCCTAGACTACGTGCGGCACTTTTTGCAAAAGTACCCACAATATCTTGCGTAAGCTTGGCTCGTTCACGTGCTAATCGTTCTTGTTCCTTTGCTTGCTGCTTTGCTAAAGTTTCTTGCTCTTTTTCTTGTTGTTTAGCAAGTTCAGTATTTTGTTGTTGTTGCTCACGTTCAGCGACTTTATTTTGTAGCATTTCATAAGCGCTATCACGATCTACAGCTTGTTCATAAATACCAGCAATAATACTTTGTGAGATTAGAGTTTGACGCTCTTCTGGAGTAATTGGTGTAAAAGCCGAGTAAGGAGGCATCACCCAGCCACGTTCTACAATTTGTGGCGTACCTTGTTCATCAAGACAACTAATTAGCGCCTCACCAACAGCCAGTTCGGTAATGGCTTCATCAACTTTAAAGTTTGGATTGGCACGGAAAGTATCAGCTGCGGTTTTTACTGCTTTTTGATCTTTAGGGGTAAATGCACGTAGTGCATGTTGAATGCGATTGCCAAGTTGACCAAGAACACTTTCTGGTAAATCGAGTGGATTCTGAGTAATAAAATAGATGCCAATACCTTTGGAGCGAATTAAACGTACAACTTGTTCAATTTTTTCTTGTAATGCTTGGCTGGCATTGTCAAATAATAAGTGGGCCTCATCAAAGAAAAATACAAGTTTCGGTTTGTCTAGATCGCCGACTTCTGGCAGTTGCTCAAATAACTCCGAAAGCATCCACAACAAGAAAGTAGCATATAGCTTAGGCGTATTCATGAGCTTGTCGGCAGCAAGAATATTGATATAGCCGTGCCCATTGGCATCTGTTTGTATAAAGTCCAGAATATTTAAAGCAGGCTCACCAAAAAATTGTTCTCCACCTTGGTCGGCAAGAGCGAGCAAATTACGTTGAATAGCACCTAAGCTGGCTGGAGATAAATTGCCATATTCAGCTTTAAACTCGGCAGCGTGCTCACTAACAAAAGTGATCATGGCTTTTAAGTCTTTAAAGTCGACTAACAGCAAACCTTGATCATCGGCAATACGAAATACGGCTGCTAAAACACCTTCTTGTGTGTCATTTAAGTTGAGCATGCGAGCCAATAAAATTGGCCCAATCTCAGAAATAGTGGTGCGAATAGGATGGCCTTGTTGGCCGAATAGATCCCAAAAAACAACGGAGTTGGCAGCAAAAGGAACGCTATCAATCTGTAAAAGCTTTAATCGGTCATTAAACTTATCTGAAGCTTCTCCTGATTTTGCGAGGCTCGAAACATCACCTTTTGCATCGGCAAGAAATACGGGTACGCCAATTCGAGAAAAACTCTCTGCTAGAACTTTCAATGTAACTGTTTTACCTGTACCGGTGGCACCCGCAATTAGTCCATGGCGGTTGGCAAACTGGGAAAGCAAAACAATTTCTTTTGATGTGTCATTAATATTTTTAGCAATAACAATCGGTGTACCCATATATTTTTATCCTTTGGTGCGAGCCACTATAATGTTGTCGTTTTACAAATGTTTTAGTGCGTTTTCGATATCTTGTATTAAATCTTGTGGATCTTCTAGTCCTATACAGAATCGAACCAATAATCCTTGTTGTAAATGTGTATTCTCAAGTTTTCTCATCATTTTTAAATCATAAAGCATGATCAGACTAACTGGTCCTCCCCAGCTAAAACCGAGCTTAAATAACTCTAATGCATCGCAGAAGCGACGTACTGCTGCAATGTCATAATCTGGTTTGAAAATAACACTGACTAAACCTGCACTTTGACCATTTGTGCAGATTTCTTGCCAATATTGATAACTTGGGGCGGTCTCATCACTTGGATGTAGAACTTGTGCAAATTGAGGTTGGCCTTTTAGCCATTTAAGTAAAGTTTGAGCATTAGCAGATTGTTGTTCATAGCGTAAAGACATATGAGCAAGACTACGTTGAATTTGAGCAGCATCATCTCCTGAAACTGCAATACCTAAAATGGCATGTGTGCGGAACAGACGGTGATGGAGTTTATCATCACGAGTTACAATGCTGCCCATTAGGATATCACCGCCCCCACTTGGATATTTGGTTAGTGCATGGACGGTTAAATCGACTGCTAGATTTTCATCAGAAAAATTAAAAGCATTAAACGCAAGCCCAGCGCCCCAAGTGTTATCTAGCGCTGTTAATACGCCATGCTTTTTAGCTTTTTTAACTAAATTTTTAAGATCAGGGAATTCTAGAGTAACTGAACCCGCAGCCTCTAACCATAACAGTTTGCTTCTTTCCGTCGGTTGAAAACTTGAAGCATCAATGGGGTTATATACTTTAACAATAACGCCATATTGATTTTGTAGATAATTTAAATGTTCTAGGTTCGGTCCATAAATGTTATCTGGTACCCATACTTCATCATTAGTGCCTAAAAATGCTGAGTTCACAACATTAATTGCAGATAAACCACTCGGTGCAAGCAAACAATGCAATCCACCTTCAATTTGCGCAATATTGTCGCCTAATGTGAAGGTAGTGGGGGTGCCATGCGTCCCATAACTATAGTCATAATCATCAGTCCAATGACGATCAAAAAGGTGCGAAGTTGATTTAAAAATAATAGTGGATGCACGAAATAAGGGTGGTTGCACTGTTTCAATAAATTGCGGAGCCTTTCTTTGTGCATGAATGAGGCGAGTCTGAAAGTCGTTATGCTTTTTCATAGTGCGTTGCATTTTAAATAATAAAGTTAGATTAAGAGAAATTTAGATTATTGGCTATATTTACGAAATTTTATAAGACGTTTCGTTACAGTAGACCCATAAAATAAAAACTTGGCTTTATTTTTGCAAAGACCACTACAACATTCTAACAACAATAGGTTTAAGCGCATGAAGTCGCATTTACGAGTTCACTATTTTCAACACATTGCTGGTGAGGGATTTGGAAGTTGTTATTCATTTTTAAAAGCTCACCACGCGACCATTAGCTCTACAGAGTTTTTTGCACTTCCAGTTGATCGATCACTTGAAATAGAGGCTTTACCCAAAATCGAAGAGGTTGATTTGTTATTGGTCATGGGTGGAACCATGAGTGTAAATGATGAGGCAAACTATCCATGGCTAAAGATAGAAAAAAGGTGGTTACGTCGTTATTTAGCGGCTGGAAAACCAGCTATTGGTCTTTGCTTGGGAGGGCAATTGATAGCTAATGCATTGGGTGCAGCGGTGAGTCGTAATCGCTATCAGGAACTTGGATGGTCAACAGTGCAGAGAGTTGCAAATTTACCTCAAGAAAGTTTTCCTTTACCTGAGAATATAAAGGTTATGCAGTGGCATAGTGAGACATTTGAAATACCTAAAGGCGCTATACATTTGGCTGAAAATCGGGCTTGTCGCAATCAGATGTATCAGATTGGAACAAATGTGCTGGGTTTTCAGTTCCATCCAGAGATGACACCAGCAACTTTAGCTCTTTTACTTGAAGATGAAGAAGAGTTGTCTATTTTTGATGGAGAATATGTTCAATCTACGCATGATTTACACTATTCCGAAGCACAAAAATTTGAGCAAGGTAATCAACTTCTAAATAAAGCTATTGAATTTGTAGTAAATGCCTAAATGAACTCTCAATGCTCGATCAAAGCAGGTTTTGTGGAGAAAATAGAAAAAGAGAATTGCATAAGAGTTAAACAATCGTTATAATGAGCGACCCTCAAGAGGAGGGGCATTTGCTGCGAAGAAAGTGGTAAATGTGCATTACAGTCGTGGCATCGATCATGACCTTAGTGATTTTCACTGCCTTTGACACTTACCGATAGGTGAGATGCGTCAAGGGTGATTCTTTATATGTTTGGCTTGGAGTTTACTGGTATGTCTAACCAGAGAATTCGTATCCGTTTGAAGTCTTTTGATCATCGTCTGATTGATCAATCTGCTCAAGAGATCGTAGAAACCGCTAAGCGTACTGGCGCACAAGTTTGTGGTCCAATTCCGATGCCTACTCGCATCGAACGCTTCAACGTTCTTACTTCACCGCACGTTAACAAAGATGCGCGTGACCAGTACGAAATCCGCACCTACAAACGTTTGATCGACATCGTTCAACCTACAGATAAAACTGTTGATGCATTGATGAAATTAGATCTTGCGGCTGGTGTTGATGTTCAGATCGCTTTGGGTTAAGGCTTTCGGTTGATTAACTTTTAAGTTAATTAGGCCGCTTTTTTAGAGGTTTATGCACATGGCTATTGGTTTAGTCGGTCGCAAATGTGGTATGACTCGCATCTTTACAGATGCAGGTGTTTCTGTACCTGTTACAGTCATCGAAGTCGATCCAAACCGCATTACGCAAATCAAAACACTTGAAACTGATGGTTATCAAGCTGTTCAAGTAACTACTGGTGAACGTCGCGAATCTCGCGTAACTAACGCTCAGAAAGGTCACTTTGCGAAAGCTGGTGTTGCTGCTGGTCGTTTGGTTAAAGAGTTCCGTGTTACTGAAGCTGAGCTTGAAGGTCGTGAAGTTGGCGGTACTATTGGTGTTGATTTGTTCACAGTTGGTCAAGTTGTTGACGTAACTGGTCAATCAAAAGGTAAAGGTTTCCAAGGTGGTGTTAAGCGTTGGAACTTCCGTACCCAAGACGCTACTCACGGTAACTCACTTTCTCACCGTGTATTAGGTTCTACAGGTCAAAACCAAACTCCTGGTCGCGTGTTCAAAGGCAAAAAAATGGCTGGTCACTTAGGTGATGAACGCGTAACAGTACAAGGTCTTGAAATCGTATCTATTGACGCTGAACGTTCTGTTTTAGTTGTTAAAGGTGCAATTCCTGGTTCAACTGGCGGTGACGTGATTGTACGTCCTACCATCAAGGCCTGAGGGGAAATACCGTGAATTTGAAAACTGTTTCCGGCTCTGCTGTTGAATTGTCTGAAGTTGCTTTCGGACGTGAATTTAACGAAGCTCTTGTACACCAAGTTGTTACTGCTTACTTAGCAGGTGGTCGTCAAGGTACTCGTGCTCAGAAGTCACGTGCAGACGTTTCTGGCGGTGGTAAAAAACCATTCCGTCAAAAAGGTACTGGTCGTGCTCGTGCGGGTTCTACTCGTAGCCCTATCTGGGTTGGTGGTGGTAAAACTTTTGCTGCTCGTCCACAAGATTGGTCTCAAAAAGTAAACCGTAAAATGTATCGCGGTGCAATGCAATGTATCTTAGCTGAACTTGTTCGCCAAGATCGTCTTGTATTAGTTGAAGAGTTTGCTATTGCAGCTCCAAAAACTAAAGAATTGCTTGCAAAGCTTGGCGATTTAAATGCCACTCGTGCATTGATCGTTACTGAAGCTGTAGATGAGAACTTATATCTTGCAGCACGCAACCTTCCACATGTAGATGTGGTGGATGCAACTGCAATCGATCCTGTAAGCTTGATCGCGTTTGATAAAGTTGTTATGTCTGTAGCTGCTGCTAAGAAAATTGAGGTAGAACTCGGATGAACAACGAACGTATCTATCAAGTCCTTAAAGGACCAGTCTTCTCAGAAAAGGCACAAGTTCTAGGTGATACTGTTGGCGTTCAAGTATTTAAAGTAGATATTAATGCTACTAAACTTGAAGTCAAAAAAGCAGTTGAAAAACTTTTTGGTGTAGAAGTTGTTAAAGTTAACACTACTATTACTAAAGGTAAAACTAAGCGCTTTGGTAAAACATTAGGACGTCGTTCTGATGTTAAAAAAGCATACGTCACCCTGAAAGCCGGCCAAGATGTTGAAATGGCTGACTTGGGCGATACCGCTGAAAGCGCAGCGGAATAAGGACGAAAATTATGCCGATTCAAAAATGTAAGCCAACGTCTCCAGGACGTCGCTTTGTAGAGAAAGTGGTTCATGATCACCTTCACAAAGGCGCGCCTTACTCACCGTTGGTTGAAGCAAAAAAACGTACTGGTGGTCGTAATAATAACGGTCACATTACAACTCGTCACGTTGGTGGTGGTCATAAGCAACACTATCGTATCGTTGACTTTAAGCGTAATAAAGACAGCATCCCAGCTGTTGTAGAGCGCATTGAATACGATCCTAACCGTACAGCACATATTGCTTTGTTGAAATATGCTGATGGTGAGCGTCGTTATATCATTGCACCTAAAGGCTTACGTGCTGGCGATAAAGTACAATCTGGTAACGATGCTCCAATTCGTCCAGGTAACTGCTTGCCACTTCGTAACATGCCGATCGGTTCTACACTTCATAACGTTGAACTTAAAATTGGCAAGGGTGCGCAATTAGCGCGTTCTGCTGGTACTTCTGTTCAGTTGTTGGGTCGTGATGGTTCTTACGCGATTGTTCGTCTTCGTTCAGGCGAAATGCGTAAAATTCATGTTGAATGCCGCGCTGTAATTGGTGAAGTTTCTAACCAAGAAAGCAACCTTCGCTCATTGGGTAAAGCTGGTGCTGCGCGCTGGCGTGGTGTTCGTCCTACCGTACGTGGTATGGCGATGAACCCAGTTGATCACCCGCACGGTGGTGGTGAAGGGCGTAATAAAGGTATTCAACCTGTAAGCCCATGGGGTCAAAAAGCTAAAGGGTACAAGACACGTACCAATAAGCGTACGACTAAGATGATTATTCGCGACCGTCGCGTCAAGTAAAGGAATCTGACTAATGCCTCGTTCTCTGAAAAAAGGCCCATTCGTCGATGCGCACTTGTTCGCTAAGGTTGAAGCGGCTGTTGCTAGTAACTCTCGCAAGCCGATTAAAACTTGGTCTCGTCGTTCGATGATCCTTCCGGATTTTGTTGGTTTAACAATTTCCGTTCATAATGGTCGTAATCACGTTCCAGTAATTGTTACTGAGCATATGGTTGGTCATAAACTCGGTGAATTCGCGCCAACTCGTACCTATCGTGGTCACGGTGTTGACAAGAAGTCTAAACGTTAATAGGTGTCATGATGGAAGTAACTGCTAAATTACGCGGTGCCGCTATCTCGGCACAAAAGGCACGTTTGGTTGCAGATCTTATTCGCGGCAAATCTGTTGCGCATGCTTTAAATATTTTAAACTTCAGCAATAAAAAAGCTGCTGTTTTAGTAAAAAAAGCATTGGAATCTGCGATTGCAAACGCTGAACACAATAACAGTTTAGATGTTGACGATCTTAAAGTTTCTACGATTTACGTTGATGAAGGTGTTAGCCTTAAACGTATTATGCCACGTGCTAAAGGCCGTGCAGATCGTATTACGAAGCGTACTTGTCACATCACCGTTAAGGTAGGGGTTTGATATGGGTCAGAAGGTTCATCCAATCGGTATCCGCCTAGGTGTTGTGAAACGTCATAACGCTAACTGGTATGCGAGTCCGAAACAATACGCTGAATATTTGCTTAAAGATCTTCAAGTTCGTGAGTTTTTAAATAAAAAACTTAAGAATGCGATGATCAGTAATATTCTTATCGAACGTCCATCAGGCGCTGCTAAGGTAACAATTAGCACAGCTCGTCCTGGTATCGTAATCGGTAAAAAAGGCGAAGATATTGAGAAATTACAGCGCGAACTTACCAGCATTATGGGTGTTCCTGCGCAAGTAAGTATCAATGAAATTGATCGCCCAGACTTAGATGCGCGTTTAGTTGCTGAAGCAATTGCTTCTCAATTAGAAAAGCGTGTAATGTTCCGTCGTGCTATGAAGCGTGCGGTTCAAAACACTATGCGTGCTGGTGCTAAAGGTATCAAAGTTGAAGTGTCTGGCCGTTTAGGTGGTGCAGAGATTGCTCGTACAGAATGGTATCGTGAAGGTCGTGTACCTTTGCATACATTACGTGCAGATATTGACTATGCGACTGTGCGTGCAGAAACAACTTACGGTACGATTGGTGTTAAAGTTTGGATTTTCCGTGGTGAGATTTTAGGTGGCATGAAACAAGTCATGAACCCTGCTCCTGCTGAAGATCGTCCAGCTAAACGTGGTCGTGGTCGTGGTGAAGGTCAAGAGCGTCGTGGTCGTCGCGGTGACCGTGCTGCTGACAAGGGAGAATAATCCATGTTGCAACCTAAACGTACCAAATTCCGTAAGGTGCACAAAGGCCGTAATACTGGTCTAGCGCATCGTGGTAGTACAGTATCATTTGGTTCGATTGCAATTAAAGCAACTGAACGTGGTCGTATGACTGCGCGTCAGATTGAAGCTGCACGTCGTACTATTAGCCGCCGTATTAAGCGTGGTGGTAAAATCTTTATTCGCGTATTCCCGGATAAGCCAATTACTCAAAAGCCTCTTGAAGTGCGTATGGGTAAAGGTAAGGGTAGCGTGGAATACTGGGTTTGCCAGATCCAACCAGGCAAGATCCTGTACGAAATTGAAGGTGTGAACGAAGAATTAGCGCGTGAAGCATTTGCTTTAGCTGCTGCTAAACTTCCGTTTAAAACCACTATCGTGACTCGGACGGTAATGTAATGAAAACTAAAGATTTACGTGAAAAGTCGGTAGAAGAGTTGAAAGCTTTGCTTGATGAGCAACAGCTTAACCAATTCCGTCTTCGTATGGCGAAAGCAACTGGTCAGTTGGGTAAATCGCACGAAGTGCAAGTTGCTCGTAAGACAATTGCTCGTATTAAGACACTCCTTACCGAAAAACAGGGGAACGGACAATGAGTGAAAAAACAGTCCGCACGTTAACCGGCAAAGTCGTAAGTGACAAAATGGATAAATCTATTGTTGTTCTTATTGAACGCCGCGTTCAACACCCGTTGTATGGCAAGTCAATTCGCCGTTCAACTAAGTTACACGCTCATGATGAGAATAACGTCGCTAAAATTGGTGATGTTGTAACCATTAAAGAAAGCCGCCCAATTTCTAAAACTAAAGCTTGGACTTTAGTGGAAGTAGTTGAAGCAGCTGCTGAGTAATTCGACGTTCTTGTTGCATCATCGGACAATTTCGAGTACTCTTTGAGCCTTTCGAAATTGTGACCGGTGATGCTCGGTTTTGGAGTAGGGCAATGATTCAAACCGAAACTATGCTCGACGTAGCAGACAACAGTGGTGCTCGCCGCGTACAATGTATTAAAGTACTTGGTGGTTCACATCGTCGTTATGCTTCTGTTGGCGACATTATTAAAGTTACTGTAAAAGAAGCAATCCCACGCGCACGTGTTAAAAAAGGTGACGTGATGAATGCGGTTGTAGTTCGTACTAAATTCGGCATTCGTCGTCCAGATGGTTCTGTGATCCGTTTTGATGATAATGCTGCAGTTATCCTGAACAACAACAAAGCTCCGATTGCTACTCGTATCTTCGGACCAGTGACTCGTGAACTTCGTACTGAACAGTTCATGAAAATCATTTCATTGGCTCCTGAAGTTCTATAAGAGGCAATCATGGCTAAGATTAAAAAAGGCGATCAAGTTATTGTGATCGCAGGTAAAGAAAAAGGCAAACAGGGTACTGTGTTGTCTGTTTCTGAAGACCGCGTTAAGGTTGAAGGCCTTAACTTAGTGAAGAAGCATCAAAAGCCGAATCGTGTAACTGGCGCTGAAGGCGGTATTGTTACTCAAGAAGCTTCGCTTCATATTTCAAACGTGGCAATTTTAAATGCTACAACCCAAAAGGCTGACCGTGTTGGTTACCAAGTGATTGATGGCGTGAAAACTCGCGTTTATAAATCAAATGGTGAATCAGTGGCGGTAGCGAAGTAATAGGTTGAAAAGGCAATGGCCAGACTTAAAGCACGTTACAATGATGAACTTAAAGCCAAGTTAAAAGAAGAACTTAGCGTTAAGAACGTGATGGAAATTCCACGCATCACAAAAATCACCCTAAACATGGGTGTGGGCGCAGCTGCAACTGATAAGAAATTATTAGATGGTGCTGTAGTCGACATGCAATTAATTGCTGGTCAAAAACCAGTAGTTACACTTGCTCGTAAATCTATCGCAGGTTTTAAAATCCGTGATGGGTGGCCGATTGGTTGTAAAGTTACTTTACGTGGCGACCAAATGTACGAATTCTTGGATCGTTTGATCTCAATCGCAATCCCTCGTATCCGTGACTTCCGTGGTTTCTCTTCGAAATCATTTGATGGTCGTGGTAACTACTCAATGGGTTTGAAAGAGCAAATCGTTTTCCCTGAAATCGATTTCGATAAGATTGATCGTATTCGTGGTATGGATATTACTATTACTACGACTGCTCGCACCGATGACGAAGGCCGTGCGCTTATGCGTGCATTCGGCTTCCCGTTCAAATAAGAGGTCGATATGGCTAAGAAAGGTATGATTAATCGCGAATTGAAACGCGAAAAAACAGTTGCTAAATACGCTGCAAAACGTGCTGAATTAAAAGCTACTATTGCAAACGTAAATGCAAGTGAAGAAGAGCGTTTCGAAGCGACGTTAAAGTTACAGGCATTGCCACGTAATGCATCTCCGGTGCGTCTTCGTAACCGTTGTGGTTTAACTGGTCGTCCTCATGGTTACTTCCGTAAGTTCGGTTTAAGCCGTAACAAATTACGTGACACAGTAATGCAGGGTGATGTACCAGGCGTTGTTAAGGCAAGCTGGTAAGGAGCGACTAAATGAGTATGCAAGATACCGTTGCCGACATGCTAACACGTGTTCGTAACGCACAAATGGCTAAGAAACAAACCGTTTCTATGCCTTCTTCTAAGTTGAAAGTTGCAATTGCAAACGTTCTTCAACAAGAAGGTTATATTTCAAATGTAGAAGTTGCTCAAGAAGAGACAAAATCTACTTTGACAATTACTTTAAAATATTTCGAAGGCAAACCAGTTATCGAAGTGGTTAAGCGCGTAAGCCGTCCAGGCCTTCGCCAATACCGTGGTAAAGATAAACTTCCAAGCGTTAAGCAAGGTTTAGGTATTGCAATTGTTTCTACAAGCAAAGGCATCATGACTGATCGCGCTGCACGTGCTGCGGGCGTTGGTGGTGAAGTTATTGCTTTTGTTTCTTAATAGGTGATTCCTCATGTCTCGTGTGGCTAAAGCCCCAGTAACTGTACCGAATGGTGTGACAGTTACTCAGAACGGCCGGCAGGTCGAAGTGAAAGGCAGCAAAGGTACGTTGTCTTTCAACCTGCATGCGCTGGTCGAGCTAAAACAGGAAGAAGGTAAACTTCAACTTGCTCCAGTTAAAGAATCGAAAGATGCTTGGATGCAAGCTGGTACTGCTCGCGCTGTATTGAATAACCTTGTAAAAGGGGTTAGTGAAGGCTTCGAACGTAAGTTGCAGCTAGTTGGTGTTGGTTATAAAGCTGCGGTTAAGGGTAGTGTTGTAAACCTTAACCTTGGTTTTTCACACCCAATTGACTACGCTTTACCTGAAAGTGTAACAGCGGAAACTCCAACTGCAACTGAAATCATTTTGAAATCAGCAAACAAGCAGTTGTTAGGTCAAGTAGCGGCAGAAATCCGTGCGTATCGTTCTCCTGAACCATATAAAGGTAAAGGTGTTCGTTATTCGGATGAAGTCATTCTTCGTAAAGAAGCTAAGAAGAAATAAGGCGCGAGGTTCTTATGAACGAAAAGAAACAAACCCGTTTGCGTCGTGCGAAAAGCACACGCTTGCACATCCGTGCATTGGGTGCGACTCGTTTGTGTGTAAACCGCACTCCGCGTCACATCTATGCTCAAGTTATTTCAGCAGATGGTGGCAAAGTTTTAGCGCAAGCTTCAACTTTGGATGCATCTTTACGTAGCGGTACTACAGGTAATGTAGATGCGGCTACTAAAGTAGGCACTTTAATCGCAGAGCGCGCGAAAGCAGCTGGTGTAACTAAAGTTGCATTTGACCGTTCTGGTTTTAAATATCATGGTCGTATCAAAGCCTTGGCTGATGCTGCTCGTGAAAACGGCTTGGAGTTCTAATCATGGCTAAAGTTGAACAAAACGAAGGTCTTGTTGAAAAGCTGGTTGCCGTTGATCGTGTAGCCAAAGTTGTTAAGGGTGGTCGTATCTTCTCTTTCACAGCATTAACTGTTGTGGGTGATGGTAATGGTCGTGTTGGTTTCGGTCGTGGTAAAGCACGTGAAGTTCCAGCTGCTATTTCTAAAGCACTTGAAGCTGCACGTCGCAACATGATTACTGTAGACCTTGCAGGTACTACTTTACAACACCCTGTGAATGCTCGTCATGGTGCAAGCCGTGTATACATGCAACCTGCTTCTGAAGGTACCGGCGTAATCGCTGGTGGCGCAATGCGTGCCGTTCTAGAAGCTGCAGGCGTGCATAACGTACTTGCTAAATGTTATGGTTCTACTAATGCTGCAAACGTAGTGAACGCAACTTTCAAAGGTTTGCGTGATATGACTTCTCCTGAGAAAGTCGCTGCGAAACGTGGTAAATCAGTAGCAGAAATTCAAGGGTAATGAATCATGAAAACGATTAAAGTTACCCAGACTAAATCTTCTTCACATCGCTTGAAAAATCACAAGCTTTGCTTACAAGGTTTAGGTCTGCGTCGTATTGGTCATACTGTAGAAGTGCAAGATACGCCTTCTAACCGTGGTATGGTCAACAAAGTCTACTATATGGTTAGTGTAGAGGAATAAGCCATGACTCTGCGTTTAAATGAGCTTGCGCCTGCAGAAGGTGCAAAACGTGAAAACCTTCGTTTAGGCCGTGGTATCGGTTCTGGCGTTGGTAAGACCGGTGGCCGTGGTGTCAAAGGTCAAAAATCACGTAAAAGTGGTGGCGTTCGTCCAGGCTTTGAAGGCGGTCAAACAGCGATTTATCGTCGTTTACCTAAATTCGGTTTCACTAGCCAAATCGCTTTAAAAACTGCTGAAGTACGTTTATCTGAGTTAAACAAAGTGGAAGGCGACATCGTTAGCCTAGAAACTTTGAAAGCTGCGAATGTTGTTCGTCGTGACCAAATTCGTGCTCGTATCGTACTTTCTGGTGAAATCACTCGTGCATTCACTGTTCAAGGTGTTGCATTGACTAAAGGCGCTAAAGCTGCGATTGAAGCAGCTGGCGGCAAAGTCGAGGAGTAATCTCGAGTGTCTATGTCTCCTAGTTCTTCAGGTCATGTCAACATGATGAAAGGTCAGCCATTTCATGTGAAATATCGTGAAATTATTCGCCGGATGAGTTTTCTAATCGGTGCATTGCTGGTCTTTCGACTAGGAGCGCATATTCCAGTACCAGGCATTAATAATGCTGCGTTAGAAAATTTATTTCAAGCGAACCAAGGAACTATTCTTGGGCTATTCAATATGTTTTCTGGCGGTGCTTTAGAGCGAATGTCTATTCTTGCTTTAGGGATTATGCCTTACATTTCTGCATCAATTATTGTGCAGTTAATGTCTACAGTAATTCCTTCACTAGAAGCCTTGAAAAAGGAAGGTGAGCAAGGTAAGCGTAAAATTAATCAATATACGCGTCAGGGTACATTATTGCTTGCAGTGGTTCAGGCAGTTGGTATGTGTGCAGGTTTGATTGGTCAGGGTATTACTCTGTCAGTTGGTCTTGAGTTTTATATACCAGCAGTTACATCACTTGTCGCTGGAACTATGTTCTTAATGTGGCTAGGTGAACAAATCACTGAAAGAGGTATTGGTAATGGTATCTCAATGATTATTTTTGCTGGTATTGTTTCTGGTTTGCCTAACTTAATTATGCAATCAGTTTCATCAGTAGATAATGGTCAGACAAGCTTAATTGGTCTTGTGATCTTTGGTCTTTTGTCTTTAGGTGTGTTGGCTGCCATTGTGTTTATTGAAAAAGCACAACGTCGTATTCCAGTAAACTATGCACAAAAGCAGCAAGGTCGTCGTATATTTACAGCACAGCAGACGCATTTGCCATTGAAAATTAATATGGCTGGTGTGATTCCTGCGATTTTTGCAAGTTCTTTACTCTTGTTCCCAGCGAGTCTTGGTCAATGGGTAGGAAGTGCAGATGCAAATGCTGGATTAATTAAGCGTAGCTTACAAGATTTAGCTTTAGTATTGTCGCCTGGACAGCCTTTGTATTTGGTGCTCTTTGGTGCGTTAATTATCTTTTTCTGTTACTTTTATACGGCTTTAGTATTTAGCCCTAAGGAAGTATCAGAAAATCTAAAACGCAGCGGAGCTTATGTGCCTGGTATTCGCCCAGGTGAGCAAACTGCTCGTTACTTAGATCATATTCTTAATCGTTTGACGTTTATTGGTGCGATTTATATTACGGTCATTTGTCTAATGCCAATGATTCTACAAAGTTCTTTTGGGATCCCATTCTCTTTGGGTGGTACCTCATTACTAATCGTAGTTGTCGTTGTTATGGACTTTATGGCTCAGCTACAAGCGCACTTAACATCTCATCAATATGATAATCAAACATTAATGAGAAAAACGACTGCTCATCCTAAGGGATAAGCGCACTTAGAGGTTTCATCATGAAAGTACAAGCTTCTGTAAAGAAAATTTGTGGTAGCTGTAAAGTTATCCGTCGTAATGGGGTTATTCGCGTAATTTGTAGCGCAGAACCTCGTCATAAGCAGCGTCAAGGTTAATCTAATCAAGACCTGTTGATTTCAGTAGGCGAATTGGGTTAATATCCGCCCCTCAAGATTTTGTGGGGCGGTTGATTATCTCTACTGCCTTTTTGGAGAAAGTGAATGGCTCGTATTGCCGGTGTAAACATTCCGGATAACAAGCATGCTGTTATCTCCCTCACTTACATCTTTGGTGTCGGTCGCCATACTGCTAAGAATATCTTAACAGCAGTTGGTATTACTGAGACTACTAAGATCCGTGAGTTGGACGATGCTCAGCTTGATGCGATTCGTGCAGAAGTTGCTAAGGTTCCTACCGAAGGTGACTTACGTCGCGAAATTTCCATGAACATTAAACGTTTAATGGATTTGGGTTGCTATCGCGGCCTTCGCCATCGTCGCAGCTTGCCTGTCCGTGGTCAACGCACCAAAACTAACGCACGTACCCGTAAAGGTCCGCGCAAACCGATTAAAAAGTAAGATTTCTGGAAGCTAAAAGATGGCTAAAGATACTCGCACACGCAAGAAGGTCACCCGTACCGTCTCTGAAGGTGTTGCACACATTCACGCGTCTTTTAATAACACCATTGTTACGATTACTGATCGTCAAGGTAATGCATTGGCTTGGGCCACCTCTGGTGGACAAGGCTTCCGTGGTTCACGTAAATCAACTCCGTTTGCTGCTCAGGTAGCTGCTGAAGTTGCTGGTAAAGCAGCTTTAGATTACGGTTTGAAAAATCTGGATGTCCTTGTAAAAGGCCCTGGTCCAGGTCGTGAGTCTGCGGTTCGTGCATTAGGCGCAGTGGGTTATAAAATTAACAGCATTACCGATGTGACGCCAATTCCTCACAACGGTTGCCGTCCACCTAAAAAACGTCGCGTGTAAGGAGAAACATTCATGGCTCGTTATATTGGTCCAAAATGCAAACTCTCTCGCCGCGAAGGGACAGACCTGCAACTTAAATCTGGCGTTAAACCTTTTGACGTCAAAACTAAAAAAGCTAACAAAGCACCTGGTCAACATGGTCAGGCACGCGGTGGTAAGCAATCTGAGTATTCACTACAATTACGTGAAAAACAAAAAGTCCGTCGTATTTACGGTGTGTTAGAACGTCAATTTAGTAACTACTATAAAGAAGCAGCTCGTGTTAAAGGCGCAACAGGTGAGAACTTGTTGAAATTGCTTGAAAGCCGTCTTGATAACGTTGTTTATCGCATGGGTTTTGGTTCTACACGTGCAGAAGCTCGTCAGTTAGTAAGTCACCGTAGCATTACTTTGAATGGTCGTCGTGTAAACATCGCATCTATTCAAGTTAAAGCTGGTGATGTAATTGCGGTTCACGAAGGTGCTAAACAACAATTGCGTATTAAAAACGCGATTGAGTTGGCTGCACAACGTGGTATTCCAGCTTGGATCGATGTTGATCATTCTAAGCTTGAAGGTACGTTTAAAGCTGCACCAGATCGTGCTGATTTACCTGCTGAAATCAATGAAAGCTTGATTGTAGAATTGTATTCTAAATAATCCTTGAGGTAGCAATAATGACGCGTACTGCAAACGAGTTTCTAACTCCGCAAGCGATCAAGGTCGAAGCGGTTAGCGGGACCTCGGCAAAAGTGATTCTAGAACCTTTAGAGCGTGGTTTTGGCCACACTCTAGGTAATGCTTTACGTCGCATTCTATTGTCTTCTTTACCTGGCGCTGCTGTGGTTGAAGTTGAGATAGAAGGTGTCGAGCACGAGTACAGTACTTTAGAAGGCTTGCAGCAGGACATCGTCGAGCTCTTGCTGAACCTAAAAGGATTGTCTATTAAGCTGTTCGATCAAAATGAAGCATATTTAACATTAGAGAAACAAGGTCCTGGCGAAATTACTGCTGCTGATCTTCGTTTACCCCATAATGTTGAAGTGGTTAATCCAGAACATCTAATAGGTACTTTGAGTGCTTCAGGCTCATTAAAAATGCGCTTGAAGGTTGCTCAAGGTCGTGGTTATGAAACATCTGATTCTCGTTTCCCTGAAGGTGAAACACGTCCTGTTGGTCGTTTGCAATTAGATGCTTCTTATAGCCCGATTAAGCGTGTTTCTTACACCGTTGAAAATGCGCGTGTAGAACAACGTACCGATTTAGATAAACTGGTAATCGACCTCGAGACAAATGGAACGGTTGATCCTGAAGAAGCAATCCGGAAAGCGGCAACAATCTTGCAACAACAAATTGCAATTTTTGTTGATCTTCAGAAAGACCAAACTCCAGTTGCTCAAGAGCCTCGTGAAGAAGTTGACCCAATCTTGCTTCGCCCAGTAGATGATCTAGAGCTTACTGTTCGTTCTGCTAACTGTTTGAAAGCAGAAAATATTTACTACATTGGTGATCTTGTTCAACGTACTGAAGTTGAGTTGTTAAAAACTCCTAACCTTGGTAAAAAATCGTTAACAGAGATCAAAGATGTTTTGGCATCGAAAGGCTTACAACTCGGTATGCGTCTTGAAAACTGGCCACCAGCTAGTCTTCGTATGGACGACCGTTTTGCCTATCGTAGCCGTTAATTAAGTAGGACTATCACCATGCGTCATCGTAATAGTGGTGTGAAATTAGGCCGTACAAGCAGCCATCGTAAAGCGATGTTCCAAAACTTGGCTAATTCTTTATTTGAACACGAGTTGATCAAAACAACTGTGCCTAAAGCTAAAGAATTACGTCGTGTTGCTGAGCCTTTAATCACTCTAGCAAAAAACGATACTGTAGCAAATCGTCGTTTAGCATTTGCTCGTACTCGTAATGCTGCAACTGTAGGTAAATTATTTACCGTACTCGGCCCTCGTTACAAAGAACGTAACGGCGGTTATCTACGTGTTCTTAAAGCGGGCTTCCGTGCTGGTGATGCAGCGCCGATGGCTTACGTTGAGCTTGTAGATCGTGAAGTGAAAACTTCAGCTGAATAATTGATTTTATTCAAAAAAGACCGGTTTTATACCGGTCTTTTTTATTTCTGCTAATTAAATAAATTATAAAAATGTCCTCAACTGACATAAAAAAACGGATAAACGGTCAAACTTGACATTGTGTATTGTCAAAATTGTGCTTTAATAAACTTATATTCTCAACAATGGGTATAAAAATAAAATGGAAAAGCAAGTTGATATTTTAATCATTGGCGCAGGTATTTCAGGAATAGGAATCGCTGCTCATCTATCAAAAAATTCTCCACAACGTCAATTTGAAATTTTAGAGCGTCGTGAATCTTTTGGTGGAACATGGGATCTTTTCCGTTATCCAGGCATTCGTTCAGACTCAGATATGTCCACATTTGGTTTTAATTTTAAGCCATGGTGTAAAGCGAATGTATTAGCTGATGGTGCTTCTATTAAAGGGTATTTAGGCGAAGTAATTGATGAATATAAATTAAAAGAAAAAATTCACTTTGGTCATCGTGTGCTTTCTGCTAATTATGATTCTGAATCAAAGAAATGGCAGGTTGTAATTGAAGATGGGAAGAAAAAACAACAAACTTGGATTGCTAACTTTGTTGTAGGGTGTACTGGTTATTATAACTATGATCAGGGATATGCACCTTCTTTCCCAAATCAAGAAGCATTTAAAGGGCAACTCATTCACCCACAGCATTGGCCTGAGAATTTAGATTACACAGGTAAAAAAGTCGTTATTATTGGTAGTGGTGCAACTGCCATTACTTTAGTACCAGCAATGGCGAAAGGCGGAGCGGGGCATGTAACTATGTTGCAGCGTTCACCAACATATATTGCTAGTGTGCCGTCTATCGACTTCATCTATGAAAAAACGCGTAAATTTATGTCTGAAGAGGCAGCTTATAAATTTACCCGTGCACGTAATATTGGTATGCAACGCGCTATTTATGCATTATCACAGAAACATCCAAAGACTGTGCGTCGTTTACTCTTAAAAGCAATTGAAGTGCAGTTAAAGGGTAAAGTTGATATGAAGCATTTTACTCCTTCATATAATCCTTGGGATCAACGTCTATGTGTGGTACCTGATGGTGACTTATTTAAGATTTTGCGTGAAGGTAAAGCTAGTGTAGAAACAGATCAAGTTGAGAAATTTACCGAAAAAGGTATTTTACTTAAATCTGGTAAACATCTTGATGCGGATATCGTGATTTCTGCAACTGGTTTACAAGTTCAGATTATGGGCGGCGTTCAAGCTACTATTGATGGGAAAGCAGTTAATTCATCTGAACATATGCTTTATAACGGTGTGATGTTAAGTGATGTACCAAACATGGCTATGATTATTGGTTATGTAAATGCATCTTGGACCCTTAAAGTTGATATCGCTGCAGAATATATTTGTCGCTTGTTAAATTATATGGATAAAAATCACTATGACGAAGTGATCCCATCTGGTGATAAGACTGAAATGGAAGAAGATACTGTAATGGGTAAATTGTCTTCAGGTTATATTAGCCGTGCGGCACATGAACTTCCAAAACAGGGTAAGCATGCTCCATGGCAAGTCACTAATAACTATTTAGAAGACAAAAAATCGCTAAAAAATTCAAAATTTGAAGATGGTGTTCTGCATTTTCATAAACGTTCAGAAACTAATGAGCGTAAGCCAAAACTAGTGTCTTAATAGATATTAGATAAATAAAAGGGGCGTAATGCCCCTTTTATAATGAAGCTATTAAAGTGTTCTAGAAATTAATTCTTTCATAATTTCATTGGTACCTGCATAAATTCGATTTGCTCGATGATCTATGTAGGCACGTGCAATTGGATATTCAAGCATGTAACCATAACCCCCATGTAATTGAAGGCACTCATCTACAATTTTTGAGAACATATCTGAAATTTTATATTTAGCAGCTGCCGCAGCTTCTACACTTAATTTTTCTTCAAGTTGTAATTCCATACAACGATCTAAATAAGTACGGCAGAAATCTATTTCTGTTCTCAGTTCAGCAAGTTTAAAGCGCGTATTTTGAAATGCACCAATATGTTTACCAAATGCTTTACGGTCTTTCGTGTATTGAACCGTATGTGCAAATGCCGCTTCTGCTCCTGCCTGACAAATAATAGCAACTAGCATTCGTTCCCAAGCTAACTCTTTCATGAGCATAATAAAGCCCATGCCTTCCATACCTAAAAGATTTTCTTTAGGGACACGAACGTTATCGAAAAATAATTCGCACGTATCTTGGCCTTTCATCCCAATTTTATTAAGAGGCTTACCTTTGCTAAAGCCAGCTCGGTCTGCTTCAACAATAATGAGCGATAAGTTTGCTGAACCTTTGTCGTTATTGCCAGTTTTACAAACCACTACGACCATGTCACATAAATAGCCATTAGTAATGAAAATCTTTGAACCATTAATTACATAATCGTCACCATCAAGTACGGCTGTAGTTCTTACTGCTTGTAGATCAGAACCAGTGCCAGGCTCAGTCATCGCAATAGCTGTGACCACTTCTCCTGTGGCCATTTTCGGTAACCACTTTTGTTTTTGTTCTTCATTACCAAAGTTGTTCACGTAATTGGCAACAATATCTGAATGCAAAGAAAAGCCAGTACTAGAGTCCATCGCATAAGCTTGTTCTTCAATTAAGATCATGCTGTACAAGCGGTCTACTCCAGAACCACCATATTGCTCAGGCATTGTGGTACACAGTAAACCTAAGTCTCCGGCCTTATTCCAAAGGTCACGATCAACATGTTGCTGTTTTTCATATTTTTCAATATTCGGAACAACTTCTTTTTCATAGAATTTACGCACTGTTTCACGAAAAGCCTCATGCTCTTCATTAAATAGTTGTCTTGGTAACATATTTGGAATGGGACGAATAGCGCCAGATTGCATTTGTATTTCTTCCTTGGTTTAGGCGTGATGTTATGAATCTAAACATACGTAAGCATTCCTTGCGTAACAATGTGATGAATGCTCAATTATGAGCACAAGATGATAAATTTGGTCAATTTGATATTTTTAGCGATCTTTGGAATGTGATCAGGTAAACTAAGCGCACTATCAATGCAGGTGGGGAAATAAATGTCTGACGAAATGACCTTGGAAGAACGTAAAGTAATTTATCGAGCACGCCGCGGCTTAAAAGAAATTGACGTCTATTTTGACCCTTATGTAAAAAACTATTATCTAAAAGCAGATCCAGCAGAGAAGGTTTTATTTGCAGAATTAGTTGAACAAGAAGATCCGGATTTATTAGATTGGTTCATGGAAGTTTCTGAACCTCCACGCACAGAATTACGTGAATTTATTTATAAATTAAAACAGTATGTACATGGCTAAACTGTTTTGATAAAAGAATTGAATTTTGAGCTGAAATATAGTCGTTTCTCGATAATATTTCAGCTTTTTATTGGCTTGAGTTTAGCAATCCTACTTTATCAATTGTTATCACCAATTTGGTGGTTGATTGCTCTCATTCTTTTGTCTATTAGTTTTCTATTTTTTTTGAAAAAATCACGAATTTCTCAAATTGCATATTTAGACCAAAAATCGTGGTCAGTTGCATACTCTTCGCAAAAGATGATTTCCCGTGTAGAAATCACTAAAATAATTAATTATCAGTTATTTATGGTTATTTATTTTGAGGGGGCCCCTATGAAAGTAGCCATTATTTGGTTTGATCAACTTCCTTTGCAGCATTGGAAAAAATTAAAAGTCTTACAGAAAGTTTATTAATTGTTAGACAATTCTACATTTGTATATTTATATAAAAATTATTAAAAACAAAAACTTAATTAATATATTTTTCTTAAATTTTAGATTGTCTAGTTAAAAGTTAGAAAAAAGACAGAGAAATATGATTGTCTGACAATTTCAACGATGAGTCTTTATTCCATCGGTTAAAGTACAAACACCAACGTAAAGTGTGTCGGAGGTCTCAAAATGGAGATGCCAACATGGTCGTTCTTGGTCATTGCCATCATTTTGGCAGTGGTGATCGGAAGAGCAGGAACTTTACTCAGGGAACATCTTAGCAAAGTTAATTTTAACAAAGTTAAGAGACAGAGGATGCAAGGTCGTCGATCAGTCAATTATTAAATTGGTTAGTCGATTAATTCCATCAAGTGTTCAGTTTATAACTGGGTGCGATTGTAGTAAGGAGGTCTCTCATGGAGATTTCAATGTGGATGTTTCTGTTAATTACAGTGCTTATGGCTGTGGTAGTAGGAAGAGCAGGAACTTTACTTAAGGATTATCTAGAACAAAAATAATATAAGCCGTTAAAAGCTTATCTCAGTTAATAAGTAGCATGTGCTGAACCGTCGCAATGCTACTTTTTTTTGCCTAAAATTTCTGTTTTCTGAAAAAACTGTCAATTTTATCTACTGTGAAGTATGTCAAAGTATAAGCGCTACAATTAGAGTAATTACTCTTTTATTCAAGATATGCATCTGCTAATGTACATCTGAAAAGGAAAAAACAAATTACATAGAGGACAGGAAGATGTCTAAAGTCCAAAAAATAAGCCAAGGTTTGGCGATGAGTTTTCTAGCAGCTTCAGTTTTATCAGGTTGTTCATACGTCGTGAAAACCGGAGCAAATGTTGCTTTAGGTTTTACGGAAAAGCACGTCGTTCCGCCTATTCTAGCAATGCAAGATGCTGAAATGGTTTGTAATACTGGTAGTGCATTAACACCTGCAATCATGTCTACTAAAGGTATGGGTGCAGATCCAACGCGTGTTGCTGTATTAATGTATGCCGCATCAGGTGTATGTGCAGAGAACCAAGCGTTAGAACAGGAATTACGTTATTTACGTGCATCAAAAGCAGGTCAAGTAACCGAAGCTCAAGATGCTCGTATTGCCCAGAAACGTTGGGCAGCCATTGCTGCTGAGCGTCAATATACGGGCTATAAGTTGTTTGCTGATCGTTGGGAATCTAAATATAAATATCATTTAGGTGATTCTTGCCCAACCATGCGCAGTGATACTGATCAAACTGTTTATTTACTTGGAATGATTAGTGGCCTTCAGGCTGTAACCAATGACATTAACTCTGGTGGTGCAGTCAATGTTCCAAAAGATATTGCTGCTATTGTAGAGCGTGGCATGGTCTGTCTAGATAATGAAAAATTCTGGGGCGCACCTAATGCAACACGTGCTGTGATCTGGACTTTATTACCAGGGGCAGATGAAGGGAAACCTGACCCATATCAAACGTTAAAACAATCAGTACAAATTGGTGAACAAAAAGGTGTTCGCTTGTCTCATGCTTTGTATGCGGTAGCTGCCCAAGCAAGTGGTGATGATGCAAAAATCCGTGATGCATTAAGATTATATGCGGCATCTCAAGCTGATGATAAGCCTGTCAATCCGAACTTTAAGTTAATCGATAGTATGGCAGGTCTGATTATACGTGGTATTTCTGACCGTTACTGGACAGAGCATACTGGTGTGCGTACCGGAGATGATGGTATGTCACATTTCTGGGATGATAAGAATGAAGGTGCAGCAGAGTTAGATGAATTGTTTGATGGAGGGGCCGCATCTGAAGCTCCAGCAGATTCATCTGCTCCACAAGCAGCGCAGTAAAAATATTTGAAAGGTTAACTTCTTGCGAGCCTGTTGTTTAGTTTTACAATAGTAGCAAGAAGTTTAATTTCAAGGAGTGTGCCATGAAGGATCATGTACTGAATCATAAAGTGCTTTTGGTCGCAGTGTGCATTTCTGTGTCTGCCTGTCTACAGGTGTTTCCTGATACATTTATTTATTGGCGTGAAAGCCTACTTGGCGAATTCTGGCGTTTGTGGACAGCGCACTGGGTACACGTTGGGTGGATTCATTTCCTTTTAAATATGATGGCATTCGCCTGTTTACCGTTTATCTTCCCGCATACCAAAGCGTGGCATCTTTTAAGTCTGCTTTTTCTTTTGCCACCGTTCATTAGTTTGATTTTCTATTTTTATTTACCTTATATCGAGGCATATGCTGGTTTGTCTGGTGTTTTACATGGGCTATATACAGCAGTTGCTTTAGTTTACTTGCAATATCGTAAAGAACGGAATTTTGCTTTTCTGGTTTTAGGATTAATTATTGCAAAACTGATATGGGAAAATACCTTTGGGCAAACAGGAACTGCCCAGTTAATAGGGAGTCCGGTTTTAACTGAAGCTCACTTATATGGAGCAATTGGTGGTGCAATCTTTGGTGGCTGCTATTGGTTTGCTCAAAGATTAAAAAAGAAATATTGACAATACAAACTGTTAAAAAAGTGATTTTAGTCATTCTTTATTAATAAAGTTTGATGCAAATTTGATCGTTGAATAAAGGGATTGGTAGAAGGGGGATGGAATTAACCCCTGACCAAGAAAATTGCATGACTCAAGCTCCTGTTTTCAGGTTTTTGAGAGAACAAAATTGGAATATTTATGCAAGAATATCAAGAAAAAAGATCTGGATTAGGTCTGTTGGGTTATATCTGGAACGAATGGATCTCAACATTTGTCATCCTCACTCTGCTATTAATGACTCTAATCATTGGTACTGGGGAAATGATCCACGGGCAATTATTACGTATCGGGGAGCGTCTTTATGGTGACCCTGCGGTAGGTATGCAATATTCATTTTTGCGTGCCGAACCTGAAAAGCCGACTTGTGATCGACATCCAAATATCGATGCTCAAGTAAAAGAACAAATGAAAGCGAATGCATCTGATGACTTCGCGAGCTTCTTTGGTGCTGCATCGGAAAGTGATGTCCGTGCATCACTACTCGCAGCTCAGCAGCAATGTGATGAGAAGTATCAGTTTTATGATAAAGCGATTACTTATATGGATGCACATCCGAGTATTCGTACATATAGAACTGTGGAAACATCGTTTTTTGGTCTCTTTAAATTTGGTACAGAGAACAGAGCGATGCTTTTGGTTGTTATGGTCGTGTTAGCTGCAATAACAGCTACATTAAAGACACATCATATTGGTTTAAGAAGTCCCGCTACCAGAATAGACTTTCGTGTTTATTCAATTGCAATGTTACTTGCGAATGGTTTGTTAACATCTTCAACAATTAGTCAATATCGCTCAGTAACGGGGTCTGGTGTACCTGTTACTTTAGAGCTGCAAGTTATTTATTGGCTTTGGATTATCTTATTCGGTATTTTAACTTTAATTAGTTTATTTAAACTAATTAAGTCCCCTACACCAACAAAAGAGGGGGGGAATATCGGTTTAGCTTTTTTAAGTATTCCTTTATATGCTTATATGGCGATTATCACTGGTGTGGCATTTACCTTCTTTATGGATTACCCAATGGGACAAGGGATTTACCTTGGTCAGTTGGTTGAGTTTTCAAGTATCTTCCTAAACCTTGCTCTTTTTATTTGGGCAGGGATGTTACTTAAACAGACACGCATCGTTGATTTATTTTTAAATATTCTTCGACCATGGAATCTTGCTCCAGAAACGTTGACTTGGTTAATTTTGATTGCAGCGGCATTACCGACAGCTTATACAGGTGCGTCAGGTATTTTTGTTATTGCGGCAGGTGCAATTATTTATAAAGAAGTCTGGAATGCGGGTGGACGTCGTCAGTTTGCTCTAGCAGCAACGGCTATGTCTGGTTCATTAGGAGTCGTATTACGCCCGTGTTTATTAATTGTTGTTGTCGCATCTTTAAATAAAGAAGTTACAACTGATATGCTATATCATTATGGTATATATACTTTCTTATTATCTTCAACTTTATTTTTAATAATTTCTTTATTCTTTGCTGAGCAAAAGTTCCGGATCGCACCTGTAAAAGTTGCGTTTCCAAATTCGTTACGTGCATTTGTTCCAGTATCGCCGTATATCGTAATTTTCATTTTAATTTGGTTGTTTTATAAACATGCCTTAGCAACAGATTTAAATGAGTTTACAGCACCAGTTATGATGCCTGTAATCTTATTATTAATGGTGTTATTTGATAAGTTACGTAGAGAACCTGCTCCATTAGCACCAGTTGGACATTGGGATAGTACTCTTAATGTTTATACTGCTCCAGCCGATGGTTCTCAGCCTGTACCTCAAGTAAAGCCTATAGATGATCCACGTAATCCTGAACGTAGAGTGTCTTTCCGATCAGCTTTACACACAGCTACAAGTGAAACTGTTGGGCATATTGGTGCATTAGTTATTCTAATGGCATTGTCTGTAAGTGTTGGTGGATTCTTGGAACGAATCGAAATTATGGAGGCTTTCCCAACAGATATTAGTAGTCTATTTGTTGTGATCTCTTTGATTGTGATTCTCATGGTATTTGTCGGGATGATCATGGATCCATTCGGTGCTGTTATTTTAATTTCAGCAACCGTAGCCCCCGTAGCATATAAATACGGAATTGATCCTGTGCATTTCTGGATGATCGCATTAATTGGTTTTGAGCTTGGTTATATTACTCCTCCAGTTGCTTTAAACCACTTATTGGCGAGGCAAGCAATTGGCGACGATGAAGTATCTGAAGCAGATGCAGAAGTTCGTCATAAATCGTTCTTCTACCGCTTCGAGCGATGGGTTTTACCATTGATGGTCATGATACCTGCAATGTTAATTATTGCTTACATTCCATACTTCTTTAAGTTGTTTGGTTGGTATCAATAAGTGAGATTGGAATACATATAATGTGAAAAAGCCTTCCTAAATGGAGGGCTTTTTAGTAAGAGACTTTAGTAAATTTAGGAAAAGATGACTGGAATTATTTTAATTAGAATAAAAAAGCTAAAGATAGATAACTTTAGCTTTTTTAAGTTCCAATTGAAAAACTATTGCTGTTTGAGTTGAGCTTCAAGCAATTTAACTTGTTCTTCTTTGAGTTTGGTTAATTGATCAGCATCAGCATGCTGAGCTTTTAAAGTTGCTTCCTGATCTTTTAGCTGGCTATGGATGTCATCGAGTTTAGACACTTCTTCTTTAGCTAAAGACTCTTGGGCAGGTACAGGCTGTTTAAGCACATCTTCATTCACCAGTTGTTGGGAACTCGCAGCCTCTGCTACTGGTTCGGAACCTGATGATGGATCAGTGATTTTAGCAGGTGCAGGTGTCGAAACAGGTTGAGGATCAACCATTGGTGCGGATGACTCGGTTTTTTTGAAAAACCATTGCGCAGCTAAAAAAAGCACTACAAGAATGCTTAAGCCCCCAATTAAAATCCACAATAGTTTTGAGTTTTGTTTTCTTTGTAGTGGCATCTCTAAGACCTTTAGTCAGGACGACGAGGCTTGAACTGTATTACTCCAACTTCATCAGGTACAGCGGGTGCTTCAGGCTCATCAATATGAGTCGGACGATTTTCGCTATAACCGCATTCGATACATTCAATCCATTCGTCTTCAGCGGTGGTTAGCATGACAATCCGATCGGTTGCTTCACATTTTGGACATTTAGCCCCAGCAATGAAACGTTTTTTCATCTTTATCACCCTAACCACACGATCAATTTAGGCCTATAGTTTAAGCGGTTTTGCTGTCATTCGTCCAACCTTGATGACGTAACAATGCATCAATTTTTGGTTCACGACCACGGAAACTAACAAATGCTTCAAGAGCAGTGTCTTTACCACCTACAGCTAAAATAGCCTGACGGAATTCTTTACCTGTTTGAGTGTTGAAAATACCTTCGTGTTCAAAACGATCGAATGCATCACTCGCTAACACTTCTGCCCATTTGTAAGAGTAATAGCCAGCCGCATAACCACCAGCAAAAATATGACTAAAACTGTGTTGGAAACGGTTGTATCCGACAGTAGGAACGACAGCATATTGACTACGTATTTCATTTAGAGTTTGCTGAATTTGCTCACTGTTCAGTGCTGGTATTTTGGTGTGAATTGTTAAATCAAACAATGCAAATTCAAGCTGACGTAGAGTTTGCATGCCGGACTGGAAGAAACGAGCATTTAGTAAAGCATCAAGCAATTCTTGCGGTAAGGTTTGTTTACTCTCAATATGCTCACTTAAAACATCTAAACTTTCTTTATCCCAAGACCAGAACTCCATGAACTGGCTTGGCAGCTCGACAGCATCCCAAGCAACGCCGTGAGTGCCTGCAACCGAGATATTATCTACTTCGGTTAACATATGATGTAAGCCATGTCCAAACTCATGGAATAAGGTAATGACTTCATCATGGGTGAGTAAAGCAGGCTGATCTCCTACTGGAGGAGTGAAGTTACAGACCATGTAGCAAATTGGCTTTTGTAGACCGTGAACAGTTTGCATGCGTGAGCGGAACCCATTCATCCATGCACCACCACGTTTGCCTGTACGTGCATAGATGTCAAAGAAGAATCCACCAATCACTTGGCCTTGGTCTTCTAATTCAAAATAACGTGCATCTGGGTGCCAGACAGGTGCTTGTCGTTCGATGATGTTAATACCATATAAGCGCTGCACGATCTGGAATAATCCCTGAATGATTTTAGGTGCAGGGAAGTAAGGTTTTAATGCTTCTTGAGATAAGTTGAATTGTTGTTGTTTAAGCTTTTCAGAATAATAAGTGCTATCCCAAGGTTGAAGTTCATCTACGCCATCTTGTTTAGCAATATCTCGAAGTTCCGCAACCTCTTGAAGTGCAGGAGCACGGGCATGCTCAGCGAGATCAACCAAAAACTCATGAACTGTTTTTACATCTGGCGCCATCTTGCTCGCAAGAGAATATTCAGCATAGTTATTGAAACCGAGTAATTTCGCCATTTCCTGACGAAGGCTCAAAATTTCTTCCATAATTTTGCTGTTATCAAACTCAGTTTGTTCGGACTGATCAGATGCACGAGTGACATAGGCTCTGTAAAGCTCTTCACGCAATGAACGGTCATCTGCATAGGTCATGATTGCAAAGTAAGCGGGAAAGTCCAGAGTTGCTACAGCTTGGTCGAGTTCACGTTGTTTACCATACTGTTTTAATAGCTCAATATTACTTTCTGGAAGACCTTTTAGCTCAGCTTCTGTAAGGGGTTTAAAATAAGCTTGTGTCGCATCAAGTACATGATTAGAAAAGTCAGAGGAAAGCTGTGAAAGACGAGCAGAAATATCTGCATAGCGTTTTTTCTCTTCGCCCTCTAAAGCCACACCAGAAAGTTTGAAATCACGTAAAGCAAGACGAATAGCACTTTGTTGGGCTGGACTAAGAGACGTATAGCCCTGACCATCATTGAGATGCTGATAAGTTTGATAGAGCGCCGTATGTTGACCAAGCTGAGTATAGTATTCACTTAAGGCCGGTAATAACGATTGATAGACTTCTCGAGTTTCAGCATTGTTCATCACAGCATTTAAATGTGACAAGATACCCCATGACTCACTCAAATTATTTTCAAGCGTATCAATTTGTTCAAGTACTGCAAGTTGTTGAGCTGTATCTGTAGGTGCGGCCGTAAGGGTATTTAAAAACTCTTGTCCAGCTTGAATTGCTTGCTGGATATCTTGTTTTAAACTTTCTAATTGAATTTGATCAAAACGCGGAGTTGGTAAAGTCGCTTGCTGTAAAGTCATTGCTGTTAGCCACATTATTTTTTAAACATAGTATTAGATGTAGGTCTTGTCAGGTAGGAAATCAAGTTTAATTTGCAAAATAAACACTATAAGAAGAATTAAGCCCCACATTGGGGGCTTAATTTTAAGTGAGTACTATCATTTTTTGAGTTATTCAGCCTTTGATTTTGCATTGGCCTTTTTCTTTTTAGGCTTGGCCTTTTTCTTTACCTTTTCTGGTTTACTCTCAGCTTTTACGGAAGTTTTTTTACCAGGTTTTTTAGTATAAGAACTAGGCTTGGCTTTTTCTTTCTTTTTGTGAACAGGCTTTTCGCCATCAGTACTGACAGTTGGTTTGCTGAAAACTTCTTCAGTTGCTTGTGGGGAAGTTTTGGTTGTGCGTGGAGCTCGGCTACGAACTACTCGGCCTGCATGTGTCACTTGATTAATAAGCTGGAAGTCAATCTTACGTTCTTCAAGATTTACACCAGCAACCTGAATTTTCACTTCATCGCCTAAGCCAAAAACTTGACCTCTATTTTGGCCTACCAGATTTTGACTGGCTTGATCATAAATAAAGAAGTCATCACCGAGTTGGCTAATATGAATCATGCCATCGACATATAAGTCTTTAAGCGTGACAAATAAACCAAACTCAGTTACGGCACTCACAATACCAATAAATTCTTCACCTAAATGCTGTTGCATATAATGACATTTCAACCAAGTTGTTACGCTACGAGATGCTTCATCAGCGCGGCGCTCTGTTTTAGAGAAATGTTCACCAGCATCATCTAGCGCAGCGCCAGAAAGTGGAGAAGGTTTATGTTTTAGATGAGCTTTAATGGCACGGTGTAACAATAGATCTGGATAGCGACGGATTGGCGAAGTAAAATGAGTATATGCTTCATAGGCCAAGCCATAGTGTCCTGCATTTTTGGCACCATAATAAGCTTGCATCATCGAACGTAATAAAACAGCATGAATACTTGGCGCATCTACACGGTCTTTAGTTGCTTCGATGACTCTTTGATAGTCTGCTTGAGTTGGCTGGTCTGGGAAGGGTAGACCCAACAATTTCACAAAGTCTTTTACTTTTTGGATACGTGAGAACTCAGGTGCTTCATGTACGCGATACAACATTGGAATATCATTTTCTAATGCATATTCAGCTGCAGCTACATTGGCAAGCAGCATGCATTCTTCAATAAGCTTATGTGCTTCATTACGGGTACGTGGCAAAATTTCTTTAATCCCGCCTAGTTCATCGAATGTCATGTACGTTTCAATGGTTTCAAATTCCATTGCATGACGATCGGCACGTAAGTTTTTCAAAATTTGATAAAGCTGGAAAAGCGTATTTAATGATTTATGAACATCGCGATCTTTTGGAATCGCATCTGTTGTTCCGTCAAAGTATTGTGCTACTTGGGTATAGGTCAAACGTGCTTTTGAGTGCATGACCGATGGATAAAACTCAAAGCCAGTTACACGTCCAGTGCGCGAGAGTTTTAGGTCACAGACCATACATAGACGATCTACATGTGGATTCAAAGAACATAGACCATTTGATAAGGCCTCTGGCAGCATTGGTAAAACAAAGTGAGGGAAGTAGACAGAAGTACCACGTTCCTCAGCTTCTTCATTAAGTGCTGAGTCCAAGCGAACATAATGGCTTACATCTGCAATTGCGACTACAACACGATAGCCGCCGCCCGGACGTTTTTCTGCATAAACAGCATCGTCGAAATCGCGCGCGTCTTCACCATCAATCGTAACTAATGCTAAATCTCTTAAGTCAACACGACCTTCACGGTCTTGAGCAGATGGCTCTTTAAAACTTTCTGCTTCTTTTAATACCTGATCTGGAAACTCATATGGCAAACCAAATTCAAGAATGGTTTGTGGAATGATAATTTCTGTATCAGCTTTGTCCGCCATAGACTGAATAATATGAGCTGTAGCAAATTCTTCACGGGTCGGATAACTATCAATTGCAACACGTAGCATATCGCCAACATTCGCTTCAGCGTGTTTAACCAACTCTTTTTCTAATGGAATAGGCTGATGCTGATTAGGATTGTTGGGTTGAATAAAATATTCGCCATCATGAACTGACAATTTACCAATCATTTGTTTGACGCGGTGCTGTAGAACTTCTGTAATAAAGCCCCAAGGTTTACCTTTACGGTCTACCGAAGTCTGGCGTACTCTAACGCGGTCACCATTAAATACTAAACGTAATTCACGTTCAGGAAGTAGAAGGTCAGTTTGACCATCAATATGTGCTGTACCTAAACCTTTACTATTAATATAAACAGTTGCTTCATATGTTGGTTGATCTGCCACCAACTGAAATTTAAAACCGTCTTTCATGATTTGACCGTCACGAACCATAGCACTTAAACGATGACTTAAAGCTTCGATACTTTTTTGGTCATGAATATTAAAATGATCGACAAGCTCTGCATGAGATTGTGGTGTTTGTACCTGCTCCAATGTATCTAAAATGAGAGTACGGCTTGGAATAGGGTTGTCATAACGTTCAGCTTCAGCTTTCGCTTCAGGGTCAGCCCAGTTTTTTGTCATGTCGTTTGGTTTCACGCTTGGCAGATAAGTTTAGCATAAGCCATGCAGACCCGAACTGCACGTTTAGGTTTGCAATAATGTGTTATGCACTACAGTATTTTGATGAAGAAATAATATCTATCTTAACAAGCGTTTGATCGAAAAAGACGAAAATAATGAATAAATTGCTTAAAAAGTAATTCATTGAACTAAAAAACAAGAAAATTTCAGTATGATGACTTGATCAATGTGGTTTTAGTTTGTATTATGGCGGCTCGTTCCGGTGAGGTGGATGAGTGGCTGAAATCACTTCCCTGCTAAGGAAGCATACCTATTACTGGTATCGAGGGTTCGAATCCCTCTCTCACCGCCATTACTTAATGCGCTCATAGCTCAGCTGGATAGAGCACTTGGCTACGAACTAAGGGGTCGGGAGTTCGAATCTCTCTGAGCGCACCAACTTGAAGAATTAACCGCTTTTATAGCGGTTTTTTTGTGCTTATTTTTTAGTAATTTTAATAAAATCTAAATTTATAACTTTTTAATTATATTAGAGATAATCATAAATGAATCTAGCTTTATTTGATTTTGATGGCACCATCACTCACAACGACACATTCAGCTTATTTCTTAAATTTTCATTGAACAGAAAAACTCAAATAGTCGGTGGTATTCGACTTGCGCCATATATAGCCGGCTATAAGCTTGGTTGGGTAACAGATAAAACTATTCGAACCAAGCTCTGCCAAGTTGGATATGTGGGCTATGACGCGAACTTCCTAAAAGATAGGGGACAAGAGTTTGCTAAAAAGGTGCTTCCTACATGTGTCCGTGAAAATGCTCTGGAGCGTATTCTCTGGCACAAACAGCAAGGTGATCAGATTGTTGTTGTATCTGCATCATTAGGCGTTTATTTAGAAAGTTGGTGCCATTCTTTAGGTTTAGATGTTATATGCAATCAACTTGAAATACATAATGGTATTTTAACAGGTCATTTTATTGATGGTGATTGTGGTTATTTAGAAAAAGTAAATAGAATAAAAAATAAATATGATTTAGCCCAATATTCTACAATTTATGCTTATGGTGATACGCCTAATGATTATGCAATGCTGGAGTTAGCACATAAAAAATATTATAGATGGCAAGAGATTGATTAGTATTAATTAATATTTAGAACTATATTAAAGCAGAAAGCCACTTTTATAAGTGGCTTTCTTTTGATGATATTAAACAGTATGGAAAGAATTATCTAAGAAGTTATCAGTAAGTAATGACTGAGGTACGATAGTGTGTGTTGTATTGGTTACGCTAGATACTGTAGAAGTTACTCCACCGAGTAAACTGCCGCCAGTTAATCCACCCAGTAAATTAGAAATGACATCTAAGCCACCTTGACCAGTTACACCACCAGTTAAGCTGCCCACGATATCTGTTACGATACCAATAGGGTTGTCGCCACCCACACCGCCGGTAACTCCTCCTGTTAAACCACCAAGAAGATCAGTTACTACACCAAGAGGGCTATCACCACCAACGCTACCAGTTGCGCCACCAATAGTTCCTGTCACTCCGCCAAGGATTTCTGTTAATAAGCCTGTTGCAGTAGAGCCATTAGTAATAAGTGTACCCAGAATGCCAGTCGCTGATTCAGTTGCGCCTTGAATATCACCACCGACTAAATCAGAAACCACTTCAAGAGCACCATTTACTGTGTCGCGAGAAGTCTCGAAAGTTAACGTACCGAGGTCTGCAATTTCAGAAACAGGATGCTCTACTTGTGGAAGGATACCGATAATTGTGTCAGCAACTGTGTCAATACCAGTGTTGATAATTTCAGTTTTTAAGCTTTCGACACCTTGAAGAATATCAATACCGCCTTGAACTACGTCAATCACTGGAGAGATTGGAGACGTTCCACCACCGATACCGCCAGTTACGCCACCGATGATGTCAGTAATCACTTCAAGTGGGTTACCGTCCACACCACCAGTTACGCCACCTATGATATCAGTGATCACTTCAAGTGGGTTGCCGTCCACACCGCCAGTCACGCCACCAATAATGTCAGTAATCACTTCAAGTGGATTACCGTCAACACCGCCAGTTACGCCACCAATGATGTCAGTAATCACTTCAAGTGGATTACCACCAACGCCACCAGTTATCCCGCCAATAATGTCGGTTACTACGCCAAGAGGGCTATCACCACTGGTTACACCGCCGATAATATTATTGACAATTCCTGTTGCAGTTGTACCGTTGGTGATAAGTGTACCCAGAATGCCAGTCGCTGATTCAGTTGCACCTTCAATATCACCACCGACTAAGTCAGAAACAGTTTCAAGTGCGCCGTTTACTGTGTCGCGAGAAGTTTCGAAAGTTAATGTACCAAGATCTGCTAGGTCTGAAACAGGATGTTCAGTTTGTGGAAGGATGCTAATGATTGTGTCGGCAACAGTATCGATACCTGTATTAATAATTTCAGTTTTTAAGCTTTCTACGCCCTGAAGAATATCGATACCACCTTGAACGACATCAATTACTGGAGAGATTGGTGATGTGCCGCCACCGATACCACCCGTTACACCGCCGATAATGTCAGTCACGACTTCAAGAGGGTTACCACCAACGCCGCCGGTTACGCCACCGATAATGTCAGTAATTACTTCAAGTGGGTTGCCGTCAACACCGCCGGTTACGCCGACGATAATGTCGGTAATCACTTCAAGCGGGTTGCCATCAACACCGCCAGTTACGCCACCAACAACATCTGTAACACTTCCAACAACACCAGTCACAATACCAGTAGCAGTCGTACCGTTGGTGATAAGCGTATCAAGAATACCAGTAGCAGATTCAGTTGCACCTTGGATGTCGCCACCAACCAAATCAGAAACAGCTTCAAGAGCGCCATTTACTGTGTCGCGAGAAGTTTCAAAAGTTAATGTACCCAAGTCAGCAATTTCAGAAACTGGGTGCTCAGTTTGAGGAAGGACGCCGATAATAGCGTCGGCTACAGTTTCAATACCTGTGTTAATAATTTCAGTTTTGAGGCTTTCTACACCTTGAAGAATATCGATACCACCTTGAACAACATCAATAACAGGAGCGATTGGTGAGGTTCCAAGATCAATACCGCCCGTTACGCCACCAATAATATTAGTGACAGTGTCAACAGGGCTTGTAGAACCGATACTACCCGTAACCGTACCAATAGCATCGGAAACAAGGCCAGTTGTGGTTGTTGTAATAGTATTTGTTACTGTAGATAGAGTGTCTGAAAGTAGGCCAGAGGTTGATATGTGACCATCAACCGAAGATCCACCAGTTACGTTAGTGTTCACCGATATAATATTACCTAAGTCTTGAGTAATATTTGATATCGAAGAAACAAGAGTTTTTAGTAAGAACATGTTGGTCTATTTCCTATATAATTATGTATTTTTAAGTAAGTATTATTTATTGCGCTACATAATTAATGAGATGCGTATCTCAATAATTGGAATTTAGTATTGGATAGATCTCAAAAGCTGTCAATGTGTATTTTTAGTCACATTTTTTAATATTAAATAATATTTAAACACATAGTAATTCATTGCATTTAGACGTAAAAATAATAATAATTTTTATATAATATTTTTTTGATTGCTTGTGTTTTTACTTATATTTTCACTTAATTGAAGCATTATATGAGGTAAATTTTACTTAGGTCTATAATGTTAAAGCTCAACTATAAATATTTTATTTCTATAATGTTGACTAAAATAGTCGCCTTTAACTTGTAGTTGTATGGCTAAATACTTCAAAAAAACTATAAAACTTATTTGAAAAAAAATATTTCAAATACATCTTAAGTGAGAAAAACCTCAATAATTTTAGGTACTATTTTGTATAAACTAGAGCGCTGGCTAAGAACTAGACGGTTGATGACAGAAAGATGAAAAAAGGCTTCCTAAGCTTTAAAAACTGCGTATAATGCGCAACATCAAGTACGCGCTCATAGCTCAGCTGGATAGAGCACTTGGCTACGAACTAAGGGGTCGGGAGTTCGAATCTCTCTGAGCGCACCAACTTGAAGAATTAACCGCTAGATATAGCGGTTTTTTTGTGCCTGAATTTTTATATTTATTAATAAAGAGCTGGTGCTTAAGGCAACCAGCTTTGAAAAGAATTAAAGGGGGAAAAGATTAACCAAATGTTTTAAAACGGCTTTCATCTTCAATAAAAGCTTTTTCACTTGCTTCGCCTTCGATTGAACCGAATACTAATTGAGCTCTTAATTTCCAGTGAGTAGGAACATT
Organism: Acinetobacter sp. WU_MDCI_Abxb74; assembly: GCF_025513915.1. Lineage (NCBI taxonomy): Bacteria > Pseudomonadati > Pseudomonadota > Gammaproteobacteria > Moraxellales > Moraxellaceae > Acinetobacter > Acinetobacter sp. WU_MDCI_Abxb74. The sequence continues at coordinate 198,648 of NZ_JAHPRP010000007.1, forward strand.
AAAAGCTGCATTAATTTTCTCATCAATGATTGGATTATAGTGTTGCAATGAAGCGCCAATGCCTTGTTCAGCCAGTACGTTCCATACTGCAAATTGTGCAATTGCTGTTGAATGCTCAGACCAGATTGGAAAGTTATCGGCATATAGCTCGAATTGCTCTTGTAGACCTTTAATCACATCTTGGTCTTCAAAAAATAAAACTGTGCCTGCGCCTGCCGCAAAACTTTGAATTTTCTGTTCAGTTCCAGTCAGGGCTTCTGCCGGAATAATAGTTTTTAATACATCTAGAACTATATCCCAGAAATTTTGGTGTGATTGATCAAATAAAACTACAACGCGAGAAGATTGGGAGTTAAAAGCAGATGGGCTATGTTTTACAGCCTCTTGAATTAGTTTTTCAATTTCAGTAGGAGAGTGTTTTAAGTTTTTTCCTATTGAATAAATAGAACGGCGTTTTTTAATTAATTCTAAAAAGCTTGTTTCATTGGGAAGATTCGTCTCTTGAGCGGTTTGCGTAACCACATCTTTTGAGACGGTTGCTTTTTGATTTAAGCCAAATAATTTTGCAAAAAAAGACATGAGACATTCCACTAAGACGGTGATGCTCTTATTGTAGAAATTTTAAAAAGTGAAATAAGCCCAATAAATATGAATCTACGTTCCATATATGCAACGAAAAATAGTTTTAATCTCGCTACTAAAGCTACTTTTGGGCAAAACAAAAAATAGCCTTTGATTCATTTTAAAGCTGAAATGAATATGCTCTAATAGTTCCGATTTATTGAGTATTGATGCAGTGCAATGACTGAGCAAAAAACAGCTTTATCTTTACGTTACTATTTGAATTTAGAAGAATCACAAGATGGATTTTCATTAGTGACATTTGGGAAAAAACAATTTACCCGGTTTTTAACACCTGCGATTAGTATCGCAATTATTATTTGGGGACTTTATTTAGGTTTCTCTGGGGTTGGCCGATATTATGTTGGGCTAGGTATTTTTTTTCTGGTGATGCAAGGGCTGATGCGTTATTGGCTTTTACCGATGTTATTTAAACGTCAATTTGTTCGTTACCAGTTTGGAAAGAGTGAGCAGGGAATCGACCTCTATCAAGATTATTTTGAGCTTTATGCCAGCGGTCGTAAACAAGTGATGCAATATTCAGATGTGCAAACCTTTGCTAAAGGCAAGCTGACTTACATGCTTGAGCTAAAAAATAAAACTGTAATTATTGTGCCAAAGCGAGCTTTTGCACAGGTTTCAGATCAAACTATATTTGAAAATACATTTAAGAAATAAATTATTGGAATTATCAGCCGCAACAACCAAGGAAGCCTCATGAATACACGTCCTTCAAAAATCGTTTGCGTAGGCAGAAGTTATGCCGATCATGTCAAAGAATTAAATAATGCTATGCCTGATAGACCTATATTATTTATTAAACCACCTAGTAGCTTGATTGGTTTAAATGACGGTATTTCATGGAATCCAGCTTGGGGCAGTTGTCATTTTGAGTGTGAATTAGTTTTACGTATTGACCAGCCTTTAAAAGGTGAAACGGACCCTGAGAAAGCATTAAAAGCGATTGGGGCAGTGACTTTAGGTCTTGACTTAACAATGCGTGATTTACAGAATGACCTGAAAACTAAAGGTCACCCATGGGAGCGTGCAAAAGCTTTTGATGGTGCTTGTGTTTTGGCAGACTGGGTCGATTTGAGCGAAATTACAGATTGGCAAGAAACTAAATTCACGTTCCATATTAATGATGAGTTACGTCAAGATGGGAATACTGAACTATTAATGTTTACTATTGGTAATCTGTTAACTGATATTAATCAGGTTTTTTCATTAGAGCCGGGTGATGTGATTATGACAGGCTCACCTGCGGGTGTTGGACCATTACACTCGGGTGATCAGTTGAAAATGACATTAAAGGGTGCAACACAAGATTTTGTCTGGGAAACTTTTGTAAAAGCGTAATTTTATTTGCGCCGCTAGATATTTTTAACCCTATTATTTTTCAATAATAGGGTTTTTTTATGAGCTAAACATTAGAGTGCAGCTAATTAAATGAGAAGCTGCTGCCTACTTATTTTTCTTCAAGAATTGTGGAGAGGGGGATAGAAAGTTTTGCAGCTAGATAGTCATTAGACTCAACTAAAGCTGGGCCAATTTTTTCCATCCATTCATCGTCATCATGCACATTTTGGACATCTTGGCGTAAAGGGAGTGGATATGGAAGAGCCGTAAAAAAGCTCCAGAAGTCGACTTGAGACAAATTGCGAACTAAAACATATTCATCTTTATCTGTACGCTTAATCAAATTTTGCTCTTCAAGTAGAAGTACATAAGAGGGCCAGCGCCCAACTTCTCCTCGGCCTAAAATTTCTAAGGCTTCTTTATCACTTACACTTTCACCCAGTTTTTGCTTTTTATAAAACAATTCAAGAATATCTAATAACATGAGAACAGGGTGCCGTTTTTGTTCTTTACCTGAGTGAAAAGCAGTTAAAGCAAAACTGACTTCTACTCCGAGTAAAATAATATTCCATGAGAGAAAGATCCATAACAGGAAAATAGGCACTGCTGCAAATGCGCCATAGATAAGTTCATAACTGGTGAAATTTGACATTACAAAGCTAAATAGGTTTTTGAGTATTTCAAAAAGTACAGCACTTAAGCACGCCGCTATACCAGCTGCATAAACTGGAACTGTTCGATTCGGAATAGTCCAATACAAAATAAAAAAGCCAACAATGGTCAATAGAAATGAAATCAGCCAGAGTATGAATGATCCATCAAGTTGATATCCTGCAAAATTATTGCTGAGAATGTTCATGGAAGCGACCGTCGAGGAAATGACGAATGCACTTCCTAAAATAATCGGACCTAAAGAGATGATCGTCCAGTAACGCATAAAACCCATAATGCCGCTACGAGTTTCTTTTACACGCCAAATACGATTAAAAACTGTTTCAATTGACGTGAGCATTAAAACGGTAGTCACGAATAAAAACAGCACACCAATAACGGTGAGGTTACTGGATTTCTCTGTGAAAGCATTCAAGGCTTTATCAAATGCAATAGTACTTTTAGGTAAAAAATTACTATAGATCAAATGTTGGAGCTGTTGTCTTGCAGGTTCTAACGCTTTAATTGAAGAAATAATAACTAAAAAAACCGTTAACATCGGTACAACTGCGAATAGTGTTGTATAGGTGAGAGAACCAGCTTGTTCGCGGCACCGATCAGCTTCAAAACGTTTAAATACATATAAAACGAACTGAAACCAGGTTTTATTATAAAAAGGAAGCTTACTTAAAAAACGTTGTAACATGCGTCGTCTATCCCGATTTTTTTAATCATCATGTGGGGCGATTAATAGCTTATCAAAGTATGAGCTTAAGAACTCAAATCGTAGATTAAAGCAAAAGAATAACTTATAGAATTAAAGTCGTTCTGTAAGTTTACTATGCGCTATAGAAAAAATTGTAGCCCTAATCTTTTTAAAAAAGTTGGCTTTCTGTTGTTTGGGCATAGATTCATCAAAAGTCGGTGAATCTTTTACTCAACGAATTTGAGAAATTTGCTCGTGTTACCTTTCATGCTACGTAATCAATCACCTCTAGAATTTCATAAGATTGGTTTCGCCAAAAAAATAAAAAATACCGTATAGTGTTCTTTTTAACAAAATTTATGAAACCGATGCAACCTTACATTCTTGTACTCTATTACAGTAAATATGGCTCTACAAAAGAAATGGCACATTTAATTGCCAATGGTGTTGAGTCTGCGGGTATGTCAGTGAAAATTCGGACAGTGCCAAATATTGCTCCAGTCGTCACAATCGCTGAACCAAGCATTCCGGCAGAAGGCGATATCTACTGTACGTTAGATGATCTAGCGAATTGTGCGGGTCTGGCATTAGGTTCCCCAACTCGCTTCGGTAATATGGCAAGTGAAATGAAATATTTTTGGGACCAAACGACTAGTCTTTGGCTCAATGGAGCATTACATAATAAACCTGCTTGTGTTTTTACTTCTTCTGGATCGATGCATGGTGGGCAGGAGAGTACTTTACTCACGATGTTACCGCCGTTATTTCATCACGGCATGATGATTCTGGGATTACCAAATGCAATTCCAGCTTTATCTAATACTAAAACAGGTGGAACACCGTATGGGGCAAGTCATGTAAGCGGACCCCGCCATGACCAGAACTTAAGTCAGGATGAAAAGATTTTGTGTGAAGCGCAAGGTAAACGCCTAGGTGAGGTTGTTAAGAAGCTTTCAGCTGTACTTTAAAATAAATAAAAAAAGAGCGGATATTCGCTCTTTTTTATTTATAAATCTTATTCTTTTACAAAGATAACTTTGCCATCTGTAAGAGAATGAACGCGTGCTAATGATTCAACACGATAGCCTTTTTCAAGCAATAAATCACGGCCCGGTTGGAATGATTTTTCGATCACAATACCTACGCCAACAACTTCTGCATTGGCTTGGTGAATTAAATCAATTAGTCCTAATGCTGCTTGACCATTCGCCAAGAAGTCATCAATAACTAATGCTTTATCAGTTGAATGAAGGTGTTTGTTTGAAATCGCAATCGTACTTTCAGTCTGTTTAGTAAAACTAAACACCTTAGAGCGATATAAGTCATCTTTTAATGTCAATGACTGATATTTACGAGCGAAAATTACAGGTACACCAAGTTCTAAACCTGCCATGATTGCAGGTGCAATACCTGATGCTTCAATGGTAATAATCTTGGTAATCCCTGCATCTTTAAAGCGAGCGGCAAATTCTTTACCAATCTGCTGCATGAGTACAGGATCAATTTGGTGGTTTAAGAAAGCGTCGACTTTCAAGACTTGATCAGATAGAACGATACCTTCTGTTAAGATTTTCTGTTCTAGTGCGTGCACGGGAGAATCCTCTAGACGGATGCTTTTTAAAGCAAATGCGTATTTTAAAAAGCATCCGAAAAAATGCAAGCTTTAATTCGTCTTACCTGTATAACTTGTTAATAACAAGCCATAAGAAGTTTTACCATCAATATGGCTGACTTTAACTGGTAAATAATCTAGTTTTGGGGCTAACCAAAAGATTGTACTGCGTTCAGGTTTGTTGTGTTGTAAAACGACTTTAATGGTATCGAATGTTCCATAAGAGGTTTTAATTTTTTCATTACCTTGTTTTACAAAGCGACGATTTTCAACTTCTTTTGCATCGGCAAGTAGATAAGAGGTTTTAAGTGAACCATTTTTTAAATCTTCACGAACTTGTAATTCTGCATTTAACTCATCAAGAACGCCGGCCTGCCAAGCAAATGAACGAGCTTTGTCATCTTTCTTGGTAGAAATAGTTTTGCTGTTTGGATTAAAGTTAATATTCATAGTGTTGTTATGAATCAAAATTTTGCTGGTACGGCTAAAACTTTGAGAACCAATTTTACCATTAGCAAAACTAAATTTACTGGTTTCACTTGCAGAAGCAATTCCACCTGCTTTTGCAGTAAATTTATAAGTCCAATTATTACCTTGCTGGCTTAAGGCACGTGTCGCCGAACCCATACCTTTATTATTATAAATAAACTGATAATTTGCCTGAAATGGGCTCATGGCAAGTGCATGGCTTGAGAAACCTGCGAAAAGCAAAGTTGTTGAAATACCTGTTGCGATGCCAAACGATTTCAGAAATTTTGTTGCCATAAGTAAATATCCTTGTACAGACTGAAAAGTCAGTGCTGATGCATCTATAACTTGAACATATTATGCCTGTTGATCATGGAGAAAAAATCAGAATTTATGCTAAATGTGTAATCTATTTGTGTTTTTTGGCAGTTAATTCATTTTTATTCATCACAGCGCTATACATCTTTTTGTTGGATTGGCGTGACTTCAGAATCTACTAATTCATCTTCAAAATCATCGTCCTGATCACGGTAAAGCAGGGCGGCTAAATTAACATTTCCAAATACGACTAACTCAGCCTCACGAACTCGTGCGTAATTTACATGCACTTTACCTAGTGTCTCGATGATACTGGCCTTTTTACCAAACCAGCGATTGAGGTCAAGAAATATGAGTTCATCACGTTCTTCAGCAACATTAAAACGTTCAAGAATCATTCCCAAGGGATCTTTTTTCAAAATTTTATGGTAATAAAAAACTGCAGCTTTTACGGCAATCTTTTGCCAAATGTTTTTATATTTAGCTTCAATAATTTGTGTATTACTAATTTGTTCAAAAACCAAAAGCTGTTGTTCTTTGTTAAATTCCATCTGAATCAGTTTTAAATCAACAGATAATGTCGTCTCTAGGCCTTTTACATGCATGGTTGCATATAACCTTAACCAGTCATGATAAAGATCAGCATGGAGGTCATCTAAAAACTCAACATTATTGGTGACATAACGTTGTAAAGTCGCATTCAGAAAGGTTTGTGATAGCGTAAAATCTCTTTCTTCTTCAATGAATGCTTCAGCTTTTTGGTAGACTTTTTGAAGGCGTCTGACTAATGAGGAAAATAGCGTTTGCATAAAAGAACTTCCAGAAGATAATTTACTTAAGAACCAACACAATCTTTATTATGATAAAAAACGAGTTTTGATATTGCAGTGTAACAAATTTAATTGATACATTTTGACAAAATGAAAATGGATAAAACTCGATATTTGAAGTGAATCACACTTTTATCCAAATTTGAATATTAGTTTATATTTTATTCGGTATTAAACCGTGGGGAAAAGGCATGTATATGCTTTTAAAATTATGTTGAATAAACGAAGTCTATCCATAGAGCCTTTTTACCATTGGTGGCAAGATCGAGTCTTTATTGCTGCGACAATATTGGCAATCTTACTGCATATTTTTGTGTTGCTCATTCATTTTGCGATGCCTAGCCCATCAGAGCAATCGACTAAAGAGATTGCAATTTCAATTCGATCAAGCAATGAGCCGGTTCAGCAGGCAGACTTTTTGGCACAAGCGGACCAGCAAGGTTCGGGCACATTTCGTGAAGCCCACCGCACCTCTAGCGATACACCAAATCCTATGCCTAATGATACTTCAACTGGAGATGCACAGTTAGAAAGTTTGCAAAAGGTTCAGCAACAAAGAGAGCTTAAATTTGAAGAAAAAGTCTTAATGACTATTTTGAGTTGGCAAAAACAAGCTGATGCAAGTCAAAGAAAAAAACAATTAGAACAATTACAAAGTCAATTTCAGGCAAAAGCTGCGATGGTTGCGAGCCTTGAAGCACAATATTTGCAACGTAGACAAGATTTCAGCCGCCAGCAAAAAATAAAAACAGTAGATGGAATTCAGGCGAAGAAAGATGCCTCGGCTGCTTATTTAGATAAGTTCCGTGAAAAAGTGGAATTGTATGGTAATCGCTATTATCCAGAAGAAGCCAAATTGCAACAGTTGAAAGGCGAAGTTCGTTTAATGGTTATTTTAAATGCTCAAGGTGGAATTCGCGCAATCCGGTTACTTGAGAGTTCGGGGTATTCGGTATTGGATGAAGCTGCAAAATCTTCAGTACGTCGTGGCGCACCATTTGGACATTTTGATACCAATATGAAAGATATTTCTGAATTACGTATTGTGCGTACTTGGCGTTTTGATCCGGCTCAAGCAGAATTTGAAGTGCATTAATAAAAAATGTGGATAAGTTTTAGCTTATCCACATTGATTTGAGTTAATTAGACAAAATCTCACTTGAAGGTAGACGATATTTTTCATCTAATTAGAAGTGGTTAGATCTGTTCTTGGTAGGGATTGTCTATATTCAGCTTTGCTAGAATTTCAACTTCAAGCCCTTCCATTTCTTCAGCTTCTTCGTCACTCGTTTCGTGGTCATAACCGAGTAAATGCAAAACACCGTGTACTAATAGATGTGCAAAGTGTTCTTGAGCTGTTTTCTTTTGTTCAATTGCTTCTTGCAATACAACTGGAATACAAATGACTAAGTCACCCAGAGGAAAGGCATCAAGCATTGGTAAAACTTCTTCGGGAATATCACTTGGAAAAGATAAAACATTGGTCGGTTTATCTTTCTCTCGATATTGCAGATTAAGTTGTTGGCTTTCTGCTAAATCGACACAAGCAACGCCAATTTCGCAATCTTCTTTATAACCAACGTGGCGTAAAGTTGTCTCAATAATTTTTTTGAGTTGAGCTCGTTTGAGCTCTAACTCAGGTAATTGAAGGTCTTGCTGTAAACTTAAACTGATTTTCAAAATGAATCCTTAGGGTCTGTTGAACATTCACAGATGATTGCGACATCGAGTGTTTTTTAGATGATACTAGGCGTGGACTATGAAATTTAGTTATTCTAAATGAATAGTTCACAACGACGTAGCAGCAAGAAACACTCTTGTCCCGAAGGGTTGTGGCTAAAATTATCTCAGACTACGTTATGAAACTTGGAAAGGGGGCTCGCCATTCCCTACATTTCATGCCTTGCCTGCTCAATTTTAGCCGACAACGCAATCCAATTTTGAATATTCAACAAACCCTAGGCATCCTGATGTTGCAAGTCTGCTGCTGTATCGTTCTCAGCGACTAATGCTTCTTGACGTGCTTTGCGTTCAGCACGAGCTTCAGCATTAAGACGATGTTGTTCTCCATCCCAACCTTCATACGCTTCAACAATTTTTTGAACCAGTTGATGACGTACAACATCGCGGGAATGGAAACGGGTAATATGAATTTCGGTAATATTTTCGAGTACGCGAAGAGCGTGTGCCAAACCAGATTGTTGACCTTTAGGTAAATCGACTTGAGTAATGTCACCTGTAATGACTGCACGAGAGCCAAAACCTAAACGGGTCAAGAACATTTTCATTTGTTCAGGTGTTGTGTTTTGAGCTTCATCCAAAATGACAAATGAATGGTTAAGTGTACGACCACGCATATATGCAAGAGGCGCAACTTCAATTACTTGACGCTCGATTAACTTGGCAACTTTTTCAAAGCCAAGCATTTCGTAAAGGGCATCGTAAAGAGGGCGTAAGTATGGGTCAATTTTCTGGGTTAAATCACCAGGTAAGAAACCCAGCTTTTCTCCAGCTTCTACAGCAGGACGTACAAGTAAAATCCGCTGGATTTCGTTACGTTCTAGCATATCTACGGCGGCGGCAACTGCTAAATAGGTTTTACCTGTACCCGCAGGGCCTACACCAAAAGAAATATCGCTTTGTAAAATACGTTGTACATAACGTTTTTGATTGGCACCACGTGGATTAATGCGGCCTTTTCGGGTCTGGAAATAGACATCAAGCGGCGCATCATGCTCATCCATTTCATCACCAACCAACTCAAAATTGCGTTCAGTTTGTGAAGACTGAATGAGGAGGTGTAATAGATCGGCACTGATTTGCTGGGATACTTCGGACTCTTCGTAGAGTCGTTGCAATAAAGCTTCGGCTCTCCCAACAGCATCTATTTCACCATCTATGTGAAAAACATCTCCACGATGAGTAATTTTGACATCTAAACGCTGTTCAATTTGCTTCAGGTGCCCATTATAGGCACCTAGAATGCTCTTTAAACGTTCCATTGAAATTTCAGGAAATGTTACGGTACGTCGAATCGCTGCAGTCAAGAGAAAACCTTTCAGTAGACTTTAGAATACCTCTACATTACGCCACGTCAGGTTCAAGATTCAAGAGTTCACCGTAAACAAAATTTAAAGTTTTAATTTCAGTAATCTCGATCTCTGCAAAACGGCCAACCCAAGTTGCATCACCCACAAAAGTGACTAGACGTGTATTGTCAGCAGTACCAATTAAAATATTAGGGTCTTGATCAGATACTTTTTCAATAAGTACACGTTCAATTTTGCCTAACATGGCATCTGTTTTTTCAATACTAGACTGTTTAATTACTTTTTGAACTTGAGCTAAACGTTCTTTTTTAACTTGCTCAGGTGTGGTGTCTGGCAAGTCTGATGCTGGCGTACCAGGGCGTTTTGAATAAACAAAACTATAGGAGTGATCAAAGTCTAAGTCTTTGATAAATTGCAATGTTTCTGCGAAATTTTCATCGGTTTCACCTGGGAAGCCAATAATAAAGTCACTTGATAAATGCATATCTGGACGAATTTTGCGTAGCTTCGCAATTTTATCAATATAGACATCAATCGTGTGATTTCGCTTCATTGCCTTTAAAACATCATTCGAACCACTTTGTACCGGCAAGTGTAAATGTGACACCATTTGAGGTAAATCTTCATAACACTGAATAAGCTCATCAGAGAACTCAAGTGGGTGCGATGTTGTATAGCGTAAGCGTCCAATACCCGGAATTTCTGCAACGAGTCGTAACAATTCAGGGAATGTACAGATGCCACCTTCAAAGGTTTCACCGCGGTAACCATTTACATTTTGACCAAGAAGTGAAATTTCACGGACACCTTTTTCAGCAAGCCCTGCAATTTCTGCAAGTACATCATCTAAAGGTCGAGAAACTTCTTCACCGCGTGTATATGGAACTACACAGAAAGAACAGTATTTAGAACAGCCTTCCATAATAGAAACAAATGCTTTAAAGCCTTCTACACGTGGTTCTGGCAAAAAGTCGAACTTTTCAATGTCTGGGAAAGAAATATCAATCAGTTTGATTTTATCTTTTTTGGGTTTTTCTACTTGAGCATTATGTTGATCAAGCATTTGCGGTAAACGGTGTAATGTTTGAGGGCCAAAAATCATGTCGACATAAGGCGCACGTTTTTGAATATTGTCACCTTCTTGAGAGGCAACACATCCACCGACACCAATCACAAGATCAGGATTTTTGTCTTTTAGTTTGCGCCAGCGCCCTAATTCACTAAATACTTTTTCCTGTGCTTTTTCACGAATAGAGCACGTATTCATGAGCAGGATGTCTGCTTCAGTAGGGTTGCTCGTTAAAATGTAACCGTGAGAGTCCCCTAAAAGGTCTGCCATACGGTGACTGTCATACTCATTCATCTGACACCCTTGAGTTTCAATATAAAGTTTTTTTATTGAAACATCAGTGGTGTGCGTTGGCTGGGTAACAGTGTTTTCTGAGGCAGCTTTGGCACCATTGGGAATGAAGGTTTGAACCGTCATGCAGGCTCCTAACAGATCGATCTAAAAAAGAATAAATTTGCCCAAAATGGGTCAAACCATTCATTATAGCAGTATTTGGACCGAACCGATAACAGTAAACCTTCAGAACATGACACGGTTTTTTTGAAGTAAATTACGTAAATTTTAATGATGTTGAATCAGAGAGTTACATAACACAACAAAAGAAAGCATGAAGACTAATTAAACTATGCTCTGAAGGTGAATAGTCAGGGTTTAACACATTTATGAGACCAAGTAGAAAGAGCTCATCCATCCATAGTCATGTAATGAAAAATAAATATATGCATCGTAGCTGGTTAGGAGCTATGTGTTTACTTGGTTGTTCATTTACCTATGCTGCCGAAGAGCAGTTTAATGATGCATTGAACGCTGCAAATAGTGGCAATACCGCACTATTAGACCAATATCAGCTTGCCATGCAAAATGATGTATTAGGGTACTATCCGGAATATTGGAAACTTAATACCAATCTTGGCTTTCAACCTTCAGCTTCGATTGTAAGTTTTGCTCAACGTTACCCTCAATCAGCAATGGCTGAGAAATTAGCAGCCGATTATGTTGAAGAAAAAGTTAAACAAGCTGACTTCGCATCTGCACAACCTTTACTATCTTATGTAACTAACCCAGATCAGGCCGAAAATTGCGCATTGGCACAGGTGAGAGCAAGAACTGGTGATGCATTAGTTTTTGCTGAATATAAAGATGTGTGGCTTGCAACCGAGTCACAACCAGAATCTTGTATCGGATTAGGACGCATGATGTTGTCTAGTCCGTTAATGAGTGCACAAGATAAACAACAGCGTCTTTGGGTGCAATTACGTTCTGGCTTAACAGGACAAGCTTTGGCAACTGCACAGACTTTGGGTATGAATTTGTCTTTGGCTCAGCTCAATCAAATTCAGGCTAATCCACTCAATTATTTGTGGACTGCACCTAAAACAAATGATACAGACTATGCTTATTTGATTTTTGCATTAGGTCGTTTGGCTAATAATGACTTAAGCAACGCTTTTGCGAATGTCCAACGTGTCGCTCAAGGTACACCAGAGAATATACAAAAGTATTTATATCGAACCGTGGCTTATATTGGTGGCACCACGGTCATGAAAAATAATTTCAATCGTGAAGTTCTTCAATATTTTGATGCAAGTTATGGTTATCCTCTAAGTCCAGAAGAAGCTGAAATTTATGCGCGTCAGGCAATTCGATTTGGTGCGTGGGAAAGTTTAATCCGTGCCATTGATGCTATGACCGTGACACAAAAACAAGAAGATCGCTGGCAATATTGGCTCGCTCGTGCAACTGAGCAGCGCAGTGATAGTGGTTCGAAAAATACTGCACAACGTATTTATAAAAAATTGGCTGAAAGTGGTGATGACTATCACAACCTTTTAGCAAAAGATCGTTTGGGTGAACGTTATAATCATCAGCCTTACGATGATCAGCCCACTTCAAGTGATTTAAGACGTTTAGATCAGAATGTTCACTTTAATCGTGCTTTTACTTTAAGACGTATTAATGCAAATCCAACCTATACTAACCGAGAATGGAACTGGGCAGTTCGACAAGCTTATCTTCAACATGATGATGGTGTGTTGTTAGCTGCGGCAAAGCGTGCTCATGACATGGGGTGGTATGACCGTGCAATTTATGCAGCAGATCGTACAACAAATAAACATAATGATACGTATCGCTATGTGACGCCGCATAAGACTAATGTTGTAAGTCATAGTTACAATGCAGGAATTGATCCAGCGTGGGCGTATGGTTTAATGCGACAAGAAAGCCGATTTGTTACCTCCGCGCGTTCTCATGTTGGAGCGGGTGGGCTTATGCAAATTATGCCTGATACGGCGAAGTTGATTGCACGTCAAATGGGTGAAACCTATAATCCAGCGGCATTAAATGAAATGAATACCAATATTCGATATGGTACATTTTATTTGTCGATGATTCAGGGACAATTAAGCAATAATCCAGTTTTGGCAACGGCAGGTTATAATGCTGGGCCTAATCGGGCAAGACGTTGGCAACCGGACTATCAATCAATTCCGGCTGACCAATATACAGAGACAATTCCATTGTTAGAAACCAGAGACTATGTCAAGCATGTTATGACGAATGCAACACATTACGGTGTAATATTGGGGCAAGGGGCTCAATCGTTATCACAACGTATGAAAGTCATTCCAATGCGTACATCGCCTTAAGTTTAGGTGGTTGATGATGGATCTTCTTTTAATTGGCATATTCAAGTTTTAATTAAATGAAATATAGATATTTGGAACTTCGTTCAATTTTGCAACTTGCATGGTGGCTTATCTGTGCAGGGGTAGGATTGATGAGTTCCGTTTTGCATGCCGAACCTGTTAATTTACAGGGGTATGTTATGCATGTACAAATGACACCTGCCGCATGTGCGTTAGATCCCTCTAAACAAAAACAACGTAAATGTCTTGAAGGATATTCATTGACAATTACAGGCCTGATGCCAGAAACAAATCAAACTGATTGTTCAACAGAAAGTTCGGCCTCTCTTTCTCCATTACAAGCTAAAGTCGTAGCTCGGGTTATGCCTGACAATAATGCGCGTGTACAGCTTTGGAAAAGTGTAGGGGGGTGCGTTCCTATGAATGCCAGTCAATATTTCCGGACAGTCATTAACTTTGCTGAACGTTTAAAAATTCCAGCTAGCCTTACAAGTTCGACGAATGTTGAAATACAACAGTCAGCCTTAAAACAGCAATTTACTCGTCTTAATCCGAGCCTTCCGCAAAATGGCATTCGTTTGACTTGTCAGTTGTCGCGTTCAGATGTTGTTTTAACGGAAGTGAAGGTGTGTTACACAGTAAAAGGCCAATATAAACAATGTGCAAATCATGTGGTATCGAATTGCCCAGGTGAAATCACGATTAAAGGTAGTTACTAAAGAAGATGATCATTTCGTAAAAAATGCTGACCATGCATTGAATCTTTTTGTAAATATTAATTTGTATTTTCTATCAGACTTTTGGTGAAAATGAGTCGCTTTTACATGCATCTGCCACATCTTTAGAGTACAATCTTTGCCGTTTATGATGATTTAGTTAGATGGAATTCCTATTTAGCTAGATTAAGGACATTCATTGGAGACAATTACATGAAGCAACCCGTTCGTGTTGCCGTGACTGGCGCTGCAGGTCAAATTGGTTACAGCTTATTATTCCGTATCGCAAGCGGTGAAATGTTAGGTAAAGATCAACCTGTTATTTTACAATTGCTTGAAGTTCCAGTTGAAAAAGCTCAACAAGCGCTTAAAGGCGTAATGATGGAACTTGATGACTGTGCTTTCCCTTTATTGGCTGGCATGATCGGGACTGATGATCCGAAAGTTGCATTTAAAGATGCTGACTACGCTTTATTGGTAGGTTCTCGTCCACGTGGTCCTGGTATGGAACGTGCTGACTTGTTAAAAGTTAACGGTGAAATTTTCATCGGTCAAGGTCAAGCATTAAACGAAGTTGCTAGTCGTGACGTTAAAGTATTAGTTGTAGGTAACCCTGCAAACACTAACGCTTACATCGCTATGAACTCTGCTCCAGACCTTCCAGCGAAAAACTTCACTGCTATGTTGCGTCTTGATCACAACCGTGCGTTGACTCAAGTTGCTCAAAAAGCTGGTGTTGCAGTTGCTGATATCGAACACTTAACTGTTTGGGGTAACCATTCTCCAACAATGTATGCTGATTACCGTTTTGCAACTGCAAATGGTGAAAGCTTAAAAGACAAAATCAACGATGCGGCATGGAACAAAGATGTGTTCCTTCCAACTGTTGGTAAACGTGGTGCTGCGATTATCGAAGCACGTGGTTTGTCTTCTGCTGCTTCTGCTGCTAACGCTGCAATTGACCATATGCGCGACTGGGCACTTGGTACAAACGGCAAATGGGTAACTATGGGTATTCCATCTGATGGTTCTTATGGTATTCCAGAAGGCGTAATGTTCGGTTTCCCTGTAACAACTGAGAATGGTGAATATAAAATCGTTCAAGGTTTAGAAATTGATGAATTCAGCCGTGAACGTATTAACTTTACGTTAAATGAGCTTGAAGAAGAACGTGCAGCGATTGCTGATATGTTGAAATAATTTATCTTTTTGATAAGTTAAAAAAAGCACTCTTTTTAGGGTGCTTTTTTATATTTAATCATTTGACATGAAACACAAAAAGCAACAAGAAGATATAGACACTATCATGCAAGTAAAAACGTTTTATTGTTAGATTAATTAATAGATGATTTAAAAGAAGTTATAGGAGAATAACAATGTTTGAACAGCAACCTACTTTAGAGCTTTTATTTGATCAACTGGGTTTAGATTCAGATGAGGCAAGTATCGAAAACTTTATCAAAACACACCAATTGCCAGCCGAACAGAAATTACATGAAGCCTCTTTTTGGTCAAAAGGCCAAAGTGATTTTTTAAAGAGTCATTGGGAAAAAGATGATGAGTGGATTGTAGTTATTGATGAGCTTAATGAACAACTACATGAAGACAGTGTGAAAAAATAAGCTCATAAAAAAAGGCCTGTTTTACACTCAATGTATAAAACAGGCCTAATTCCATTAAGTGTTTAATGTGTCTTTATTTTTAATTGATCTTTATACCATGGCTCATGACGTATAAGGTCAAATGCAGGTTGACCATGAAGCAATTCAAGATCACATGCACTCGTTGATAAATATTTAGTTAACCAATGTCGTGTTAATGCTGACTCTTGTCGAGCAGCTGACGCATAAGCCAAGAAGAAATATATATCTGCATGTTCATAGTGGGCTAATGGCTTCAAAATTTGTTGAGTAATTAGAGCAAAACGTTTTTCTTTATTTAATTCAAAATAAAGCATATACGCCTTAGCTAAATGTAAAGATAAATTAAGGTATAAGCTCAATGGCATTTCTTCATATTCCATACGAGCTTGTTCAAGCAAAACAATCGCTTCTTGTAAAAAATGAAGTTGTTCTGAACGAACATGACTTAATATTACAAGTTGCAAACGTAAATCGGCACGCTCCAAAGCAAGTTCAGGCGTATTTTCAGTCAAATAAAGTTGATCTGTTTCACCAATTCTGTTCACAATCGTTTTACTTTCAATAGACATACGCCGTAGTCCTTCTTGTTCAATAGCATTTATATCGGGTTTATTTACTAAATTTAAAGAGTAGCCTTTACACCCAAATTGAATTTCCGCTACGAAGCCAAGCTGTGATGGAGAGCCTTTGTTGTTTAGAGGGTAATACTTCATGCAATAAATTACTTTGAAATATCACAAGTCGATTGGGTTCCGGGGTAACGATATGCCATTTCTCATTTTTATCTTGCAGTCGTAATTGACCGCCCCAATTTTCTTGCCATTCTGGATGTAAATAATAAACGGTTGAGATAATACGATCATTTTTTTGTTGAGGATTGTCTCGGTGTAAAGCATAAAACTCACCCAAGTTATAATGGGCAAAATGAGCTTCGACCTCTTTGATTCCTAAATAAAATGCTTGATTTAGATTTTGTGAAAAAGAAGTTAAGGTTTTAATATGCTGTTGAGCAATAGGAAGTTGCTCATTAATCCAGAGAATATGATCGCTACGAATATTGCTCACCACGCCGTTTTGAATACCAGCTTCTCTAAATTCATCAAGATGATGACAGCACTCTTTGGCAACTTGAGCGCGATATTGATCCGAATAAGCTTGATTAACAATAGCAAAGCCATGCGTATTTAAATCATCTAGAATTTGATCCAGATCCCATGAGTCTGGAAGCAGGTGAGAGAACATATAACCTCGAGTAGATCGTAAAAATATCAAGCAGCCTTATTTTAGATGATCACAACCTTACGAAAGAATATTTTTTTCATGTTAAACTATTTGTTGAATTGAGGAATTAAAGTCAACATGAATTACCGTCACCATTTCCATGCGGGCAACTTTGCAGATGTTATGAAGCATGTGCTTTTGCTACAGCTTCTCAACCGCTTAAATGCTAAAGATAAACCTTATCGTTATATCGATACGCATGGAGGTGCAGGAAAATATAATTTATCTCTGGCACCTTCACAAAAGTCTGGAGAGTTTCTTACAGGCATTCATCGATTAGTTCAGATATCTGACATGGAAAAGCGTCAGGCACCTGAAGCAATCCAGCAATATTTGAAGTTAGTAGAAGAACTACGCTCTCAAGAAGGTAAAGGAAGTTATCCAGGATCACCATGGTTTGCTTTGCAAGGTATGCGTGAGATTGATAAAGCAACCGTTTTTGAAATGCAGCGCGATGTTTTTGAGCAATTGCGACATAACATTTATGATAAACGTGCAGGTTTACATGAGCGTGATGCATACGAAGGCTTGCTCGGCGTTATTCCACCGAAAGAAAAACGTGGTTTGGTCATGATTGACCCGCCTTACGAATTAGAGCGTAAAGACTTTCCGCAATTAGTTGAACTTTTACAACAAGCTTATAAAAAATGGCCAACAGGTGTTTTTGCAGTTTGGTATCCGATTAAAGACCGACCGATGATTGAGCGTTTTGAAAAGAAAATGTTTAAAACGGGGATTCGTCGTCAATTAATCTGTGAAATTTGTGTATGGCCAGACGATACACCTGTAGGTTTAAATGGTTGTGGTCTATTGGTTATTAACCCACCTTGGCAGTTCTCTGAACAAGCTGACCAAGCTTTACAATGGCTATTCCCGCATTTACGCATGCAAGACATTGGTGGTCATGCGGCAGTACGCTGGTTAGTGGGTGAGTAACAATTAACTTAAATCAATGCACATGTTTGGAATAGAAAATAATGACAAATGCGCCTAAACCAGAGCAAGATTTAACTCATAATGAACATTCATTTGATGGGATTACGTTCGAAGTGGTTGAAGAAGAAGATAATCCGGAAGGACAAAAAGTGAAGCGCCGAGGAATTTATCTTTGGCCTAACTTAATTACGACGGCCGCTTTGTTGTCTGGTTTCTATTCCATCATTGCAAGTATGAATGGTGAGTTTACCCAAGCGATTTATGCCATTTTTATTGCAGCATTACTCGATGGCTTAGATGGCCGAGTTGCTCGAGCTATTGGTGCACAAAGTGCTTTTGGTGAACAATATGACTCTCTTTCCGACTTGTTAGCTTTTGGTGTAGCTCCTGCAATGCTGATGTATAGCTGGAGTTTGCATGATTTAGGACGTATTGGACTCGCATGTTGTTTTGTTTATACAGCTTGCGCAGCTTTCCGTTTAGCGCGCTTCAATGTCCAAATTGGTGTAGTTGATAAGCGTTATTTTATTGGCATAGCAAGTCCACTTGCTGCCATTATCATTATTTCACTTGTATGGGTCGCTCGCGATTACCCTTTCATTTTTGATTTACGTGATATTGCGATTAAAACCATTAATGCTGTTCTTATGGTTGTTGTGGGATTACTCATGATCTCCAATATCAAATATTACTCTTTCAAACAAATGGACCGTAAAAGAGTTCCTTTTGTAGTTATGTTGCCAGTAGTACTGATTTTTGCAGCAATCACTTATAATATTCCAATGGGCATTTTGACCGTTTCAATAATCTATGCTCTATCTGGTTTTGTTACGACATTATTTGCACGCAAGAGTAACGAAACAATAAAAACATAAAATAGAAGAGGTTCGGTATGCCTATGTTGATGAATCAAATTAATCAATTACAGCAGCTGGGCCTTAATGCCAAAGAGGGGGTTGTCTATCAACCTTCTCGCGGCTTCTTTAAAATTGTTTATCAAGGTTTAATCCTTCCAAATCTACCGGCTCCACTGCGCTATTTTAATTACATTAGTCTGGTTGGACAGCCGCGCATTCCTCTTTGCTATAACACTCACTCAATTACGACTTCGGCAATCGATACTGCAACTGTACTTGTAAGTAATAGCCAACATAGTGTGGGACATTTAAAAACTTATTCTATTCGGCGGCAATGCCAGTTTGACTCAAAACAATATCAGTTTGATAAAACAGATTTGATTGAGTGGAAAATCCCAAAGATCCATCTTCAGCGATTAGACCTAGAAATGGGCTGTAATCTTACTATTCAGATTTCAGAAAATATCTCTAATACTTCTGCATTGCAGTGGGGGATTTCTGACTATTGGTCAACACTATGTTTATGTGAAGGGGAAGTTTTTTATAAAGGACAAAAGTATCAAGTTGAAGGATTAGGAAGGTTTAAACACGCAAGAGCTCTACATTTACCGTTTTTGTCTTTATGTTTTTATACATGCCAAATTATTAATTTAAATGAAACGACTCAGCTTACATTTTCACAAATAAGAAATCAGTGGAATATCATTTTATGTTCAAGATTAGATATTCAAGAATTTGGTAAGCCTGTTGAAAGCTTTACTGAAGATGTAAATTTACATATCCATCGCGTTTATCCAAAAGTTAAAACACCGAATGGTAAAGAGATGTATTTGCCCAGAGAGTTTTCTTGGCAATGTAAGAAAAATGGAAAAATTATTTTTGAACTTTATGCACAAAGCCGTGGCGACTACAAGTTTGGATTAGCTGCTGGATATGTTGGAAGCTTCCAATATCAATTAAGTTGGAATGAACAATGTCTACAAGGTGAAGGTGGATATTGTGAATATATTGATTGTCGTCCACTTAGATGGCAGGAAAAGAATCAAGACGAGAAAATTTTAGATAAATTGATGCTTTTACAGCCATGTTTATATAAAAAATGACTATTTTTATCATTTTTGATTAAAAAGTGAACTGTTGTTGCAGTAATATTAAAAAAGGGGTTGCCAAGGTAATTAAATGGTCTATAATGCACATCCATCGGCGGTGATGCAGATAGAAACTTGTTGAAAAACAGTTACTTGGAATTGAGTAGATTGCTTTAAGTGATAGATTTGATAAGAAGTTGGTTTTGGAAATAAGTTTTAAAAATATCGAAATTACCTGTTGACTTTTAAGAGATTAAGAGTAATATAGCCGACCTAGCTTGCTGGTGACGAACCAGTAAGAAGATCATTAAGAGATTATGAAGAACAACTTGTGTGGATTTTTACTGATTGATTGATCGAAATATTATCATTGATTG
>NZ_JAHPRP010000008.1:0-177787 GCF_025513915.1 Acinetobacter sp. WU_MDCI_Abxb74
TTATTCTAAAACACCCTCAACTGATGTTGGGGGTGTTTTTTTGTGTGGAAAGTAAACTGGAAATACCATGAAAGATTTATGCTATAAATAATAAAAATTAAATACTTAAATAGCTTTAGAATCAGATTTGCACACTAGTCGTATTCTATGAATATAATAATCATGAAGTTTCTTATTTTTAGGTGTTTACATGAAAATTAATTCCTTCTCTTCAATACTTGAGTACGATGAAGAACTGTTTCTTCCTGAATTGGTCTATTGGGCTTCTTTAGGCGATCTAGCTCAAGTAGAGCAATTACTTTTAGAAGGACAAGATCCTAATCAGGCAGATGATGAAGGCTATAGTGCTCTACAAGCAGCTGCTGAAAATGATCATTTAGAAATAGTTAAACTCTTGGTAGGAAAAGGTGCTCATGTCGCTTACAAAAGTGAATACACAGCGCTACAGCTTGCAGAAATGGCTGGTAATATAGACGTAGTAAATTATTTAAAAAGCTTATAAAAATAAAGGCCTCTTATTTTGTTTATAGAGGCCTTTTTTAAAATTAAGATAAATGATATTTCTGTAGTTTCTCGACAATTGATTGAAGTCCTTTTACTTCAAATTCGTTAGCTTCGAATTTCTCATCTTTATTACGTTTAAATATATCCCGAATCTCGAGTACAGCATTTGGATCAATAATACTTAAACTTGAGGTGACTTGGCGTATTTGGCTGATAGAGCGAGAGCCATTAGTTGAACCATATCCTATAAATGCAGCAGGTTTATCAGCCCATTCTTTACCTACGTAGTCGAGTGCATTTTTTAAGGCTGGACTGTAACCATGGTTGTATTCTGGGCTAATAAAGATAAAAGCATCTGCTTGAGCAATTTTGTCTGCCCATTCTTGCTGTTTAGGCTGATCATAAATACCAGTGGCGGGTGGGTGAGATCCTGAAAATAGAGGTAGATCCCATTTTTTTAAATCGATTACTTCGGTTTGGAAATCGTTTAGACCCAATGTTGGAATTGTGGTTTCTAGCCAATTGGCAACCTTAATTGCTGTACGTCCTTCACGAACACTTCCTACGATAATATAGACCAGCATGTATTTTCCCCAAGGATTTTTATACTTATAACTTAATTCATTATATAGGTGCGAGAGAATATAGAATTTGTAAGGATTCTTAAGTTGAGATCAATAAAAAGCCCTCATTTAGAGGGCTTTTTATTTATATGAGCTTAATGCCCTGTTGGCCTTCGGGAGTTACCTTGAATATTTCTACTTCAAAGGTAATATTTTTCCCAGCTAATGGGTGATTAAAATCAATTTCTGTAATGTCATCATTTACCGACTTCACTACGCCGAATAAGGTTGTTTTTGCCTTATCTTCAAACTCAATCATATGGCCAGGAATAGGGCGTTGTTCAAACTTAACCGTATCGAAAGTTTGAATATTTTCCGGATTCCATGGGCCAAATGCATCTTCTGGCGGAAGATGTACTGTACGACGGTCGCCTGCACGTAAACCAAATAATGCTTTTTCAAAACCCGGTAAAAGATTTCCGTCGCCGATAGTAAGAGAAACTGGTTCTTCACGATTACGGGTATTATCGATTTCTACACCATTTTCAATAGCAACAGAAAAGTGTAGATCGACTTTAGAGCCGTCTGTAATACGAATTTCTTCGTTAGGTTGGATAATTTCGGTCATATTATGCATCCGAATTTTGGTTACGTTGCTTCTCAAGGAAGAATGTATCGATGAGTAGCAAGATGGTACCTAGGGTAATGGCACTGTCCGCAATATTAAAAGCTGGAAAGTGATGATTTTGGTAATAGACATGAATAAAATCGACAACATAGCCTAAAGTAATGCGGTCAATTAAATTGCCTAATGCCCCACCTAAAATTAAAGCGATTGCTACAGGTAGCACCACCATTTTTTTAGGCATACGAAGCAACCAAAATACAAAAAGAACTGAAACTAAGCCTGCTAAAGATGTGAAGAAATAGCGTTGCCATCCCCCTGCATCAGATAAAAAGCTAAAAGCTGCGCCATAGTTATGTAATAGTGTCCAGTTTAAAAATGGAAGCACAGGCACTGGATCCGCATAGTTCAGATGTGTACTTGCAATCCATTTTGTCCATTGATCCAACACAATGGCAAGGACAGAAAGTCCAAGCCAAATTAGATTGTGTGGATAAAACTGGAATAAGCCTTTTTTAGCTTGTGAATTAGGCATATTTTCTCACTTCGCCACGACCAGTGACGTTCACAATACAACGACCACATAAACCAGGATGATCGGCATGTGTATTTACATCTGGAAGGACGTGCCAGCAACGTGCACATTTTTCACCTTCAGCTGCAGATATTTGTACACGTAAGCCTTCCATTTCAGTTGCTTCACCTTGTTCAGCAAATGGATGTACTACTACTTCTGAAGTAATAAGAACAAAACGGAGTTCATCAGCCAGTTGATTTAAAACTGTTTGTAATGATTCATTTGCCCAAAGTTCAACTTTGGCTGAAAGATTACTACCGACAAGTTTAGCGTTACGTGCTGCTTCAATCTGTTTATTTACTGCAGATTTTACGCTAATCAATGTTTGCCAGTCTTCTTCAGAAAGCAAGTTTGCTTTTGATGAAACTGGTAAGTCATACCATTCTGAAGTAAATACATACTTTTCAGTTTGTTCTGGAATTAATGGCCAAGCTTCTTGAGCGGTAAAGCTTAAGATTGGGCTCATCCAACGGATAAATGCTTGGACAATATGGTAAAGCGCTGTTTGTGCTGAACGACGTGCCTGAGAATCCGCTTTAGTGGTGTACTGACGATCTTTGATAATATCGAGGTAGAAACCACCTAAGTCATTAATACAGAAGCTCGTTAACGCGCTACACACGACATGGAAGTTCATTTCTTCATAGGCAGTGATAATTGTTTTTTGTACTTCATTTGCACGTTGCAAGATGTATTGATCTAGAGCAATTAAGTCATCAACAGCTAAAGCATCTGTGCTTGGTTTGAAACCATTTAAGTTCGCAAGCAAGAAACGTAATGTATTACGAATACGACGATAGCTATCACTTACACGGTTAAAGATTTCTTTAGATGCTGCGATTTCATAGCGATAGTCGCTAGAAGCTACGTATAAACGTAAACCATCAGCACCAAGCTGTTTGATGATTTCTTCAAGCGGAATATAGTTGCCTAAAGATTTCGACAACTTGCGGCCATTTTCATCAACCGTAAAACCATGTGTTAGCAATGCTTTATATGGTGCGCGATTGTGAATTGCCATAGAGGTTAATAAAGAAGACTGGAACCAACCACGGTGCTGGTCTGAACCTTCTAAATATAAATCTGCTGGGCTTTCTAATTCTTCACGTTGCTCAAGTACAGCGTAATGCGTTGTACCGGAGTCGAACCATACATCGAGGGTATCGCGAATAGCATTATATTGTTCAGCATCTTCACTAATGAAGTCTTTCGCGTCACGTTTGAACCATGCTTCGATACCTTCTTGTTCGATCAGTTGTGCAACTTCTTCGATGAGTTCAGGTGTACGAGGGTGTAATTCGTTCGTATCTTTATGAACGAAGAATGGAATTGGTACGCCCCATGTACGTTGACGTGAGATACACCAGTCTGGACGACCTTCAATCATTGATTCGATACGGTTTTTACCCCAGTTCGGTACAAACTCGATATCATTTTCAATGGCGTTAAGCGCACCTTCACGTAAACCTTTTTGATCCATGCTAATGAACCATTGCGGGGTTGCACGGAAAATAATAGGAGTTTTATGGCGCCAGCAATGTGGGTAACTGTGTTTGATTGGTTGATGCGCCCATAAACGGCCTACAGCACCCAAAGCTTCGATAATCTTTGGATTGGCTTTATAGATGTGCTCACCAGCATAGATTGGAGCAGTTGGTAAATAAACACCGTTACCACCAACTGGATTATCCACTGTAAGGTTGTATTGAAGACCTACTTTATAGTCGTCTGCACCATGGCCAGGAGCTGTATGTACTGCACCTGTACCACTTGTTGCGATAACGTGTTCACCTAAAATCACCGGAACTTGACGATCAGTAAGTAAAGGGTGTTGTAATGTAAGGTTTTCAAGCTTGCTACCAGTAAAGTCCGCTAAAACTACAGGTTTTTCAAGTTTATAACGTTCAATCGCTGAAGCAACGAGGTCTTTAGCAAGAATGAAGTTTTGCTTACCACGCTCAGTCGTTACTTGTACCAATTGATATTCAATTTCGGCGTGCAAAGCAACGGCTTGGTTCGCAGGTAATGTCCATGGTGTAGTGGTCCAGATCACGATATCAGTTGGATCTTGAACGTCTACATTTAAACGCGCACTTAAATCTTTTAAATCTACAATACCAAAACCGACATCAATTGCGTCAGATTTTTTATCTTCGTATTCAACTTCAGCTTCAGCAAGTGCTGAACCACAGTCCATACACCAGTTCACTGGCTTTAAGCCCGGCTGGATATGACCATTTTTTTGGATTAAGCCTAAAGTACGAACGATATCGGCTTCTTGTTTGTAGTTCATGGTGAGATAAGGATTATCCCAATCACCTAAAATACCAAGACGTTTAAAGTCAGTACGCTGTAAATCAATTTGTTTCAGCGCATATTCACGGCAGAGTTTACGGAAAGTAGCTGCGTCAACTTTTTCGCCAACTTTACCAACTTTTTCTTCAACTTTTAGCTCGATTGGCAAGCCATGACAGTCCCAACCCGGAACATAAGGTGCATCGAAACCAGCCAAAGTACGGCTTTTTACAATGACGTCTTTGAGTACTTTATTGACCGCGTGGCCTAAGTGAATTGTACCGTTCGCATATGGAGGGCCATCATGCAAAATATATTTTTTCTTGCCAATACGCGATGCACGAATCTGCTGATAAATGTTGTCGGTATACCACTCTTCTAACCATTTCACTTCACGTACTGCCAAATTTGCTTTCATTGCAAATTGAGTATCCGGCAGGTTTAGCGTGGCTTTGTAGTCCACTGCATTCTCAGGAGTTTGCTTATCGCTCATGCAAGTTTTCATCCAGTTTAATCAGCTTGGGAGCCGACATGTTTTACAATCAAAATTCGAATTAAAAAGGAAATTGTGTCGTGTCGTTACGATATTGTCGTAACTGATGCACGTCATTATCAATTCCAGCCTTAAGTGCTTCAAGCGAAGGGTAATTCAATTCACCATGAAGATAGTGAAGAAAAGTCACCCGCATAAATAAGCCATACAGATTAGCAGAAACATCAGGGAAATGTACTTCTAATCTCCACTCTGGATGTTCTTGCTGAATGGCTGGACGTGTGCCGACATGACCCGCGCCATATAGGCTGTTTTCATGATATCCGGCAATTCCCGGTTTTTCAGGTGTATCCTGAAGTACTTTTTCAGTTAGCGAAGTTGTTTCGCAAATGACTTCAACGCCATAAATGCCATTTAAACAAGGTTTATGACGGTTGAGACGGACATTAATAGTTGGAAAATCAAGAGTTCGGCCTATCTGGTCGCCATATTGAACACGTCCAGTAATACTGTATGGACGGCCTAGTAATTTAGCAGCTAAGGCAAGATTTCCTACCTGAAGCACTTGGCGAATTCGAGTTGAGCTTACACGCTCACCTTCAAGCTCAATCGTATGTAAATTGGTGACTTGAAATCCGTAATCTTTTAAAAATTCGCTGTTGCCTTGACGGTCTTTGCCGAAATGAAAGTCATCTCCTAAAACCAAAGTTTGCGCGTTTAATTTGTCTTTTAATAAGTCTGCAAAGGCAGACGCGCTCATACTACGAAAATGCTGATCAAATTTAGCAACCGCAATATAATCAACCCCAAGTTCTGTTAGGTATTCAACTTTTTCCCGTAGTGAATTAATACGAGGAGGGGCATCGTAGCCTTTAAAGAACTCAAGAGGTTGCGGCTCAAAAATCATGACCAATGTTTTTAAGCCTTGTGCTGCAGCAATTTTTTTGAGTTGAGCAATCATCGCTTGGTGACCTAAATGGACACCATCAAAATTACCAATCGTTACCGCTGTTTTGGGTAACTGAAAATTGGGCGATAACGCATTAAGACGAAGCAGTTTCATGAACTTAAAATATGGCTATTTTTGCAAGGGCTATATATTGCCATAATCTCACAGATTCGTCTTGTTGTTGTGTTTTTACTCAGTTATTTTTCAATATGAATATCCTTATATTTAAAATATTGATGAATTAAATAAATATAAATCAATTTTTCTTATTAATAATTTGCTCTACTATATCTTCATCCACTCTTTGATTAGAGACTTAAGATGAAAAAACCCTTTTACCAATTAAATCAAAGCAAAGATGTTATACGACATTTTACCCCAAATTGGTTTACAGCGACTATGGGTACTGGTGTGGTAAGTATGATTTTAATTCAGCTTCCATTTGCTCAATCATTTTTATTCATGCTGGCCACTTGGTTATGGCAATTTAATATTTTGCTATTTAGTGTTTTTTCAAGTCTCTATTTATTGCGGTGGTTGCTTTTCCCTCATGAAGCGAAGCAAATATTTAAGCATCCAAACATGAGCTTGTTTTTAGGTGCTATTCCGATGGGGTTAGCTACCATACTAAATGGTTTCTTAAGCTTCGGTGTCGGGCTTTACGGTGAAGTTGCAATCCATATTGCTCAAGCTTTATGGTACATCGATGTCTTTGTAGCTCTAACAATTGCATGGATTGTGCCGTTTTGTATGTTTAGTCGCCAGAACCATCAGCTACATACCATGACGGCAATCTGGCTTTTACCTGTAGTTGCCTGTGAAGTAGCAGCAAGTTCTGTGGGCATGTTAGTTGCACATTTACCAGCAGATATGCATAGCTTTCATTTATTAATGGCTGGTTATGTACTTTGGGGAATCTCTGTTTTACCTGCGTTCGCTATTTTGACAATTCTAATGTTGCGTATGGCTTTGCATCAATTACCTGAAAAAGAACTCGCAATTTCTAGCTGGCTTTCTTTAGGCCCAATTGGAACAGGTGCGCTAGGGTTATTATTACTAGGTGAGCAGGCACAAAGAGTATTTGTAGGTGTGGGATTTTATCAATTCGCGAATGTCTTTCAAGCTTTAGGAATCGTGGGCAGTTTGGTGCTTTTAGGTTTCGGGTTATGGTGGCTCGGCCTTGCAATTTTAACTACACTTCGTCATGCCAAAACTGGTATTCCATTTAATTTAGGCTGGTGGGGCTTAACCTTTCCATTCGGTGTGTTTATTTTGGCGCTGTTTAATTTAGGTCATCAGGTTGAAATTGTATTTTTACAATATGTGGCTGTGGCATTGAGTATTTTATTATTAGTGATGTGGGGCGTGGTAATGAAGAAAACGCTAGCAGGAGCTTATAGTGGGAAACTGTTCTTTTCTCCATGCTTAATCGCCTTACAACAAAAAATGCAGTGATCATGAAAAGGTGCAAAAAGCTTTTGCACCTGATTTATACTTATTTTCTAATTTTATTTAATTCTGATATGAGCCTTTTTGCATGAACACTGATATTGCTTTAATTATGGCGCTTCCTAATGAATCTAAAGGTTTATTTGAACAAGCAGGTATTGAAGTTCATTATAGTGGAATTGGCAAGATTAATGCTGCCTTTAAAGCATTTGAGGTTATTCAAAAAACAGGTTGTAAAACTTTAATTAACTTAGGTTCAGCAGGAAGTTCTGCATTTAATCGACATGATTTAGTCGAGGTGAAGACTTTTGTACAACGAGATATGGATGTTTCACCGTTAGGGTTTGAAGTAGGTGTAACGCCGTTAGATGATCACTTGCCAGCTGAAATTCACCTTCAATCACATTTTGTTGATTTACCAAAAGCAGTTTGTGGAACTGGTGATTCATTTGAAACGGGTCAGCCAAAAGTAGCTTGTGATGTGGTTGATATGGAAGGGTATGCCTTAGCCAAGGTCTGCCATAAATTAGGAGTTCGCCTGATTTCAGTGAAATATATTACTGATGGGGCAGATGACACTGCCCATTTGGATTGGGAAGAAAATTTATTATTAGGTGCCCAAAAACTTCTGGCCCTTTATCAAAATCATTTCTAAAAAAGATCGGCAAGTTTGCCGATCTTTTTTTGGTTTTAACGAGGCAATACGCCGTAGAGCATCAGGTGTACTGTATGCTCAATTGAGCGTTGGAACATGCTTCGGTTACGCAGTGTTTTTCCAGTGACCATTTCCATTTGGGTGGCAAAATCTGCATAGTTTTGCGTAAGGCCCCAAATATTTAAGATTAATAATTCTGGGTCGATATCTGGTGAAATCTTCCCTTCTTCTTGCCAAGTCTGGATGACTTTAGCTTTGCGCTTAAATAGTTTTTTTAATGGCCCTTTGAGTATAGGTAAAATATGTGGAGCGCCTTGAATTATTTCTAATGCAAACAATCTAGATGCTTTCGGTTGGCTACGCGACAGTTCGATTTTTTGTATTAAATAGTGAGATAAGGCTTCAGCTGGTTCTAATTCAGATTCTAAAGTTTGTAAGGGTGCCAACCATTTTTGTAAAACAGTTGTGAGCACTTCTACATATAAAGACTCTTTATTTTCGTAGTAATAGAAAATATTCGACTTATGCATTTCGGCGAGTTGGGCAATTTCATCCAGACTTGCGCCAGTGAACCCATAGACTGAAAATACGTCAAGGGCGGCAGCAAGAAGCTGATTGCGCTTTTGGGTACTCTTTTTTTGTTCCATCTGCTGCATAATTAAAAAAATAATATCCCCATTGTAAGGGAAATTGTTTGATTTGTGCACAGGTGTATTGCTTTTTTAATGAAAAAACGGCTAGTTATTTGCGTAATAGATATACTATTGTGCAAAAAATAAAGAATTTAACTAGTTTATTGTTATTCTTGGAAATATTTTTTAAATTTCGCCCTAAAAAAGAGCAATAAAATAACTACTTTATTGCTCGAAAAATGGGCATTTTTATAAATTATTAAGATAATTCCTCTCGAATGGTTATGTTGCTAAAACTGCATCGAGTACTTGTTGCTCAAGTTGGGAAAAACTAATACTTTTTTTACGAGGACGTGGCAAATTAACTTGGAAACTTTGAGCGATCTGGCCCTTATCTAATAAGATAATACGGTCAGCTAATTGCACTGCTTCACTTACATCGTGCGTGACTAAAATGGCAGTAAAGCCTTGTTCTTTCCACAAGCGCTCAATCAAGCTTTGCATCTCAAGACGAGTTAAAGCATCTAAGGCTCCCAACGGCTCATCAAGCAACAAAATACGCGGAGTATGAGATAACGCACGGGCTAGGGCTGTACGCTGACGCTGTCCACCAGAGAGTTGTGAAGGCCATTGTCCCGATTTTTCTTTTAAACCCACTTTTTCTAGTAGTTCTTCAGCTAAAGCATGTTGCGACTTTGGTAGTCCAAGTTGAACATTTTGAAGAATATTTCTCCACGGAAGCAAACGTGGATCTTGGAACATGACTCGAATATCATCGTTAGTAATGCCTTCACGCAAATGTCGGGCAGATTTGAATTTGATTTCCCCAAAACTGGCTTTTTCAAGTTGGGCAATTAAACGTAGCAACGTACTTTTGCCACAACCACTTCGACCAACAATTGCTAAAAACTCACCAGGCTGGATGTGTAGGTCAAGATCTTCAAGAACCTTTACCTCGCCATAAAACTTATAAAGTTGCTCAATCAGAATCTCTGCGCCTAATATAGGTTCTTGTGATTCTGTTGGACTTTCAGGAATGAGCTGCACTTCATTTTGATTAATATTTAAATTCAGATTTGTCATGTCTAAGCTCCCTTATTTCTGATATCCAGAGTGCCAACGTAATAAATAGCGTTCTAAAAGCTGTGCTAAAACATCTGCTAGTTTGCCTAAGAGCGCGTAAAGAAGAATGCCCACCAGAACCACATCTGTTTGTAAAAATTCCCGCGCATTCATGGTCATATAGCCAATACCTGCTTGAGCCGAAATAGTCTCTGCAACAATCAGCAATACCCAAACCAAACCTAAAGCAAAGCGGAGACCCACTAAAATAGAAGGCATCGCACCCGGAAGAATAATTTCTTTGTAGAGTTGCCAACGTGAGAGTTCGTAGCTTTTACCCATTTCAATCAATTGAGGGTCAACTGATCGAATACCGTGGTAGGTATTGATATAAATTGGGAAAAAGACACCTACTGCGACTAAAAATAATTTTGCTGTTTCATCAATACCGAACCATAAAATTACAAGTGGAATAAGTGCTAATGCTGGGATGTTACGGATCATTTGCAAGGTCGTGTCGAGCAGGGTAGAGGCGAAACGTGAAGAGCCATTTAGTAAACCTAAGAGCAGACCTAAACCACCACCCACTAAAAGTCCAAGCAAAGCACGACCAGCACTTACTTTAACGTGATGCCATAATTCTCCGCTAACGAGTAAGTGCCAAAAAGCGGAAACGACGGCAGTGGGCGCTGGCAAAATACGGCTTTCTAAAAGACCAGAACTTGAAGCAATTTGCCAAACAATCAATAGAACAGTTGGGAAAATCCAAGGCAGCAAATGCTGCCCGATTTGTTTTGTTCCACGTGAAACAATACTTTCAGCTTTACTCATGCAGGCTCCTTGACGGAACCATTCTGTTTCTTCTCGTCTGGAACATAGTTGTTGGCAATAATTTCACCGAATGGACCGGTTAAATTTGGCTGAGCAAGTTTGGCACGAGTTTCGATTGGTAGTAGTGGAAATACTAACTCTGCAAAACGGATTGACTCTTCGAGATGTGGATAGCCCGAGAAAATAAAGGTATCAATGCCTAAGTCTGCATATTCCTGAATACGGGCAGCGACTGTTTCTGGATCACCTACAAGTGCTGTGCCAGCACCGCCACGAACTAAGCCAATACCTGCCCAGAGGTTTGGAGATACTTCAAGCTTATCTCGATTCCCGCCGTGGAGAGCTGCCATGCGTTGCTGGCCTACGGAATCCATTTGTGCAAATTTTTTCTGTGCAGCAGCAATAGTGGCTTCATCAAGATATTGGATAAGCTCATTAGCTGCTGCCCATGCTTGTTCGTTAGTTTCGCGAACAATCACATGTAAGCGAATGCCATAAGTTAATTTACGGCCTTTCGCCTCAGCTTTAGCACGAACATGTTCGATCTTTTGTTTAACTGCTGCTGGTGGCTCACCCCAAGTAAGGTAAGTATCGACTTGCTCGGCCGCGAGGTCGACAGCGACGTCTGAAGAACCACCAAACCAAAGTGGTGGATAAGGCTTTTGAACAGGTGGATAAAGCAGTTTAGCGTCATCAACTTGTAAACGTTCGCCGTGAAATGTGAAAGCTTCACCTGTATGCGAGCGTGTTAAAATTTCACGCCAAATTTTTACATATTCATTGGCAGTTTGATAACGTGTTGAGTGATCTTCATATACACCATCACCGCGTAGCTCAGCCTCATCACCACCTGTGACCAGATTGAGTAGCACACGGCCATTCGACAAGCGGTCAAATGTTGCGGCCATACGCGCGGCCAAAGCTGGCGTAGTGACACCCGGACGTAACGCGACTAAAAACTTAAGATTTTGAGTTGCATCAATGAGGCTAGCCGCTGTAATCCATGGGTCTTCACATGAACGACCCGTTGGAATAAGTACACCTTCATAACCCAAATTATCTACTGCCACAGCAATTTGCTTCATATAGGCATGGTCAACCTGACGAGCGCCTTTACTTGTACCTAAATAGCGACTATCACCGTGAGTAGGAATAAACCAGAAAATTTTCATGTGCATTACCTATATGTCTATTGAAATTACTTGGCAACCCAAACAGCCTGTTTAATGCTGATTGGTTTTGGAATGATGCCTTGTTGGGTAAAAATGTCTGCGAGCTGCTGTTGCTCAGCAATAACTTTGCTGTTGAGTGGCGCTGCCGATGATGGACGTGGACGACGCTTAATGAATAAGTCACTGGTTGCAGGTTTTAATCCTGTACTTTGACCAATTGCAGTTGCGGTATCGGCTTGATGGCTTTGAACCCATTTGTCGGCCTGATTAATTTGTTTGATGAGCCCTGTAACGGCTTTCGGATGTTGTTTAACAAAATTTGGAGCTGCTAAGTAAAAAGTATAATTCGGGCTTAAACCTTTACCTGATGCAAGAATACGAGCTTGATCTTCTAATTGTGCTGAAGCGAAATAAGGATCCCAGATTGCCCATGCATCGACTGCACCTTTTTGGAATGCAGCACGAGCATCGGCAGGCGTAAGCCAAATTGGAGTAATGTCGCTCCAGTTTAGGCCTGCTTTACGTACGGCTTGTACAAGTAAGTAGTGTGAACTTGAACCTTTTTGCAGCGCGATGCGTTTGCCTTTAATGTCTTTAAGCTGTTTCAGTTGTGAATTTTTAGGAACTAAAATTGCTGATGCCAGCGGTTTAGCTGCTTCATAAGCAATGTAATATAAAGGCTTGCCAGCTGCTTGTGCGTAGACTGGTGGGGTGTCTCCAGTAACGCCTACATCAAGTGAACCCACAGCCAGAGCTTCTAAAATTTGTGGTCCAGCAGGGAACTCATTCCACGTAATTTTGGCATTTGGAAATTCTTGTTCAAATAATTTTTGCTGTTTGGCAATCGCAAAATTAATAGAGCTTTTTTGAAAACCAATACGAAGTTCTTTCACAGTTGGATCAATTGCCCAAGCTGGTGCTGCAATTGTTAAACCTAATACAGTGACTGCGCTAATACGTTTAGCTAACTGGACCCACTGACTTTTATTGAAAAATGACTGATGTTGCATATTGATATCCTTGTTCCCCTTGAGGCAAGGCACAGCATTTATATGGTTATTTAAGCCGTGCCTAAGCTGGGTTTATTTCAGTTTTAAAATGGCGTCTTGAATGGTGAGTTTGTTTGGAATGAGCTTTTGTGCATAAAAGGCATCAGCTACTTGTTGTTGTTCTTTCGCCACCTTGTCTGATATTGGCTGAACTCCAAAACCCATACGTGAAATGGAAGTTTTGAGTACATCAAACTCAAGTGCTGTAGGTTTTTCGAGTAGCTTGGCAGCTTCATCCTGATGTGTGCTGACCCATTCAGTTGTCTGGTTAAGGGTTTGCACAACCGTATTGAGAACTTTCGGATTATTTTCGGCAAATTTACGGTCAGCTAAATAGAACTGATGATTGCTTACCAAATTTTCACCTGTTGCCAAAACTCGTGCCTGAATTTGGTGTTCAGCCGCTGCAAAGAACGGGTCCCAAATCACCCATGCATCTACCGCACCTTTTTCAAAGGCAGCACGTGCGTCTGAAGGCGGTAAATAAACAGGTTGAATATCACTTAAGCTTAAGTTGTTGGCTTCTAGAACTTTCAATAACAGGTAATGAACATTCGAGCCTTTATTAAGAGCAACACGTTTGCCTTTTAAATCTTGAATAGAGTGGATAGGAGAGTTTTTTTGTACCAACAGTGCTTCTGCTTTTGGCGCAGCTGGCTGGTTTGCGACATAGACTAAATTTGGATTGGCAGCCTGAGCAAAGATAGGCGGTGCTTCACCTGCTTCACCCAGTGAAACGCTCCCTACATTTAAGCCTTCAAGCAATTGAGGGCCAGCAGGAAACTCAACCCATTTTACTTGTACGCCTTGATCCTTTAATACTTTTTCTAGGTCACCACGAGCCTTTAAAATAGGAAGGATGCCATATTTTTGATAGCCAATATTTAAAGTTGTGGTGGCCTGTTCCTCTTTTTTGGCACAACCACTTAGCATCATCACACCTGCAAGGCTGGCCGCGATGACTGAATATTTTGCCCATGAAGTGGTTTTGAAAAGTGCCATGAGGTTTCGTGCTCCCCGAAAGAGAAAAGAAAAAATAATTGGATGAGCAGATACCCTAAAGGGATTTTTATTTCAGAAAAAATAAGTATTCGGTCTTTAATTATGCAAAAAAAAGCTAAACACAATAGGCTATAAACTTATGCAAAAAAATGATTTATCTAAAAGAAATATGTTTAATGAATTATGCGTAAGATTTTGTAAATAAAATAAAAAATATTAGATATTAAAAAATAGAGGTTTAAAAAAAGTACATCCATAAATAAATAACGTTTATGGATGTACTTTTTTAACTAAGCTTATCTGAAATAAGAATATCTTAAAAATAGTAAAGGCTAGGGAAGCAGTTTCTTAAAGACTAAAGAATTTCTTTGGTAGTTATAGAGCGCCTGACGGGCATTGGGTAGTTCATCGACACTAACTTGATGGAAACCATGTTCTAAAAACCAGTGAGCGGTACGCGTTGTTAAAACGAATAATTGACGAATCCCTTGCTCTTTAGCTTTTTCTTCAAGGAATTGTAGAATTTGGCTACCACGGTTTGATTTACGATAACTTGGATGTACTGCAACGCAGGCAATTTCTGCAGAGCGAGTTTCGTTAAATTCAGTTGGAATTGGATAGAGCGCAGCACACGCTAGAATCATACCGTCGCGTTCAATAACAGCGAACTGGCTAATTTCTTGCTCTAGACGTTCTCGTGAACGATAAACCAAGATACCTTCTTCTTCTAAAGGACGTAATAAATTCATTAAACCACCCACATCTTGAATATGGGCTGTGCGAACTTCTTCATAATGCGCATCGGTAATCATGGTCCCTATGCCATCTCGAGTAAATAACTCTTCGAGAAGGGCGCCATCATAGGCATAAGAAATAAGATGGACACGGTGTACACCAGATAAAGAGGCTTTTTTTGCTTGTTGTAAATGTAAAGTCAGCGTTGGACTACTGGTCTGATATTGCTGAATATAGTAATCAAGTTGATGAGGGCTTAACTCACGTAATATTTGTTCATCTTCATTAAGAAGCCCTTGTTGTTCCCCAAGAAAAATGAGTTTATCTGCTTTTAAATAAGTTGCAGTTTTAGTCGCAACTTCTTCTGCTCTTAAATTAAATACTTCACCTGTGGTGGAATAACCTGTTGGCCCCAGTAGCACAATATTATGATTATCAAGGTGTCTCTCAATCGCATCGGTATCAATAGAGCGAACTTCACCTGTGAGCTGGAAATCCATTCCATCACGAATGCCATAAGGTTTAGCAGTCACAAAATTACCCGATATCACATCTATTCGAGCGCCGTACATTGGAGAGTTCGCTAAGCCCATAGAAAGCAATGCTTCAATTTCTAGGCGAATAGAGCCTACAGCACTCATGACGCAACTTAAAGATTCACGCGTGGTAATACGGCTGTTGTCATAAAACGGGGTTTCAATTCCTTTCTCTTTAAGGTTTTGATTAATTTGCGGACGTGCACCGTGCACGAGAATTAAACGAATACCAAGAGAGTGCAATAAGGCAATATCATGAATGATATGTTCGAAATTAGGGTGACGGACTGCTTCACCACCAAACATCAATACGAATGTTTTATCGCGGTGAGCATTAATGTAGGGCGCTGAGTGTCGAAACCAGTGTACATAATGCTGGGTGTTATTATGCGACTTTTCTAAAGACTTGCTTGGCATACCGATCTCGAATCAACAGCAAAAAGATATAGAGATGATTCTAAACAAAAAAGATTAAAGCCGCATGTTTTAGATAAAAAAACACCCAAATCTAAGTTTGGGTGTTTAAATTTTTTAAAATTAGTGAATCACTCGAATGATTTTATGGCTTTGTTCATTCACAAGGACATAATTTCCATTCACCTTGTACCATTTTTGGTAGCGACCCGGTTTAGTTAATTTTTGATTTTGGCGGTAATCAATCACATAACGTGAATGTTGATACTGGTGTGGTACAACCTGACCTGCTCGCCAAACATTGCGATGGTCATCTTTTTTAATCACTTTAACCGTTTTTACTTCATGTGTTTGATAATTGCCATGATGATTATGGTCATTAGGTGCCGCCATTGCTGTTGATGCAACTAAACCAGTCATTGAAAGAACAATCGCTGTTGTTAGTTTTTTCATTGTAAACCTCAAATAATAAATTAAATTTCAATAACTAAAGATTAGTGAACAATTGCAGATAAATCGTGGAGGCTGCGAAGAATAAATGTGAAAACTGGCTATGAAATAAGAAGAAATTAAGAAAATAAGAAATGTAAAAAATCTTTTTATTTTTAAAATAGATAAGTAATAAAAAAAGGATAAAACCATAAGGCTTTATCCTTTTTTGCTCAGCGATAGCGAGGTTCTATCGCTTTAAAAACCGCGGATACTGACAATGCTGTTAGAGTCAGTGTCGACTAAAATATAGTCATTATTGATCTTATACCATTGTTGATTACGGCCAGGTTTAGGCAAGTTACTGTCTTTATAGTCAACTTTATAACCATTGCCACGATAGTGCTGTGGCATGACATAGCCAGGCTGCCAGCGATGCTGTTTAAGCCGTTCAAAACCACGCTCTTCTCGCATACGGCGTTCATCACGAACACGGTCTTCATCGTTATCACGGTCAAATTTATGCCCACGATCATTCCACTCACCACGTGGTCCTCCACCTTTAGGACCTTTGTGGCCGTGACCTCGGTCAAAAGGGGGATCAGCAAAGCTCGCCATACTTGTGGTGAGTACGGCTATGGAAAGGGTTAAGATGGTGAACAACTTTTTCATGATGCATCCTCGTTTACATCTGATGTCTCTCATGTTGAATACTGTACGCGCAAAATGCAGAGAAACTGTGAAGATCATTTAATGGTTCAATTAAAATTACGGATAGATCAAGAGTTTTTTATCAATAATAAAAAAGGCTTGTATATATCTTTTCAGGTATAGGCAAGCCAGATTTGATGATCGGCTGTAATTTTCTTTAGCTTTTCATCGTTAACTCTTTAATCCTGTGCGTCGATACTTTGACCATTGAGCGCCAAGCTATCTTCACCCATTAAATAGAGGTAAGCAGGCAAGATCGACTCTGGTGTTGGTAAAGTTTTCGGATCTTCTTCTGGATAGGCTTTGGCACGCATGGCAGTACGCGTTGCACCTGGATTAATGCAGTTGAAGCGAATGTTTGGATAGGTATGCTCTGCTGCAAAAATTTTGCTGACAGCTTCAATTGCGATTTTTGATACAGAATATGCACCCCATAAAGCACGTGCTTCACGGCCTACACCAGAGCTGGTAAATACCACAGAGGCATTTTCTGATTTTTGCAAAAGAGGTAATAAAGCTTGAGTTAACGCAAAAGGCGCACGTAAGTTAACAGCCATCACGTCATCCCATACTTCCGATGGATAATGTGCCAGCTCAACGCGTTCACCTAAAATACCTGCATTATGTAAAATACCGTCTAGGCGTCCAAACTGCTTTTCGAGTGTATCGACTAAGAAGTCATAATCACGGTCAGAAGCACTCGAAAGTTGTAATGGTAAAATCGCTGGTTGCGGGGCACCCAGACTTTCAATTTCATCATAAATAACTTCAAGTTTATTTAAGGTTCTACCATGCAGTACAACGGTTGCGCCATGTAGGGCATAAGTCAGAGCCGCAGCTCGCCCAATTCCATCGCCAGCACCAGTAATTAAAATAATTCGATCTTTGAGTAGATCCGGACGAGGTTGGTATTCTGAATATTTCATTGGTAAACCTCCTTCTTTTTATATTGATAAAACAAAGAACTGTTAAAAAAGCCTATAAAACTCTTATGTTAACTTATCATACGCTGATTTTCCTGTAGAGCAGGAAGCTTTTGACGTAACATATCGTGTAATTCTGTCACTGTATTTACAATCGAATCGGCCTGCCATGCAGCGAGATCATCACGGTGTTCGATTGGTAAATAGCCATATGCAGCCAATATAGTATACATATTGGCATTTCGACCAGCATCAATATCACGCGGGTGGTCACCC
The DNA here is from genome assembly GCF_025513915.1 of Acinetobacter sp. WU_MDCI_Abxb74. Taxonomy (NCBI): domain Bacteria; kingdom Pseudomonadati; phylum Pseudomonadota; class Gammaproteobacteria; order Moraxellales; family Moraxellaceae; genus Acinetobacter; species Acinetobacter sp. WU_MDCI_Abxb74. The sequence continues at coordinate 17,883 of NZ_JAHPRP010000008.1, forward strand.
ACATAAATAATTTCATTTGCCGGAATATTTAACTGTTTAGCAGCCAAATACATCGGTTCAGGGTCTGGTTTAGTTTTACTAACATCTTCAGGACATACCAAAACTGCACAGCGTTCAGTCAGGTTTAACTTTGCTAAAAGAGCTTCACTTAAACCACGTGGTTTGTTGGTCACAATGCCCCACGGGATTTGCTGAGCTTCTAGCTCTTCTAAAAGAGGATACATGCCTACAAACAGCTCTGTATCAACCACAATATTATTACCGTAAAGGTCTAAAAAGTTTTGTCGATGCGCCAAGAAAATTGGATTGGTCACATCCAACTCTGGATAGACCAATTTAACCATTGCACGTGCGCCTTCAGAAACCTGAGTACGAATCAGATCTGCTTCCACCACAGGACGTTTTTCATCACGGCACATTTGCTGAATAATACGAATGAAGTCGGCAGCCGTATCGATAAGAGTACCGTCTAAATCAAACAAAACAGCTTTCATCATGCACCTGTATTAATTGTATGAACCATATAGTTAACGTCGACATTGGACGCTAACCAGTAATGCTTGGTAAGTGGGTTGTAATGCAGTCCAGTCATTTCTTTTAAAGTAAGGCCTGCATTACGAATGTCATGGGCCATTTCAGAAGGGCGAATAAATTTATGATAATCGTGAGTGCCTTTTGGCAACATGCGTAATACGTATTCTGCACCAATAATGGCAAATAAATAAGATTTGGGGTTACGGTTAATGGTTGAAAAGAACACATGGCCACCCGGTTTAACCAAAGCCTGACACGCTCTTACAATAGATGCAGGGTCTGGAACGTGTTCCATCATTTCCATGCAAGTCACCACATCGTATTGGCCTGCTTGTTCTTGTGCTAATTCTTCTACAGGAATCTGGCGATATTCAATATTTTGAACATTGTCTTGTTGAGCATGCAAACGGCCTACAGCTAGCGGTGCTTCACCCATATCAATGCCCAGTACATCTGCCCCACGACGTGCCATGCTCTCGGCCAAAATACCGCCGCCACAGCCGACATCAAGTACTTTTTTACCAGCAAGACCGCCTACACGTTCATCGATCCAGTTTAAACGTAGGGGATTAATTTGATGAAGTGGGCGAAATTCAGAATGTTGATCCCACCATTTGGCAGCAAGTGCTTCAAATTTTGCGATTTCTTGTAAATCAACATTCAATTGCGACATGGTGCTACCTCTAAACTTGAGTTATCTTTTTGGATGTAGTTCGCCGTTAGTGTAGCGATTATTGGGAAAAAAGCGATAAACCCAATAAAAAACTTCACAGAAGCAAAACGAATTTAGCATATTTGTTTTATATTTAGGGCATAAGCTAATGCATAACAACTTAGAGGAAAAGCTGTAACAATGAAAAATTTGGTTTTGGGTGGTTTGACAGCAGCAATTATGGCCGTATCGGGTAGTGCAATGGCAGCAGATTTTGTTGCTGGTAAAGACTACACCGTGATTGCCAATCCAGGCAAAGTGGAAGTTCCGGGGAAAATTGAGGTTCGAGAATTCTTTTGGTATGGATGCCCACACTGTTTTAAACTTGAACCGCATATGCAAACGTGGTTAAAACAGATTCCTAAAGATGTACGTTTTGTACGTACACCAGCTGCAATGAATAAAATGTGGGAACAAGGGGCGCGTACATATTATACATCTGAGGCACTAGGTGTACGTAAGCGCACGCATTTACCATTGTTCCATGCGATTATGGTGAACGGGCAGCAAATTTTTGATCAGGCTTCTGCTGCGAAGTTCTTCACTCGTTATGGCGTGCCTGAACAGAAATTTAATAGCACTTACAACTCATTTGCTGTGACTGCAAAAGTTGCCGAGTCAAATAAACTTGCTCAGCAGTACCAATTAACAGGAGTACCTGCTGTAGTGGTAAATGGTAAATATGTTGTGCAGGGTGAAGATGGTAAAGTCACTCAAGTTCTTAATTATTTAATTGAGAAAGAACGTAAAGCCAAATAAGTTGTTTAGGCTTTACTTCAAAAATGGGCTTCATTTGAAGCCCATTTTTATATTTAATTTATCGTTAATTATCACAAAATATTTCAATTAATTTTACTGGTTTTCATCATCAATTTGAAAATTTAAAACATCAAAATTAGCGGTTTGTGTAGGTAGGGATAAAGCTTGGTTAATATATAGATTAATGAGTTTCTGGCGAGAACCAATCGAGCGTTGATAGTAAGTAGAATTTAAAAGCAGTGATGCGCCATAAGTCAGTGACCAGATATAAGACAAATAGTCACGAATCGACATATCATAATTCAATGATTTTAAATAATTTTCGGTAATATCTTTAATTGCTAAAATACGTTGCTGGCGAATTTCGTAAAGCTCTTCAAAAAGATGTTTCAATTTAGACTCTGTCATCGTTAGACTTTCTTCAAGTTGATGCAATAGAATCGTTTTTCCAGGCGTGAGCAAATGATGAAGCATGTAATGAGGAGCGTACTCTTTGAAATCAGTATTATATTTTTTAGAAATTTCTAAAATTTGCTTTTCATTTTGAATAATTAACTCAAGTAGAAGCTCATTTTTGCTTCTAAAATGCTTATAAAGTGTGCCTTTAGCAATATCTAGCTCGGCCACTAACTCATCTAGAGTAATTTCCTGATTGTTTTCTAATAACAACTTTTCTGCCACGCTTAGAATTTTTTCTTTGCGCATCAAAAACTGTGTATGACGATCAAGATTCATAGGTATTCCTACACCAGTTTGGCCTAACTAATAATTTACTTCCTGTAAAAAAGAAAAAGACTTTTCTCGAAATTTTTAGCCTTTTTCTTTCTCTCTTTACGTATTACCACATAACCTGTTTTTTGTCATTTGCCGCTTTTACCGTTCCCAATTTGCAATCCCTCTAAAGAGTAAGCGAACTTGTGTAGAGGCATTTTCGATAAAGGCAGTTTGTTGTTGTTTGAGCTGCTCGTCTTGATATTGTTTAGATAGGTTGAGCCACGTCATTGCCCATGTAAATGACATGTTGGTCAAAATGGTAGATAAGACATTTAAGTCTTGAGGTTGTTGAATATGTTTAAAATTCTCGAGTTTGGTGAGATCGGTCGTTAAATCTTCAATTAGAAATTCGATTTCTCGGGCAATTGCTGCACGGACCGTTTCTGAACCTCCCCAACGTTCGGAAATCATAAATTGCCACTGCTTAGGGCTATGATTTACCGCCTGAACAAATAGCTCAATGCTGGTTTGAGTTTTGGTCGATTTATGTTGTAAATAACTTTGGCCCAATTGATGTAAAACACTTTTTAAGTGTAGTGCGACTTGATCAACCAGTTCTTTACCAAGTTCATCCATGTCTTGAAAATGACGATAGAACGCTGTCGGTACTAAACCAACTTCACGTGCAACTTCACGCAAACTGATACTACTGAACGAACGCCCAGACGTGCTCAGATGCAAGGCTGCATCGAGAAGTGCCTGACGACTTTGCTGTTTTCGTTCATCCCGTATCGACATTAAAAGAGCCTATTTAAACCGTGAGCCAGAGTCTAACAAAAAAGAGCAAACTTTCATAAAAAAAATAGTGAACAAGTGTTGACTGAGTGAACAGTTATAAATATAGTGTACATATGTTCACTATACGAACATGTGTTCACTCAAATAAATAGCCAGATACAAAAGAGGAACGTATGAACGCAACACTTAATTATCAGCCACATTGGGTTCGAGAAGATTTCGTTGATTTTGTTTTGCAGAAAATTAACGTGACTTGGGCTTGGAAACGGGTACTTGCCAAAGTTACCGCAGTTCAGTCTCTTCATACCGATATGGTGCTCATTAAGCTTAAACCGAATCGTAACTTTAAATTCGATCAGGTACGTGCTGGGCAAAGTATTTTATTAACTCTACTTATAGATGGAGTTTACCAACAGCGTAGTTATTCAATTATTGAAGTGACGAGTGAAGGCGAGATCTCTTTAGGTATTAAAGTACAGGGCTTGGTGTCTAGTGCAGCTCAGCTGTTACATGTTGGTGAGAGTGTTACAATTTCACAGCCACAAGGTGAATTCACACTACATTCAGGTCAACAGCCAGCTATTTTAATTGCTTCAGGTAGTGGAATTACTGCGATCTATTCATTATTGCAGCAAGCGTTGAAACAGCAGCTTGAACAGATTCACGTGATTTATTTCAACCGTGCTGAAGTTTTCCATGCTGAATTAAAAGCTTTGGCAGAAAAGCATCCACAGCTTAAATATCATTTTTTTAATACCACTGCACAAAAGCAGCATTTAACTGAAGATCTATTGCAAAAGTTGGTTCCTGATTACGCGCAGACTGCAACGTACGTGTGTGGACACCACGGCATGATGCAACAGGCAAAAGAAATTTATGCGCAGCAAGATGCTCAGTCGCAGCTTCATCAAGAGTTTTTCATGCCTGTTCAAATCGAACAGTCTAATGAAGCACAACCAATCATATTCCGTCGTTCGCAACAAAACTTTCTTGCCACGACAACGTTATTAAGCAGTGCAGAGCAAGCAGGCTTACGTCCGCAACATGGTTGCCGTATGGGTGTATGCAACCAATGTACGTGTACCAAAGTCAGTGGTGTCACCCAGAATATATTAACAGGTGAAATTGACGATCAACCAAATCGTGCAATTAAGTTATGCGTGAACCAAGCCCTTAGCCCAGTCACGATTGATCTATAAAAACAAACATAAAAGAGATTTGAGGATACCATTATGAATATGGCAGCGGAACTTAAAGCAGCATCAAAATCGGCACATTTAACCCTGGAGCAAACAGAAGCTTTTGGTAGGCGTATTGAAGAAATTCGTCTTGAAGTGATGAAAGATCTTGGGGAAGAAGATTCAAAATATATCTACAAAGTACGTAATTTTGTACGCTACACCGAAATTGCATCACGTGGCATGTTGATGTTTGGTGGTTGGATTCCACCAGTATGGTTGTTGGGTACGGCTATGCTAGGCGTATCTAAAATCGTTGAAAACATGGAACTCGGTCATAATGTGATGCATGGTCAGTTTGACTGGTTAAATGATCCGGCACTTAACGGTGCAACCTATGACTGGGATACGGTGTGTACGGGTGAAGACTGGAAATATACCCATAACTATAAGCATCATACCTATACCAATGTGTTTGGCATGGATCATGATATTAGCGGTTATGGTGTGATGCGCATGAGCCGTGAGCAAAAGTGGGAACCCCGTTTTTTATTCAACGTGCCAATGGGTTTTGTATTGTCAACGGGTTTTGAATGGCTATTAGCTTTGCAACGTCTAGAGATGGAAAAAGTGTTGTTTGATGGCACCAAAACTTGGAAAGAAGTGTATGTAGAATCTAAAAATCTACGTAAAAAAATGGTACGTCAGTTTGGGAAAGATTATGTGTTGTTCCCACTAATTGCAGGACCAATGTTCTTGCCAGTATTGGCGGGTAACTTTTTTGCTAACTTGATTCGTAACTACTGGGCATCGACCGTGATTTATTGTGGTCATTTCACAGAAGACTCTGAAATTATCACTGACAATATTGATAATGAAACCAAAGCAGAGTGGTATTTGCGTCAGATTCGTGGTTCAGCAAACTTTACTGGCGGTAAAATCATGCATTTCTTGAGTGGTAACTTGAGTCATCAAATTGAACATCACTTGTTTCCTGATGTACCTGCCAACCGCTATCAAGAGATGGCACCTAAAGTACGTGAAGTCTGTGCAGAGTTTGGTCAACAGTACAATACCGCGCCCTTTGGATCTCAGATTGTGAGTGTGTATAAACGTCTGGCTGTTCACTCTTTGCCTGATAATATGGTTGATCGTTTGGTGGCGACCAAGCGGACTTTTGTTGAGGCGGTGAAGGGCATGTTTGGCAAAGCTGCTTAATAAAGATAGATCATTATTTAAGACATTCCAAATAGCTCCTTTTAAGGGGCTATTTTTATTTTTGAGTCATTAAAAGTGCAGACTTACATTTGAAAGTAGGGAATAAACTCAACCTGTCAAAATCCTTTGCTATACTATACCCAGATTTGTATTTAAGAGAAGTTAGGAAGGATTATGCGTATTGACCAACGTGAATTAGACCAGTTACGTGAAGTAAAAATCACACGTAACTATACCCGTTACGCAGAAGGTTCAGTTCTGGTTGAGTTTGGTCACACCAAAGTCCTTTGTACTGCAAGTATCGATAATTCGGTTCCACGGTTTTTAAAAGGAAAAGGACAGGGCTGGGTCACTGCTGAATATGGCATGTTACCGCGTTCAACACACTCACGTTGTGACCGTGAAGCAGCGCGTGGTAAACAGTCGGGCCGGACACAAGAAATCCAACGCCTGATTGGCCGTAGCTTACGTGCTATGGTTGATTTGAAAAAGCTTGGCGAAAACACGATTACCATCGACTGTGATGTGATTCAGGCAGATGGTGGTACACGTACGGCAGCAATTACTGGTGCGGCTGTAGCATTGGTTGATGCTATGAATGTTTTGTTATCTCAAAAGAAAATTAAGCATGATCCGCTTAAAGGATTAGTTGCTGCAATTTCTGTGGGTATGTATCAAGACGAAGTATTACTTGATCTTTGTTATGAAGAAGATTCGAACTGTCAAACTGACTTAAACGTAGTAATGACACAAGCTGGCGAATTTATTGAAATTCAAGGTACAGCTGAAGATAAACCATTTACTCGTGCACAAAGCAATGACATGTTAGAAATGGCAGAAAAGGGAATTGCCGAGCTTATTAAAAAGCAACAAGAAGCTTTAGGCTGGTAATTTTACGCTTTCTAAAAAAACGCATCTTCGGGTGCGTTTTTTTATGCCTTCATCAAATCGACATAAAAACATCACTTGCCTGTCACTTTTAGGCTTTATTAGTAGTTCGCATTTAAAACGTTTGGAAAAAATGATGCGAAAACTTTCACTTCTACTAATTACCTCTTTAGCACTTATGCTCAGTGCTTGTAACGATGATAACGACTCAGACAATTCATCGCCAACAACACCGCCGACCAGTAATTGCAAAATGCACTGTGCACCATAATAAGAACTTAGGATAGAACTAATGAATCGTCGCGAATTTCTTTTAAATTCTACAAAAACTATGTTTGGGACAGCAGCGTTAGCGAGTTTCCCGCTTAGTATTCAAAAAGCCTTAGCTATTGATGCCAAAGTTGAAAGTGGAACTATTCAAGATGTTAAACACATTGTGATTTTGACTCAGGAAAACCGCTCTTTCGATAACTATTTTGGAACACTAAAAGGTGTACGTGGTTTTGGCGACCGCTTTACCATTCCAATGACCGAAGGCCGGAAAGTATGGGAGCAATATGATGCGAAGAAAAATAAAATATTGCCTTACCATTTAGATAGCCGCTTAGGAAATGCACAGCGCGTTTCAGGTACGCCTCATTCATGGTCGGATGGTCAAGCCGCTTGGGACAATGGTCGTATGAGCGATTGGGTCGCTTATAAAAAGTCGCAATCGATGGGGTACTACAAAAAACAGGAAGTAGAATATCAGTTTGCATTAGCTAACGCGTTTACGATTTGTGATGCTTACCACTGTGCCATGCACGCGGGAACTAACCCAAACCGTAAATTTATCTGGACGGGAACCAATGGTCCTACGGGCGCAGGTGTTGCCAGTGTCGTAAATGAATTTGACGGAATTGGACCATCAACAGAAGGCTATGAATGGACGACCTATCCTGAGCGCTTACAACAGGCTGGCGTTAGCTGGAAAATCTACCAGAATATGCCGGATAACTTTACCGACAATCCTCTAGCCGGTTTCAAACAGTACCGCCGTGCGAATGAGCAGTCGGGGCAACCTGTAAGTAACGATGTTCTCGTTTGCCCTGAATACGATGAAAAAATCGATGCAACACAGCCGCTTTATAAGGGTATTGCTAACACCATGCCGGACGGTGGTTTTTTAGGAACTTTTAAAGCTGATATTGCACAAGGTAAATTGCCGCAAGTGAGTTGGTTAGTCGCTCCTGCAACCTACAGTGAACATCCTGGGCCATCTAGTCCTGTACAGGGTGCTTGGTATATTCAGGAAGTATTAAATGCTTTAACTGAAAACCCTCAAGTGTGGAGCCAGACGGTTTTATTGGTGAACTTTGATGAGAATGATGGCTTCTTTGACCATATTCCTTCACCAAGTGCGCCATCTAAAGATGAAAAAGGTGTAGTTCAGGGGAAAACGACTCTAAGTGACCAACAAGTGTCTTATGAGTACTTTACTCATCCAGCAGTCGCTACAGCAAAATCTCAACCCGCAACAGATGGACGTGTTTATGGACCGGGTGTGCGCGTTCCAATGTATGTGATTTCACCATGGAGTCGTGGGGGATGGGTGAATTCACAAGTTTTTGACCATACTTCTATTTTACAGTTCTTAGAAAAGCGTTTTGGTGTGCAAGAGCCGAATATCAGCCCATATCGCCGTGCCGTGTGTGGCGATTTAACTACAGCTTTTGATTTTAAAACTCCGAACCTTTTGCCTGTAAATGAGTTAGTAGGTAAGAAAACAAAAGCAGAAGCCGATGCTATTCGTGTTGCTCAAGCTTTATTGCCACAAGTTCCGGTTCCAAGCCAGCAACAATTTGCACAGCAGGAAATGGGCATTAGACCTTCACGTGCTTTGCCTTATATTTTGCATACCAGTGCTAAAGTTGATGCAGTACAAAAGACTGTAAAACTGATGTTTTCAAATACAGGTAAACAGGCAGCGGTTTTCCATGTGTATAACCGATTAGATCTTACAGCGATTCCACGCCGTTATATGGTTGAAGCGGGTAAACAGTTAGATGATGTGTGGAATGCTACAAATGGGCAGTACGATTTGTGGGTAGTCGGTCCAAATGGTTTCCACCGAGCATTTAAAGGCAATTTGAGTCAAGCTAACCAGACTCAAGCATTGCCGGAAATTAGAGTGTGTGTGGAAGAATGTGACGCGAATTTGTATTTAAAAGTGCGTCATGATGGTAATAAGTCAGTCAAGCTGACAGTCAAAGCAAATGCTTATCTTGCAAATAAGACATGGACCATAGAAACAGATCATTCTGAAAAAGAACTGGTTTGGGATATGTCTGAATTTGGTGGTTGGTACGACTTCACTGTGACATTAGCTGATGATACTACTTTTAGCCGTCGCTTTGCTGGCCGTATTGAAACCCAAGAAGATTCAATTTCTGATCCATATATGGGTTATTTAGTGTAATGGATGAGTGATTAAGCTGAAGTTTTGGGTTAATAATTTATTTTAAATTAGCTAGCACGACGGAGTCTTATCATTTATTCATCCAGTGGAAGTAGCTAATTCGTTACTTTGGTTTTGCCCAAAGTAACCAAATGCATTTGTCATCTACAAAACCTGTTCTCTTTCTGCATATATCTGATTTATTGCAAAAACAATATATTTATAGATTTTGGGCAGGTTGTAGATGACATCTCACACAATCTAATGTTGGGAAATATAAATGAAGAGAGGTACTATCTTGTGGTGTAGATGAATAATAAAAATAAAGACTTACCTTTTGTAACACAACCTCCTAAGCCTGATCATATTTATCTTTTACCTTGGAACCCTGATTTTTTTAAAGTAATGGGGAAAATTTATGCTACAAGGTTTTATTGTATTATTAGCAGTAGTGACATTCGTTTTAATGGCTGCTGACCCACGTGATAGTGGGGCACAAGCGACTCAGTCAGCATGGCAGAAAACACAAGCGGCAGACATGACCAAGTCGCAAAAAAATACTAATAACGATGTAGACTTTATTTAAGCATTAAAACGCATTGATAAATCCACAGCTCTAACGTCTTTAGTCAGTACACCCATAGAAATGTAGTCAACGCCAGTAGTGGCAACTTCGCGCAAGTTTTCAATGGTGATATTACCTGATGCCTCTAACTTACAACGACCAGCAACATGTTTCACCGCATCGATCATTTGTTGTTGGCTGAAGTTATCAAGCATAACAATATCTGCACCTGCTTCGAGCGCTTGGTTTAGCTCATCCCAAGTTTCAACTTCGACTTCAACAGGTTTGCCCGGTGCAATTTGATGGGCTTTGGCAATTGCCTGAGCAATACCACCCGCCGCCATAATATGGTTTTCTTTAATTAAGAACGCATCAAATAAACCTAAACGATGGTTTTGACCACCACCGACAGCTACAGCATATTTTTGTGCAATACGTAAGCCTGGCAAGGTTTTGCGTGTATCGAGAAGTTTTGTATTTAAACCTTCGAGCTGTTGAACATATTCAGCTGTTTTTGTCGCAACCGCAGATAAAGTTTGAATAAAGTTTAAAGCAGGGCGCTCTACAGTGAGTAAGCTACGTGCAGAACCAGCAAGCTTTAAAAATGCTTCGTTTGCAGCAACACGCTCACCTTCTTGTTTTAACCAAGTCACTTGAACCGTATTGTCATAAGCTGAGATGAGTGCATTAACCCAAGGCTGTCCAGCTAAAACCATATCTTCACGGCTGATAATGGTTGCTGTTGCCTGTTCATCTTCAGGTGTGAGCATAGCGGTAATATCACCGTCCCCAATATCTTCTTGTAATGCTTGTTGAATATTGATTTGAATTGATTGTTCAAGCAAAGACTGAGGTATGCTCATACGGTTTCCATTTTGTAGATGACCCTAAAACTTGCGATATATTAGCACCGTCGACTTTAAAAATAAGCTGTTTTATGAGATTAATCGCGATAAACAATCGCATTTACTACTTTGAAAAGTAGATAACTGTTTTAAACTAAAACAATTGGCAAGCAATTTATTGGCATCTCAATGAAGCAAATTACACCGTATGAAGTTATAGATGGGCAATTAAAAGGGGCGAGACAAATCCCTTCTCCAAATTTTAACCAGCGTCCGACTGGTACCGAAATTCAAATGATCGTAGTTCATAATATTAGTTTGCCGCCGTCTCAATTTGGAGGCGGGTATATTGAGCAGTTTTTTCAAAACAAGTTAGATTGGTCAGTCCATCCTTATTTTCAGACCATTGAGGGGATGAAGGTTTCTACGCATTTACTGATTTTACGTAGTGGGGAGGTCCTACAGTTTGTTAATTTTAACGATCGGGCATGGCATGCAGGGCGTTCGAGTTATTTAGCCAAAGTAGAATGCAATGATTATTCAATTGGTATAGAGCTTGAAGGGAGTGATGATTTGCCCTTTGAAGAAGTACAATACGACGTATTAACCGATGTAGTTAAGATCATTCGTCAGGCTTATCCTGAAATTAAAAACCATATTGCCGGGCATTCAGATATTGCACCAGGCCGAAAAACTGATCCAGGGCCTTATTTTAAATGGCAGCACTTTAGACAATTACTTGATCAGAAAAAAAGTTGAGTTCATTCATCATTTCACAACGAAAAGATTTTCTAGTTTCATTACAATAGCGTCTTTCGAATATAGCTGTAGGTGAGTACGATGGCATTATGGCGATCGACTTTTATTGTCAGTGCAATGACGATGTTGTCACGAGTGTTAGGGTTAGTGCGTGACGTCGTATTGCTCAACGTGTTTGGTGCGGGTAAAGATTTTGATACCTTCGTCGTCGCTTTTCGTATTCCCAACTTCTTTCGACGATTATTTGCCGAAGGCGCCTTTTCTCAAGCCTTTATTCCAGTATTAACTGAATATAAAACAGGCCGAGCACACGCTGAAGTGCAGATTTTGATTAGTCGGGTATTTGGCTGCTTGTTAACAGTCATGACCCTACTAACTTTTGTGGCTATGGTCTTAGCACCTGCGATCATTTATATGTACGCACCCGGCTTCCATAGCGATCCTGAAAAGTTCGATTTAGCAGTCAGCATGTTTCGTCTGACCATCCCTTATTTATTGTTTATGTCGCTGACTGCTTTTGCCAGCAGTATTTTAAATAGTTATGGTTCGTTTGCTTCACCAGCTTTTTCACCAGTGTTGCTGAATGTCGCGATGATTGCCGGGGCATGGTGGCTTACGCCGTATATGGCTGAACCGATCAAAGCATTAGGCTGGTCAGTTGTTGTGGCGGGTGTTTTGCAGTTAGCGATACAAATTCCAGAGCTATGGCGTAAAAACCTGCTGATCCCACCTAAAGTTGATTTTAAACACGAAGGTGTAGAGCGTATTTTAAAATTAATGCTTCCAGCTTTATTTGGTGTATCGGTTACCCAGATTAACCTGTTATTAAATACGATTTGGGCCTCTTTCATGCAAGATGGTTCAGTATCTTGGCTGTACAGTGCAGAGCGTATGACTGAATTGCCGTTAGGTTTAATTGGTGTTGCGATTGGTACAGTGATTTTACCTTCACTTTCTGCCCGTCATGCAGAACAAGATCAAGCAAAGTTCCGCGGTATGATCGACTGGGCTGCAAAAATTATTGTATTGGTTGGCTTACCAGCAAGTATTGCCTTATTTATGCTTTCGACACCAATCATTCAGGCATTATTCCAGCGTGGCGAATTTGACCTACGTGATACACAAATGACAGCTTTAGCACTGCAATGTATGAGTGCGGGCGTGATTTCGTTTATGCTGATTAAAGTCTTTGCACCTGGTTTCTATGCACAGCAAGATACCAAAACACCTGTACGTGTCGGTTTAATGTCAGTTGCAGCGAATGCTATTTTAAACGTTATATTTATTGGTTTCTTTAAGCTGATTGATTGGCATGCAGAGCATATGGCACTTGCTTTGGCATCTTCAGGCTCGGCTTTGGTGAATGCAGGTTTACTCTACTTCTATTTACATAAGCGTAATATTTTCCGATTTGGTTCACATTGGAAAAAGCTGTTTCTTCAATATGGTTTAGCGAACCTTGCCATGATTGGAGCACTTTGGTTTGCGTTAAATTGGTATAACGGTGAACTTTCACAATGGTTACGTGTTGCCGAAGTGGTTGGATTATGTGTAGTCGGCGTAGTCGCTTATCTAGTTGCTCTCGTCGTTACAGGCTTTCGTCCTAGAGACTTAAAACACTAAAAATAAAAAAGCGATCTTAAATGATCGCTTTTTTTATATCTGATGAATTTATTTCGGTAAAATCTGTAGCAATTCAATATCAAAAATTAAAGTACTGTTTGGGCCAATACTATCACCAGCACCGACTTCACCATAAGCAAGGTTAGCCGGAATAAAGAAGCGAGTTTTCCCGCCTTCTTTCATGGTTTGCAGACCCTCTGTCCAGCCTGCAATGACTTGACTGAGCTGAAACTCAACTGGATGATTACGGGCAATAGAACTATCAAATACGGTCCCATCAAGTAAACGACCTTCATAATTCACTTTAACACGAGATGTGGCTTTCGGTTTTTGACCATTACCTTCTTTTAATATTTGGTATTGAAGGCCAGATTTAGTCGTGATTACACCTGATTTTTTTGCATTGTCAGCAAGAAATGCTGTACCTGCTTGGGTATTTAGTTGACCTGTTTTTTGAAATTCGACTAACTGTTTAGCTTCTAAGGTTTTCTTATAGTCATTAATCGCTTTTGCCATTTCTTCATCAGTTAGGCGTGCTGTTTTACTTTGTGCGCCTTCTTGAAGACCTTGGTAAAAAGTATCAAGATTTAGATCTGTTAATGCATCAGTATTATTACGACCCATCAAATAGCCATAACTATAGCTAAATTGTTCTTTTGCTGGGCTTTTATTCGTTATAGGAGTTGCAGCAAGAACAGATAAACTCATTGTTGATGTTGCAATAATTAGACCAATTTTTTTCATGCCGTTTTCCAAAAAAAGGAGAGTAATGTTCTACTCTCCTGAATGTTTTTATTTCACTGAAATGAGTTCTACATCAAAAATCAGTGTACTGTTTGCTGGAATGCCAGGAACTTCCTGAGGGCCATAGGCAAGATTTGATGGAATGAAGAACGTTGCTTTACCGCCTTCTTTCATCAATTGAAGTCCTTCAGTCCAGCCTGGAATAACCTGATTGAGTGGAAACTCAACTGGCTCACCGCGTTTATAAGAACTATCAAAAACCTGACCATTAATTAAACGACCTTCGTAATGTACTTTAACTATAGACTGCGCAGTAGGTTGTTTACCTGTGCCTTCTTTAGTAATGATATATTGCAAGCCAGACGCCGTAGTTTTTACTCCAGCTTTTGTTTTATTTTCTGCAAGGAATTGAGCATCTGCAGATTCAGGAGTAGCACCAGCAGCTTGTTCTGGTTTATTCTGTTGCTGCATTTTTTGCTGCAATTCTTTTTCATAAGCGGTTACAGCAGCTTTTAACTCTTCTTGAGTATAAGCACTTGGCTGCTTGCTGCGAGCATCATGAATCCCTTTCACAAATGCTTTTGTATCTAGCTCAGGCGGAGTTTGCTGTGCAACTTCATATCCAAGAACATAACTAATTTTTTCAATTGGAGAGGCATTTTTATTTGCCTTGCTTCCGACTTCTGTGGTCGGATGTTGGCTTGCATAATATACTGGTACAAGTGCAGCACCGCCTAAAACTACAGCGACAGCAATGGGTAAGGCTTTACTCATAAAAGGTTCCAAAAATAATCATTTGAGTCTAAAAAGGCTGCTTTTGATCTTAGCATGCTTAAGCATAGAATGTTTAAGAAAAAAAACGAGTGGTTTTTTATATATTTTAGTTAGTTTTAGTAGGGATATACTTAAAAAAATCTTAAATAAAAAACCGGATCATTTGATCCGGTTTTTTTATGACTTTACGCTTAATCTTCTTTTTGTGCTTTGTAAGCATAGGCGTAGTTATAGCCGTAACCATAACCCGCGCTAGCACGTTGAATGTCATTGAGAATAAAGCCGTTGACTTTAACACCCGCTTGTTCAAAGCGGTTAAGTGTTAATTCAAGCTCTTTCATTTGTGACTTAGCATAACGGGCAACAATTAAGTTCACACCAGTATATTGCGAAATAATAATACCATCAGTTACTGCAAGTACTGGTGGAGTATCAATAATGATGTGATCATATTGACTTTGTAGCTGTTCAAGTAACTCTTTAAATTGGTTTGAGCTTAAAATTTCTGATGGATTTGTCGGGCTCTTACCACGTGTAATCACGTCAAGGTTAGCAACTTGAGTTTTGTGAAGTGTCTGTTGAAGATCAGCTTGCCCACTCAATAATTCAGAAAGACCTGGTTTGACATCAACATCAAAATATTTGTGCATATAACCACGACGCATATCGGCATCAATCAGTAACACACGTTTATCACCTTGCGCAAAAATTGTTGCAAGGTTAGTCGAAATAAAGGATTTACCTACTTCTGGTGAAGGTCCTGCAATCATAATGATATTATTTTTCGCATTTGCTAAAGCAAAGTGAATCGCAGTACGGATACTACGTAAGCTCTCAATTGCAATATCATCACTATTTTTAACAGCAAGAATAGGAATATTCTTCTTCTTCTTTAAAATTTTAACGCGACTTTCTTGAATTGGAGAACGTGGTACTGTTGCATAGACAGGTAAATCCAGTTCATTTTCAATTTGACTAGAATCTTTAATACCTGTACGTAACATATTGCGCATTAACGCAAGGATTGTGCCAACAAAACCGCCTAAGAATAAAGATAAGATAAGGACTTGTAACTTTTTAGGTTTAATTGGGGCAATTGGCTCAACTGCAGTGTCCACAATACGAATATTACCAATTTCACCAGCTTTTGCAATTCGAAGCTGTTGGTAAGAGTTTAATAAAGCAGTGTAGAGCTGCGTTTTTACCTCAACCTCGCGATACAATTGTAAATATTGACGTTGTACATCTGGTAATTGTTTTAAAGTACTATTGAGTTCACCAATTTGTTTATTAATAGCACCTAACTGCCCATTAATTTCACGCATTGCAGGGTGGTCAGCAGTATATTTTGCGGCCATTTCTGCTTGCTTTTGTTCTAGCTCAGCTTTCTTCGTTTCTAAAGTAATACTCTGAGTTAAATACAGCTCAGACTCTTTTGTTACATCCACAGTATTGTACTGTTGACGGAACTTATTAAATTGACGCTCGGCATCATCAAGTTGTTTTTTCAAATCAGGTAGTTGTTCATCCAAAAACTTTAAAGTTTGTGCAGATTCGGCTGAACGACGCTCAATATTTTGCGCACTATAAGTTACCAAAATGGCATTTAAAACTTGAGTAATATGCTCTTTATCTTGACCTTGATAGTTTAACCCTAAGACACCCGTAAGCTTACCTTTTTCTGCGACTGAATAATTTGTACTAATGGTATTTACAGCGGCAGGTAAAGACAAGTTAGTAATATTATAGGTTGCATCAAGTTGATCTTTAGTAAAAATTGCAACTTTCCAAATACCATGTGGACCTGCAACTTGATTTAACTGGTTAAGAGGTACTGTTAAAAGAGTTTGCTCAGTACTAGGGTCGGTCAAACGCAAGGATTTTTTATCAAAATTAAGTAGTAAGTTTTTATCTAAGTAATAAGCGGGTATTTCAAATTGGCGAATCTCAAAACTTTTTAAGTCGTCTTTAAATAAAACTGATTTTTTAGTGTATTCAGTTTTATATTCCATGTCACTTAATAAACGATGAGTAAGTGTATTTTCTGTGCTGGAAACTCGTATATTAAGATGTAAATCTTTAATGACTGAACCTAAAACTAGACGAGACTTTAAAATCTCAATTTCTGCTTGAGCGGGTGATTTTTGCTCAATCATTTGTGATAAATCACCTAAAAGCGCAGCAGAAGCTCCTTTACTGTCTTCCACCTGAACCATTGCATCAACAGAATATGTATCTGGTGTTACACGTAAATAGAGTAGTGCACACACAAGACTCAAAATGATGCACAGGGCGATAAGTTTCCATTGGGCAATCAGAGAAAAAAACAATTCTTTTAAGTCAATTGTGTCTTCGGTATTAGTATTTTGGTTCATAAGCTTAAAATCTTGGCGTTAAATATAAGGTTTCCAGTCAGCAATACATTGTTGAATGAGGTGGCAGGTTTCATCAAAAATAGCTTGGTCGTGCTGGTAGGGATCAGGCACATTTCTATTCTGCCAATGGCCCAAGCGGTAAGTTTTACCTTTTGCAAAGGGCCAAGTTTGCTCAATATGTTTTTGCTGGTTGTGACTCATGACCAAAATAAGGTCAGCTTTTTTAATATGTTCCGCATTGAGTTTACGTGCAACATGTGGTTGCATATCAATACCTAATCGTTGCATACAAAGTTGAGCTTTGTGGTCTGCTTGATGGCCTACAAGCCCTGAAATGCCTGCAGACTCTATATTTAACAGAGGGTATTCCTGTTTCAAAAAATACTCTGCCATAGGACTACGGCAGATATTTCCAATACAGACCACCAAAATATTCTTAAACTGCATAATATTATTGTCCCAAACGGTCTATGTTATATAACGCATTTGAGAATGGAATAATTTGGTTGACAATACGTTGCCAGCGAGTCAAACCAGTTGCATCAACATAGACAATATCATTACTACGTAACTTAAACTGATTAGCTAGACCAAAGTCACCAATGCTCATTAAATTTAAATGATAAATTTCTGTTGTATGGTCATTTGGGTTAGTTCGTAGTACATAAATACGGCTTGCACTTGCTGAGTTCGGATTAATCCCTAAACTTTCACCCAAAGCATCAGTTAAGGTCATGCCTTGATCTCGCATCGGTAAAGCTTGGTTTTTACCAGATTCGCCCATGACATAAATTTTCTGGTTTTCACGAGTACTAACGTAAATTGTGTCATTAGGTTGAACCAAAAGTTTATGTAACGAATAACCCGCTTTTTCTAAATCGATCGTATTTAAATTATAGGTTCGACCATTTCGAATGAGTTGAATATAAGTATTATCACCTATAGTAGTAACCCCCCCTGCCATTCCTAAAGCTGTATAAATGCTGACAGGTTGATCGCTTAAATAAAACTGGCCACCTTTAGTGACACTACCTTGCACAGAGAAACGTTGACCTTCATAAGATAGTACACGAACTATCACATCTGGGTTTTTTAAGAAGCGGGAAAGTTGGCTACGAAGTTCGCGATTGACTTGAGCGAGGGTTTTGCCAGAAGCTTTATAACGTCCAACTAGAGGGAATTGAATATAACCACTTTGGTCAATTGGGTAACCACTTGCTTGTACAGATTGTTCATTATTGACATTGTTTACAGGTGGAGTAATTTCAGGATAAGCCCAAAGTTGAATAGAGAGAACATCCCCAGGACTTAAACGATATATTGGCTGTTGGCTCTTAAATAGGGTTGCATAGTCACGTTGATAATCAACCTGTGCAGGTTGTATTGCGGGTAGAGTTTCTTGTGAAATTTTAACCACATTAACCGTAGTTCCAAGGTCGGTTTTATAAACGCCTTCACTTGGAATATCATAAGTTTGTAAACCGGAGGTAACTGCACAACTAGCAGCACTTAAACTTAAGGCAAGAACAGAAAAAAACTGGCAATACTTCACACGCGACCCTTTGTGTATTTATCTTTAATTGATATTGTCCACTGCATAGTAACAAGTGTCTATTAAACGCAGGCTGAACAGATTCTAGCTTAAAAGAGATGAAAAAACATCGAAAAATCGTATAGCTTTGTATGTTTAGTTTATCTGAACTACTTATTTAGACTGTAGTCACTTATCAGAAATATTAAAAATGTACTATTTTAGCTAAACTAATAAATTCTACTTATAAGTGCTGTAAACACATTTATACAATTGGTGTGCGGCGCTAACTTAAAATCTGATATAGTACGCTGCATTGTAAGTGCCAAAAGCATGATTTATTAGATATAAACTCTAAGGAAAAAGGCTCGTTTATATGCAAATTGCCAATTTAAAAATAGCAATTATTGGGTTGGGCTATGTAGGCTTGCCATTGGCAGTTGAGTTTGGGAAAAAAGTACCCGTAGTTGGTTTTGATATTTATCAAAAACGTATTGATGAGCTCAAAAACGGTAAAGATCATACCTTAGAAGTTTCTACACAAGAATTAAAACAGGCGGTGCAATTAAGTTATACCGCGGATTTGAACGATTTAAAAGACAGTAACTTTTTTATTGTAACCGTTCCAACACCAATTGATGACTTTAAACAACCGGATCTCACACCTTTAATTAAAGCATCGACTAGTATTGGTCAGGTGCTTAAAAAGGGGGATGTTATCGTTTATGAATCTACTGTGTATCCGGGTGCAACAGAAGAGGTGTGTATACCTGTTTTGGAAAAAGTTTCAGGTTTGAAATTTAACCAAGACTTTTTTGCAGGCTATAGCCCTGAACGAATTAACCCTGGTGATAAGTTGCATCGTGTAACCAATATTTTAAAAATCACTTCAGGGTCGACTCCTGAAGTGGCTGATTATGTTGATGAAGTATACAACCTAATTATTGAAGCAGGAACTCATAAGGCACCGAATATAAAAGTAGCAGAAGCTGCTAAAGTTATTGAAAACACGCAACGTGATGTCAATATTGCTCTCATTAATGAATTAGCCCTTATTTTTAATAAATTGGGTATAGATACAGAAGATGTACTTAAGGCTGCAGGAACCAAGTGGAATTTCCTACCTTTTCGACCAGGTCTGGTTGGTGGGCATTGTATCGGTGTTGATCCTTATTATTTAACACATAAAGCCCAGTCTATTGGGTTGCACCCAGAAATTATTTTAGCAGCTCGTCGCTTAAATGATCGTATGGGGGAGTATGTGGCGACCCAACTCATTAAGGAAATGGTAAAACGGCGTATTCAGGTTGTTGGTGCCCGTATTTTAGTAATGGGCCTTAGTTTTAAAGAAAACTGCCCAGATATTCGTAATACAAAAATTATTGACTTTATTAAAGCCCTTAAAGAGTACGACTTAGATTTAGATATTTGTGATCCGTGGGTAGATGATACAGAAGTCCAACACGAATATGGTTTAGCGCCAGTTAAAGAATTGAAGCAAGGTGTGTATGATGCGGTCGTTATTGCCGTTGCTCACGATCAGTTTAAAGCAATGACCGCAGAAGAGTTTCACGCGTTAGGTAAAACCAATCATGTACTTTATGATTTGAAATATGTATTAGATCAACAAGAATCATCGATACGTTTATAAGGAATTAGTTCAGGTGAAAAGAGTTTTATTGGTATTTGGAACAAGACCAGAAGCAATAAAAATGGCGCCATTGGCCTTAAAATTACAGCAAACTATTGAAAACTTCGAAACCAAAGTTTGTGTAACTGGGCAACATCGTCAAATGCTGGATCAAGTTTTAGAGCTCTTTAATTTAAAACCCGATTTTGATTTAAATCTAATGAAGCCCGGACAAACATTATCTGATGTTACTTCAGGAGTACTCAAAGGCTTGGAGCAAGTTTTTGAACAATGGATGCCAGATATTATTTTAGTTCATGGTGATACGGCTACTACATTTGCCGCTTCATTGGCTGGGTATTATCATAAAATTAAAATTGGGCATGTTGAGGCGGGCTTAAGAACAGGTGATCTTTACTCTCCATGGCCTGAGGAAGCGAACCGCCAACTTACAGGCGTTTTGGCAAATTATCATTTTGCGCCTACGAACTCGTCTTATCAAAATTTAATTAAAGAAAATGTTAATCCAGAAACAATTATTGTGACTGGAAACACAGTTATTGATGCATTATTGCAAGTGAAAGATAAAGTTGAACAAGATGAAGATTTAATTCAGATGTTTGAGCAAGAATTTAAATTTCTTGATAAAAGTAAAAAGCTAGTTTTAGTTACAGGTCATCGTCGTGAAAACTTTGGTCAAGGATTTTTAAATATTTGTACTGCATTAGCTAATCTTGCAAAAAAATATAGTGATATCCAAATTGTATACCCCGTTCATTTAAACCCTAATGTGCAAAAGCCTGTAAATGAATTGCTATCAGGTATAGATAATATCTTTTTAATTCAACCCCAAGACTATTTGCCATTTGTGTATTTAATGAATCGTAGTTATCTTATCCTGACTGACTCAGGTGGTATTCAGGAAGAAGCTCCTTCGCTTGGAAAACCTGTTTTGGTTATGCGTGATACTACTGAACGACCAGAAGCTGTTGATGCAGGTACTGTGCGTTTAGTGGGTACTGATGTAAATACAATTGAAAAATCAGTGTCGGAGTTATTGGAAAATACCTCACTATATAATGCTATGGCTGCTGCACATAATCCTTACGGTGATGGCACTTCTTGTCAGCAAATTATTGATTTCTTAAAAAGAAATTAATTTATTTTTATTATTTTTAATTTAAAGTATTGAATATGAATAAGTCATTTAAACATATCTGCGTTATAGGTTTAGGTTATATTGGTTTACCAACAGCAGCAACTTTTTCTGCACATGGACTAAAAGTTACGGGTGTGGATGTTAACCAACATGCTGTAGATATGATTAACCAAGGAAAAGTACATATTGTTGAACCTGATTTAGATGCATTGGTACGTGATGTTGTTGCACAAGGGAAGTTGTCTGCTCAAACTACACCATTAGAAGCAGATGCATATATAGTTGCAGTTCCTACTCCTTTTAAAGATGATTATCAGCCTGATCTAAAATATATTGAAGCAGCTTCGAAAGCCTTAGCTCCTTTTTTGAAAAAAGGTAATCTTGTTATTCTTGAATCTACCTCTCCTGTAGAAGCCACGGAACAAATGGCAGCATGGTTGAGCGAAGCACGTCCAGATTTAAGTTTTCCTCAGCAAAAAGGTGAAAAAGCAGATATCTTAGTGGCCCACTGCCCGGAACGAGTATTACCAGGTAAGGTTTTGCAAGAACTGATTAGCAATGACCGTATTATCGGAGGGATGACACCACGTTGTTCAAAAGCAGCCTGTGAGTTATACAAAACTTTTGTGAAAGGTGAGTGTATAGAAACAAATGCACGTACTGCAGAAATGTGTAAATTAACAGAAAACTCTTTCCGAGATGTTAATATTGCTTTTGCAAATGAGCTGTCTATTATTTGTGATAAGTTAGAAATTAATGTTTGGGAGTTAATCTCTCTAGCAAATCGTCATCCTCGAGTAAATATTTTACAACCAGGCCCTGGTGTGGGGGGGCACTGTATTGCTGTTGATCCATGGTTTATTGTTGCTAAAACGCCAGAGCAAGCGCGGTTAATTCGTACCGCACGTGAAGTAAATGATGCAAAACCTGAGTGGGTCATCGATCAAGTTAAAATTAAAATTGCCGAATTTTTACAAGCTAATCCAAATAAGACAATTCAAGATGTAACTATTGCTTGCTATGGCTTGGCTTTTAAACCTGATATTGATGATCTTCGTGAGAGCCCAGCATTAGAGATTACTAAGAAATTGGCAGAACAAGGTTTAAATATTCTTGCAGTAGAACCAAATATCAATGAACTCCCAAGTCAGCTTCCTTCAAATATTAAACTGATTTCTGTTGAAGAGCATCAGCAAGCAGACATCCATTTAATTTTGGTTGATCATAAACATTTTAAAAATATGGATTTCTCTTTTTCCTATGTTGTAGATACGAAAGGCATTTTATAAATGTATAACCTATTCAAATTTTTTTTTAGACTAGGTGATTACTATCGAGGCCTAAAATTATTTTTGTTAATTAATTTATGTGGTGGTATCTGTAAAGGAGTTCCCAAAGTTGGGAAAAATGTCATTTTTAAATATCCTCCACATAAAGGAATTGTGATTGGTAAAAAATGCGATATAGGTTCTTTTATACAATTTGATATACCGCCAGGTGGTGTACTCGAAATTGGAGATAACCTTAAACTAACGAACACAATAAATATTGCTGTGTCCAATAAAGTAAGAATAGGAAATAATGTACTTATTGCTGAAGGGGTTTCAATTAGAGACTCACAGCATAATTACTTAAACTCGGAAGAGTTAATATCACAGCAAGGTTTAGAGGTTGGTGAAATAGAAATAAAGGATGATGTGTGGATTGGTAAAAATAGTATGATTTTACTCAATACGGTCATTCATACAGGATGTGTTATTGGTGCTAGCTCTATAGTCAAAAGCAAAACAACAGATAATTACAGTGTATATGCTGGTCTTCCTTTGAAAAAAATTAAGGAAAGGACTAGCAGATGAGAATTTTTATAAAGTTAATGAGCAGTGGCATTCTTGTTCAGGTATTAATGTTGCTGTCGACTTTAGTTTTTTCTCGTATTTATTTGGTGGATGATTTTGGTGAGCTTGCATTTTATGCAAGCTTTGGATCAATAATGGCAATTATAGGTGGATTGCGTTTTGATTATATTTTATTAAAAGAAAGTATATTGGATAAAGTTGGAGCATATTTTTTATCTAATATTTCGAGCCTTTTTTTAAATTTAATTATTTTTTTAATTTTCTTTATTATTCAATATTTTTTTCAATTATTAGATTATAACTTATTTATTCTATTTTTATTTGGTTTTGGTTTTAGTCTTTTTAATAATCTCACGCAATTTTTTGTGGCCCAAAAAAAGTATAATTATTTTATAACGTTGAGATTTATACAGGTAATAACAGTATTTGTTATTGCTGCTTTAGCTTACATTTCCCCATATGAATTAAAAGGATTGTTATGGGCTTATGGTGGGTCTCAATTTTTATTAGGATTAATGGGCTTCGTCTTTGTCTTAAAAAATAAATCGGTTGAGCTTAATTTAGTATCTCTCCGTAAGTTTTATAAAGAAAATATTTCTGAAGCTGCAAAAAACTCTTTAATAAGTTTTATGCAGTATAGTACACCTCTTATTCCAGTATTTGTTGGCGGAATGTTCTACGATAAAAAAATAATAGGGGCTTATTTCGTATTTTCTCAAATGATAAGTGCTCCTTTAAATGTAATAAGACGGAATTTACTTATATATTTCAATGGAGAATTTTCTTCCAAAGAAAAGTTTTATAACGCTTTTTATAAAGTATTTTCTCTAACTCGTTTTTTACTCTTTTTAGGTGTTTTATCTGTCTTGCTATTAATAACTTATTTCTTTAAAGATGAGTTAACGCTTTTAGTTCTAGGAAGCCAGTGGTCGCCTTATTCTTATTTGCTGTTGCCTTTAGTATTTTATTTTGTTTTTGATAGCCTTTTACAACCATTCACAACACTTTTGCCTTTATGGAATAAAGTGAATGTTTCTTTGTTATATGAAGGGGTTAGATTCTTCCTATTGGTGATTATACTTCCAGCATTAATTTATAATTTTAAATTTGATTTTGTTGTTTTTCTAATAATCTATATTTTAATTATGTTATGTGTTTATCTGATGATTTTTTATAAAATTTTTAGTCTTCCTTCAAGTTTGGGAGAGAAACTGGAGGCATCTAATGAAAATTAATAAAGAAACAATCATTGTCGGTGGAATACCAAATCCAATTGGTGGAGTAACTACTTTCTTGAGCAGATTAATTAAGGCTTACTCTCAATATGTTATAATGTTATTAGACTTGTATCCAAGTGAAGACAAAAGAATCCCTAAGAATTTTTCTGGTCATTATAAGTTAGCTAAAAATAAAATTATCGCTATTTTTCTGGTTTTTTTAGCTCAGTTAAAATATAGGAATAAGGATTTCTTCTTTAATTTTTCCTCTGGGAATAGTTTGGTATTTTTTATCTTTCTACCAAAAATAAATAATAAGTGGTCTTTAATGCTACACCATGGGCATTTGACGAGTAGATTACCCAAATTTTTATTAAAATTTATTTTGAATAAGTTTGATACGATTTATACTTTAAGCGATCGACAAGCAGATTTTTATAAAAGTATTAACCTCCACTATTCTTTAGTTAGTGAAAATTCATATGTGCCTGCAAGTTTTATAGATATAGATGAATCTGAAAAATTGCCTTTAAATATAGTAAAAGAGTCCAAGTTTAAAGTTGTGGTTGGGTCAGGATTTCCGCGACCCCTTTATCAACATCATCTATTAATTGATTTGATTAATAGAAATCAAAATGCTTACTTATTTCTTTTTCTTTATGGTGAAGGTGAATTAAAACATCAACTTTTAAATTTAAATCATCCAAGAATTAAAGTATTTATTGATAAAGAAGAGGATATTTTTAATTATTATCTTTCAAAAGCAGATTTATATATCCGTCCTACTTTGGAAGACAGTTTCGGAATAGCCTGCGCTGATGCTATAGAGTTTGGGGTTCCTGTAATTGCTTCAGATGTATGTAGAAGGTATTCAGGTGTGCAAGTGTATAATACTGAAGAGTTTCTTTTTCTTAAAAGCAGAAATGTATTGGAGAGAGAGTAGATGTTTTATTATTATATATTTACTTTAGTAGCTAGTTGGATGTATTTTTTTAATAGGAAGGCTGGCTATTATATATTGCTTTTAGGCGTACCAATATTTTTATTAAATCTTCCTACTACAGGTTTAGATTATGATTATTATAAAGAGTCATATGATAATGCTACCTTTATAAGTACATTTCCATTTTTTGAAAGTGTATCATCTTTAACAGCAGAACCTTTATATGTATGGTACACTTCTGTTGTATCAGTACTTTCTCAATTAGAATTTCCTGCCTTTTTAGCATTAAATTTTATTTTTTCAGCTTTTTTATTTTCTTTGGCACTTTTAAATTTTCCCAATGATTTGAAAAAATATTTTTTTCTTTTTATTCTACCTATTATTATACCTACTTTATTTTATTTCTCTCCTCGTTCCTCTATATCTTTTGCCTTCATATTAATTGGTTTTTTTAAGTTATGCCATGATAGGAAAAATCTAGGTATTTTATTTTTATTTATAGGTTTTTCTTTTCATACTCAATATTTTTTAATTGGTTTATATATTTTACTTTTATATTTTTTGAGTTCTAGAAAAGATTTGTTAAATATAAATAACATTGTATTCATAAACTTCGTATTAGCTTTGTTTTTATTCTTATTTCTTCATTTTATTTCTTTTTTTGAAAATATTGTAGCTACAGTATTTTCTTTTCTTCCTAGTGCTTCAGTTGCATTGGCTAAGTTACATTATGTATCTGATGAAGATGGTGGAGGAGGTGGCGGTTTTAGATTAACAGGATTATTATCGGTGTTGATTTATCCTGCTATTTTATTTTATTTCTTAAGGACTATCAAATTAAATAATTATCCAATTAACACAAAGTTTCTATTTTGTTTGGTGGGTGTTGTATTCTTTGGGATAGCCGTTAATATTGCCTTTATTAGTGAACCTCATGTAGCTGGGCGATTATCTAGATTTAGTGATTATTTTTGTATGGGTTTTTTAATTCCATACGTTTTATATGTTAATAAACATTATTTAAGTATTAAGATTATATCATTAGTAATGTGTTTATTAACTCCTATTTTATTTAAAACTTTATATATTGGCGCATTTGAGATTTTCTAATGAAACAAATTCTTCAAGATATGGCAAATGGTGGTACGACTGTAACAGAGGCTCCTGTGCCCCAGTGTTCAAAAGGTCATTTGCTTATTTCAACTACCACTTCTCTAATCTCAGCTGGCACAGAGCGGATGTTAGTGGGTTTTGGTAAAGCTTCTTTAATTGATAAAGCTCGGCAACAACCAGAAAAAGTGAAAATGGTGCTTGAGAAAGTACAAACTGATGGGCTGCTGACTACTTATGATGCGGTTAAATCGAAATTAGCTCAGCCTTTAGCTCTTGGCTACTGTAATGTCGGTCTCGTACAGGAAGTAGGTGCTGGAGTTGATGGTTTCCAAGTTGGTGATCGTGTCGTTTCCAACGGCCCTCATGCTGATATGGTTAAGGTACCCAAAAATCTTTGTGCAAAAATCCCAGATAATGTTGATGATGAATCTGCTTCATTTGCGGTAGTTGCTAGTATTGGTTTACAAGGTATTCGTCTTGCTCAGCCAACCTTAGGTGAAAGCTTTGTTGTAACTGGTGCTGGTCTGATTGGTTTGTTAACTATTCAAATGTTAAGAGCCAATGGTTGTCGCGTTCTCGCAATCGACTTTGACCAAAGTAAACTAGAGCTAGCAAAAAAATTTGGTGCAGAGGTTTGTAATCCTGGTAAAGGTGAAGATCCTGTGGCAGCAGGTTTAGCTTTCAGCCGTGGTGTTGGTGTAGATGGTGTAATTATTACGGCATCGACAAAAGTGAGTGATCCAGTAATACAAGCGGCACGTATGAGCCGAAAGCGTGGCCGTATTATTTTAGTTGGTGTAACTGGTTTGGAGCTTAACCGAGCAGATTTTTATGAAAAAGAGCTAAGCTTCCAAGTTTCTTGTTCTTATGGACCAGGACGCTATGATGCTGAATATGAAGATAAAGGTAATGATTATCCTGTAGGTTTTGTTCGCTGGACTGAACAGCGTAATTTTATTGCAGTGTTAGATATGTTGGCAGCTGGTACATTAAATGTAGAGCCGCTTATTACTCAGCGCTTTCAATTTGAAGATGCGCCGAAAGCTTATGATGCACTTACTGAAGATAAATCTGGATTAGGGCTTTTATTAAAATATACCTCTCCAGTAGAAAGCCGTTTAGAAAAAAGAGTAGTTTTACGCCCAATTTCAATTGAGCCAAAGAATGCTGTGGTTGGTTTTATTGGTGCGGGTAACTATGCCTCTCGTATCTTAATCCCTGCTTTTAAAAAGGCTTCTTCTCAACTACATACCATTGTGACTTCTGGCGGTATTAATGGCGTAATCCATGGCGAAAAAACTGGATTTTCTGAAGCTTCTACAGATATTGAGGGATTATTAAATAATAAAGATATTAATACTGTAGCCATTGCTACACGTCACAATAGTCACGCTTATTTTGTTGAAAAAGTATTATCGTCAGGTAAGAATGTTTTTGTTGAAAAGCCATTAGCACTTACTTATGAAGAAATAGAAAAGGTAGAAGCTGTTTACAACCATAATATACACAGTAATCAATATGCTCGTGTTATGGTTGGTTTTAACCGTCGCTTTTCACCACAAGTACAAAAAATGAAAGCTTTGCTTAATACAGTAAAAGAACCGAAAAGCTTTATTATGACTATGAATGCTGGTGCTATTCCTGCAGATCATTGGACACAAGATAATGCTGTAGGTGGAGGGCGTATTATTGGTGAAGCATGCCATTTTATTGACCTTATGCGTTTTTTGGCAGGTTCCAAAATTGTTTCTGTACAAGCTAGACGTATGGGCGAAACTGATGCGGTACAGGTTCTAGAGGATAAAGCTTCAATTACGCTTGGTTTTGAAGATGGTTCTTTTGGAACAATTTTCTATTTAGCAAATGGAGCTTCAAATTTTCCTAAAGAGCGTGTGGAAGTATTTACAGCAGGCCGCGTGTTGCAATTAGATAACTTTAGAAAACTTAAAGCTTTTGGTTGGCCAGGGTTTAATAAAATGAATTTATGGCGACAAGATAAAGGTCAAGATGCTTGCGCAGCGGCATTCGTTGAAAGTATCCGTAATGGTAAAGAAACACCTATCCCAGCTGATGAAATTTTTGAAGTAGCTAGGGTAACTATTCAGGTTGCTGAAATTTTAAGAGCACAAACATGAGTTTGATCATGAAAGGTCAAACAGCTCTTGCATTAGGGCTGTTTAATTTGTTTAGAGTTTTTAAATATCGTGTGGGTGTAAAAACAGGACTGAATCCTGTTCAAAAGCTGTCTGCACAATTGCCAACGGGCTATTTCTTTCATCAAAGTGGACAATCTGAACAAATTAATATACCAGTCAAATCAACTTTAACTGCCTTTGGATATTTAAAATATCCATTGGCGGGGCAATTCCCGAATTGGTTTTATAGTCCTTTAACTCAGCACACTTTTCAACATATAGAGAAGCCATGGTATCAAATCCCAGATTTTGATGAAAAGGTAGGGGATATTAAAGGTATATGGGAAGCTTCACGTTTTGATTGGCTCATTGATCTTGTTTTGCAAGAATGTCGGGTAAAGAATGGTCAAGCTTTAGTTGAACTCGATTTATGGTTGAATGATTGGTGCAATAATAATCCTGCTTATTTAGGGCCAAATTGGAAATGCGGACAGGAAGCATCTATTCGTGTCATGCATATTATTAGTGCAGTTATTGGCTTGGGAAAAGTTAATCAATTAAATGATAACATCTCAAGTTTTATTGAAGTTCATTTAAAACGTATTGAACCAACTATTGATTATGCAATTGCTCAAGATAATAATCATGGAACCTCTGAGGCAGCTGCACTTTATATAGGTGGAGCACTCTTAAATGCGAATAAACCTTCGCCACAATATGAAAAATGGCAAGGATTAGGTGAGAAATGGCTAGTTAATAGGGCAAATAAGCTTATCATGCAAGATGGTGGCTTTAGTCAATACTCAATTAATTACCATCGAGTCATGTTGGATTCGTATTGTCTAGCTGAAATCGTATGTCAGAAATTAAACCTAAAGCCTTTTTCAAAAAGTTTATATGCTCAATTGCAAAAAGCTACCGACTGGTTATATGTACTAACTCAGGCTAATGGTGATGTTCCTAATCTAGGAGCAAACGATGGCGCTAAACTTATTCCTGTAAGCCAGACCGATTATCGTGATTTTAGACCAACAGTTCAATTGGCTAGTACCTTATTCCACAAGCATAGTTACTATCAAGACTTAGGAACTTATGATCAAAGTTTAGACTTTTTCCACATACATAAATTGGAAAAAGAAAACTTTAAATTGCCTTCACGAAACCAAATTTTCAATGAGAGTGGTTTAATTACCTCTGAAAATAATAACTTCTTTGTTGTTTTTAAGTTGCCGAAATTTAAGTTTCGTCCAAGTCAGTGTGATGGATTGCATTTAGATGTCTGGTTTAAAGGTCAGAATATATTAAGAGATGGTGGTACATATAGTTATAATTCATCACCAAAAGACTTAGATTATTTCTCAGGCGTTGCAAGTCACAATACAGTTGAGTTTGATAAACACCAACAAATGCCACGTTTAAGTCGCTTCTTGTTTGGTGCTTGGATTACTCCAAAAAATTTAACTTATAAACCATATGAGTTTGGTTGTGGCTACCAAGACTATTGGCAATGTGAACACCACCGTAAAGTTTTATTAACAGATAATCAAATAGAAGTAGTAGATAATATTTCTGGTTTTCAGCAGCAAGCTATTTTACGTTGGCGTTTACAACCGGATCACTGGATATTAAACAATAATATTTTAACCAATGGAAAAGTTGAGATAATTTTAGAAGCTGAGCATTCTATTTCTATTCATCTCACCGAGGGTGAAGAGTCGAGATATTATTATCAAAAGACTAAATTACCTGTTCTGGAAATTACAGCAACACAACCGACTACGATTTTTACCGTAATTAAAGATATAATATGAAGATTTTATATTTCCATCAGCATTTTTCTACACCAAAAGGGTCAGCTGGGATTCGTTCTTATGCAATGGCTCAATCATTGATTCGCAATGGGCATCAAGTCACTATGGTTTGTGGTTCTTTTGGTGCTGGTCAGACTGGTTTAACCCAACCTTTTAATAAGGGGGTACGCCGTGGTGTAGTAGATGGTATTGATATTATTGAATTTGAATTGCCTTATTCAAATAGTTTATCGTTTTTAAAACGAATTCTAATTTTTTTAAGTTTCGCATTTAAATCAATTAAAGTTGCTTTGACAGAGCAATACGATATTGTTTTTGCAACAACTACACCTTTAACAGCAGGCATTCCAGGTATTTTTGCTAAATGGTTACGTCGAAAACCTTTTGTTTTTGAGGTGCGTGACTTATGGCCTGAGCTTCCGAAAGCTATGGGTGTAATAAAAAACCCTATTGTTTTATGGATGATGTCAGTACTTGAGTGGACTTCTTATCATTCTGCTGATCGTTTAGTTGGTCTATCCCCTGGAATTGTGGATGGCATAATCAAACGTGGTATTGCACCAGAAAAAGTAGCCTCTATTCCTAATGGATGTGATTTAGACATTTTTGCTTCTGATCACCAACCATGGCGCCCTGAAGGCGTAGAAGAAGCTGACTTGATGGCAATTTTTACAGGAACGCATGGCCTGGCAAATGGTTTGAATGCTGTGTTAGATGTAGCTGTAGAATTGAAAGACCGTCAAAGAACAGATATTAAACTTGTTCTTGTCGGTGATGGTATGCAGAAAAAAGCATTGATGGAGCGAGCTGAAAAGCTTCAATTAGATAATGTAGTTTTTCATGATCCCGTTAACAAAGCAAAGTTGGCTGGTCTTATGGCAAGCGCAGATATTGGTTTGCAAATTTTAGCGAATGTTCCAGCTTTTTATTATGGTACATCGCCTAACAAATTCTTTGACTATATTTCGGCAGGTTTACCAGTCCTAAATAACTATCCGGGCTGGTTAGCTGAGTTAATCACAAAGGAACAATGCGGATTTGCTGTACCACCTGAAAATCCAAAAGCCTTTGCTGATGCGCTGGAACAAGCTGCGGATCAACGTGAGCAACTCAATCAGATGGGTAAAAATGGTCAGCAAGTTGCTAAAGAACAATTTAATCGATCCATTCTTTCTCAAAAGTTCTCTGACTGGGTAACAGGAGCATAATATGCTAAAGCGTTTACTGGATATTGTTATTGCTTCTATTGCTCTTACTTTACTCTCGCCATTATATTTCTATGTTGCATATAAGGTGAAAAAAAACTTAGGCTCACCAGTATTGTTTCGACAAGTTCGCCCTGGTTTACATGGTAAACCGTTTGAAATGATTAAATTTCGAACCATGAAAGATGCAACAGACGCGCAAGGCAATCCTTTGCCTGATAATGAGCGTTTAACCCCATTTGGTAAAATGCTTCGTTCTACCAGTTTGGATGAAATGCCTGAGCTTTGGAACGTGATTAAAGGCGATATGAGTATTGTTGGCCCAAGACCCTTACTGATGGAATACTTGCCACTTTATAATAAAGAACAGGCAAAGCGTCATGATGTACGTCCAGGAATGACTGGTCATGCTCAGGTGAATGGACGTAATGCAATTGGCTGGGAAGAAAAGTTTAAGCTTGATACATGGTACGTTGAAAATAGATCGCTTTGGTTAGACTTTAAAATTATGCTACAAACCGTTAAAAAAGTAATCGCTAAAGATGATATTAATGAAGCGGGTGAAGCGACGATGACCAAGTTTACAGGTTCAAAGTCGGAAGCAGATAAATGAGTAATTCGATCTATGCTATTTATGGTGCTTCAGGCTGTGGTCGTAGTTTGATGCCTGTTGCCAGACAACAGCTCCAACATCAGGGTATCGGAGCAGAAATTTATTTTATTGATGATAGTTTACAAGAAGAAAAGATAGTAAACGGACATACAGCTGTGAACTATCAAACTTTTAAATCAATAAAATATTCTAATAAGTATGTATTAATCGCTATTGCGAATAGTCAAATTCGTGAAAAAATTGCCAATCAGCTGGTAGCTGATGGTATTAAATTTTGGTCCGTGCAAGCTGATAATTCAGTAATTATGGATAACGTTGAAATCAGTGAAGGCGCGGCTCTGAGCCCTTTTGTTTCAATTACATCAAATATAAAAATCGGTAAATGTTTTCATGCTAATTTATACAGTTATGTTGAGCATGACTGTGTGATTGGTGACTACGTTACATTTGCTCCAGGCGTTAAATGTAATGGTAACATTCATATTGAAGATCATGCCTATATAGGTGCTGGAGCCGTAATTAAACAAGGCACACCAGAAAAACCTTTAGTGATTGGTAAAGGTGCTATTGTTGGTATGGGTGCTGTAGTGACTAAAAGTGTACCAGCTGGTGTAACAGTTGTCGGCAACCCAGCCAGAATTTTAGAAAGAAAGTAAGAAGTATTTTTTATTAGGAAATCATAATGTTAAACACTGCATTTGAACCATGGCCAAGTTTTACTACAGAAGAAGCTGACGCAGTCAAAAATGTATTACTATCAAATAAAGTAAATTATTGGACTGGCCAAGAATGTAGAATTTTTGAAAAAGAATTTGCCGAGTTTTCTGGTACAAAATATGCGGTTGCTTTGGCAAATGGAACTGTTGCGTTGGATGTTGCATTAAAAGCCTTAGACATTGGTGTCGGTGATGACGTTATTGTGACGTCTCGTACTTTTCTTGCTTCAGCAAGTTCAATTGTAACCGCTGGTGCTAATCCTGTTTTTGCAGATGTAGAATTAGATTCTCAAAACATTTCACGTCGTATGATTGAAGCTGTAATTACGCCCAATACTAAAGCGATTATTTGTGTACATTTGGCTGGTTGGATGTGCGATATGGATCCGATTATGCAACTTGCTGCTGAGCGCGGCATCTATGTTATTGAAGATTGCGCACAAGCTCATGGTGCAAAATATAAAGGAAAAGCTGCTGGGTCAATCGGTCATATTTCTGCTTGGTCTTTTTGCCAAGATAAAATTATGACAACTGGTGGTGAGGGCGGGATGGTCACCACAAATGATGAGGCGCTTTGGAAAAAAATGTGGTCATATAAAGACCATGGTAAAAGCTACGACAGTATTTATAATAAACAACACCCTCCAGGTTTCCGCTGGTTGCATGACTCATTTGGTACTAACTGGCGCATGATGGAAATGCAAGCAGTTATTGGTCGAATTCAGTTAACACGTATGACTGAATGGACACAAAAGCGTACTGAAAATGCAGAAAAGATTTTAAAAGCGTTTGAAAATTCTCCTTACTTTAACGTTCATATCCCTTCAAATGATTATGTTCATGCGCATTATAAATGTTATGTGCAAGTAAATTTAGAGGCGTTACCAGATGGCTGGTCACGTGATCGTATAATGCAAGAAATTAATGCGCAAGGTGTACCTTGCTTCAGTGGCTCTTGTTCAGAAGTTTATTTAGAGCATGCATTTGATGGTACCCCATGGCGTCCAGAAAAACGTTTGGAAAATGCGCAGCAATTAGGTGAATCAAGCTTAATGTTCTTAGTACATCCGACTTTGAGCCAAGATAGTATAGAAAAAACAATTAGTGCAATTAATGTTGTTAGTAGAGCTATACAATCATAAAAATGTGAAGCTATTCACATAGCTTTCTTTTGAATTATGATCTGATTTAAAGTTATGTAACCGCTGCGTAAATTTTATTTCTAGTTATATGAGAAATGAGTATAAATATCGCACGGTTACTAGAACGATTAGAAGAGTATTGTGAAAAAGATTATTTATCAGTTTGCGTCTGCCCCAAGACTCGCCAAACAATGTTTTTTGGTTCTTGTAGACCTTTTTGCGTTTCCTGTTATTTTGTGGTTTTGTTACGCCCTCCGTTTATTTGACTTAGGTGCTGAGGTTATTCCAGGCATTAACTATGGAGTAGCCATCGTTACTATCGTGGCTATTTTAAGTTTAATGGTAACAGGGGTATATCGCTTTATTGTCCGTACTTTTAACGAAGCCTTTATTGCAAAATTAGCGCTTGCTGTTGCACTGATGGTAGTTGTTTTATATAGCCTAAATGCATTCTCGGCAGCTTTTGTTCCAACCTCAATTCCATTGATGTTTGGTTTCTTAATGTTTAGCTGGATTTGGTGTAGCCGTGCATTTATCCGTTTCATTGTAAAAGCTGCATTACTCACAGGGGAAGAGAGAAAGCGTATCGCAATTTATGGTGCAGGTGATGCTGGTCAGCAAATTGCAGCTGTGCTTTATCGTTCTGGCAACCATTTACCTGTCTTCTTCATTGATGATAATAGTTCTTTGCAAGACCATATGGTTGGCGGTTTAAAAGTACTATCTTTAGAAAAAGCTTTACAACGGTTTGAAAAATATAAAACTGATGAAATTTTATTAGCATTACCTTCAGTAGGTCGCGTACGTAAAAGTGAAATTATTCAACAGTTAGAACCTGCACATCTTAAAATTACGGAACTTCCTGGCCTTACTCAGTTAGTTGATGGTGAACTAAAAGTTGCTGATATTCGTGAAGTAGACATTGTTGATTTATTGGGACGTGACCCAGTACCACCTGTAGATCATTTACTTGCAAAAAATATTCATAATAAAATCGTAATGGTAACAGGTGCCGGTGGTTCTATTGGCTCAGAGTTATGTCGACAAATTATTAAAAATCAACCTAAAATGTTGATCATTTATGAAATTACGGAATTTGCTCTTTACAGCATAGATAGAGAATTACGTCTAAGCGCTCAATGTGAAATTGTTCCAATTTTAGGTACTGTTCAGGATCAACAAAAATTAGAGCGTATTATTGAGCAGTATAGTGTACAGACTGTTTATCATGCCGCTGCCTATAAACATGTACCTTTAGTAGAATGTAACCCTATTGCTGGTCTCAAGAACAATGCGATTGGAACAGCGAATAGTTTAAATGCAGCTGTGAAAAAGGGTGTCGAGACATTCGTTCTAATCTCGACTGATAAAGCCGTACGTCCAACCAATGTTATGGGTGCCTCAAAACGCATGGCCGAACTTTATTGTCAGGCAATGGCTGAAGCTCAAAAGCAAACTCAAATTAGTATTGTACGTTTTGGTAATGTATTAGGCTCTTCAGGGTCTGTAGTTCCCTTATTTAAAAATC
This sequence comes from Acinetobacter sp. WU_MDCI_Abxb74, assembly GCF_025513915.1. Taxonomy (NCBI): domain Bacteria; kingdom Pseudomonadati; phylum Pseudomonadota; class Gammaproteobacteria; order Moraxellales; family Moraxellaceae; genus Acinetobacter; species Acinetobacter sp. WU_MDCI_Abxb74. The sequence continues at coordinate 53,405 of NZ_JAHPRP010000008.1, forward strand.
AGATTGCAAAAGGTGGTCCTATTACTGTGACTCATCCTGATGTAACACGCTACTTTATGACCATTCCTGAAGCATCTCAATTAGTTATTCAAGCTGGTGCTCTAGGTAAAGGCGGAGATGTCTTTTTACTTGATATGGGTGAACCTGTTCGTATTCAAGATTTAGCTCGACAAATGATTTCTTTAAGTGGTTTAACTGTGCGTGAACAAGACTCAGCACAAGGGGATATCGCAATTCACTACAGCGGATTACGCCCAGGTGAAAAACTTTACGAAGAATTATTAATTGATCAAGAAAATACTGAATACACCGAGCACAGTAGAATTCTTCGATCATTTGAAAAGTTTTATCCTCTTACAGAGATTCAAGAAGTTTTTGAGCGGGTTAATAATATGACTGCTGTTCAAAAAGATATTGATTGGGCGCTTTGTCAACTCGAACACTATGTGGATGGTTATAAACGTAGTAAAGATATTATGGTTAATTAGAGAGTGAATGTGTGATTAAAAAGGCAATTTTACCTGTAGCTGGATTAGGTACACGTTTTTTACCAGCAAGTAAGTCAATTCCCAAAGAAATGGTCACAGTGGTTGATCGTCCTGCAATTGAATATGTAGTGCGTGAAGCTGTAGAAGCCGGAATTGAGCAAATTATTTTGGTTACTCATTCATCTAAGGCATCAATTGAAAACTATTTTGATCGAAACTTTGAACTAGAAACGACTCTAGAGCAAAAGAAAAAATTCGATTTACTTAAAGAAATTACGCACATCATTCCCTCTCATGTGAGTGTGGTAAGTGTAAGGCAGCCTCAACCTTTAGGTTTGGGGCATGCTGTTTTATGTGCGAAAAGTATTGTTGGGCAAGATGATTTTGCTGTGTTATTGCCAGATGTATTGGTTCAAGATAACTCAGGGAAAAATGATTTAACTCGTATGATTGCACGTTATGATGCAAGTCAAGCTGCTCAAATCATGGTTGAGGCAGTACCAGGTCATCTTGTAGATCAATATGGAATTGTTGATGTGAAGCAGAGCCCGAATGAAGGTGAAAGTATTGCTATGCAGGGAATTATCGAAAAACCTGCTATAGGTTCTGCACCTTCTAATTTATCTGTAGTTGGCCGTTATATTTTACCTGCTAAGATTATGCAGCTTTTGGAAAATACACCCAAAGGGGCGGGCAATGAAATTCAGTTAACTGATGCTATTGCGATGCTTCAACAAACTGATACCGTTGAAGCCTATCGGATGCAAGGTCAAACTTTTGACTGTGGCAGCAAGCTTGGCTATTTGAAAGCTGTACTACACTATGGGGTTGCACACCCTAAGTTAGGATTGGAATTTAAACAGCTGATTCAAGAACTTAAATTATAAAGTTTTGTAGTTCTGCTTAAGTATTTGTAAAAACTACTGAATATAGTAGCTGAGCAGTATATTCTCTTCCTGTAAAGGGAAGAGAAATCTATAAAATACGAAAAAATCAGGTGTGCAATGAAAATCGCAGTATTTGGAACAACGTTACATGCCGGCGTGATGGCAGCGTTATTAGCTGAATATGGTAATCAAATTTACTGGTGTACAAGTGTCACCTGTGAAGAAAATATTTCTGTACTTTCGTATCAAGATCAAGACGTAAATAATTATTTAAATAAACAGCGAAAAGCGGGTTTCTTAAAAGAGAGCCCTTTTTCTGAGATTCCTTTAGATATTGAAGTTTATTTATTCTGTTTTAGTCCTACACAAATTGAACTTGCATTAAAAACGGTTGAGAAATTGAGTGAACGACCAATTGTTCACCCACGTTTAATGATTAATGGTTCTACTTTTGGTTTGCACGGTACAGAAAAATTAAAACAGCATTTGCCAAAAGATGAGTGGGTTTACTTTCCTGATGTGATTCAAGAAGGTAATGCCATCAACAGCGTATTAAATGTAAAGCATGTCATTATCGGTGTAGAATCTAGAGATGCAAGTGAAACTATGCAAGAGTTATTGCGTCCTTTTTTCCAATTTAGTTATCAATATTTATTTATGCCAATTTTAGATGCTGAGTTCACCAAACTTAGTATTTCAGGCATGTTGGCAACCCGCATTAGTTATATGAATGACTTGGCTATGGTCGCTGAAAAGTTAGGTATTGATATTGCGAATGTAAAGCATGGTATTGCTGCTGACACACGTATTGGTGCTGCCTATTTATCGCCAGGTGTAGGATTTGGCGGTGAGAATTTTTCGCATGATATTTTAACACTTTCGAGCACTGTGTCTGAAACTGGAACAAAAAGCCGCCTTTTGGAACAAGTTTGGGCGATTAATGAGCAGCAGAAAGAAATTTTATTCCGTAAGTTATGGAATTATTATCACTGTAGCCTAAACGGTAAAACAGTTGCGATTTGGGGTGCATCCTTTAAAGAGAACACTTCAAATATACATAATTCACCAATTCATATTTTATTAGCTGCATTATGGGCGCAAGGTGTAATAGTACGTCTGCATGACCCTCAAGCTTTAGATGAAATAGCTGCAACTTATGGGCATCGTGAAGATTTAATTTTATGTACTGATCAATATGAGGCAGTACGAGATGCTCATGCGTTATGTCTAGTCACTGCATGGAAGCAATATTGGAGTCCTGACTTTAAGCAACTACAACAATTAATGAAGCATCCTTTAATTTTAGATGGGCGTAATATTTATGATCCTGCTTATGTAAAGGCTAAAGGTTTTGCTTATGAAGGAGTAGGTCGCTTATGAGTAAATCAATTGAGCAATTTCCAAAGGAATTAGTCTCACCTTTAGCTCATCTGCAAACTTTAGGTGAAAAAAACTCAAAATTACATATAAAAGAGTTGTTTGCTTTAGAGCCAGATCGTTTTCAAAATTATTCTGTAAAATTTGATCAATTATTTTTTGATTATAGTAAGCACCGCTTAACCAAAGATATTTTGGAACAATTAGTAGCTCTCGCGAATACTAAAAATTTAACTGAATGGATTAATCGCCTTTTTTCACAAAATAAAATTAATTGTACTGAGCAACGTGAAGCAATGCATTGGGCATTGCGTTTACCTGCTGACTATTCGAAGTTCCCAGATTTAACAGAACAAGTTCATAACCAGTTACAACGTATGTATGCCTTAGTGGAAAAAATCCATGCAGGACAATATCGTGGTTCAACTGGTGAGGTGATTCAAGACGTTGTAAATATTGGGGTGGGTGGTTCTGATTTAGGACCACAAATGGTCACTCATGCGTTGTCTGATTTCAAAGTAAAAACGGCTAAGCCTTTAAATGTTCACTTTGTGTCTACTATGGATGGTAGCCAGTTATCAGAATTACTCCATCAACTTCGTCCTGAAACAACTTTATTTATTATTTCATCTAAGTCTTTTGGTACGATTGACACTTTATCAAATGCTCAAACGGTGCGTCAGTGGCTTGAAAAAGCCTTAGGAAAACATGCCAGAGTTTTAAAAAGTCATTTCGTTGGAGTATCAACAAAAGCGGACAAAATGGCCGAATGGGGAATTGCCCCTGAAAACCAATTACTACTTTGGGATTGGGTTGGCGGTCGTTATTCATTATGGTCATGTATTGGTTTACCTATTGCTCTAACGATTGGTGTTGAAGGCTTCCAACAACTGTTAGCAGGGGCTCATGCAGTCGATGAGCATTTTCAAAATACGAGTTTTGAGCAGAATATCCCTGTTTTAATGGGGCTGTTGGGTGTTTGGAATAATAACTTTTTAAATATTCAGACCCATGCGGTATTACCTTATGACGGACGTTTAAAATATTTTGCTGCGTACTTGCAGCAGCTTGAAATGGAATCTAATGGTAAATCTGTACAGCGCAATGGACAAAAGGTTGAGTTAGACACTTGCCCTATTATATGGGGTGAGGTTGGACCAAATGCTCAGCATGCCTTCTATCAATTGTTACATCAAGGTTCTCAAGCGGTAAGCTGTGATTTTATTGCACCGATACAACGTTATAATGCAGATCATTTTACCTATGTTGAAAATGCAGAAGCCCTAGTCGAACAACATCATCTTGCACTTTCAAACTGTTTAGCACAGTCAAGATTACTAGCCTTTGGTAACGAAGCTTTAGATTCGACTGAATTAGAGAATTTACCAATTTATAAGCAGTATGAAGGTAATCAACCAAGTTCTACATTATTATTGAAAGAATTAAACCCCTATAGTTTAGGAATGTTGATTGCTTTATATGAGCATAAAGTTTTTGTGCAGTCTGTGATCTGGAATATTAATCCATTTGATCAGTGGGGAGTTGAGAAAGGTAAGCAGATTGCTGATCAGCTACTTCCGATTTTAAACGGTGTTCAAAATGACCTTTCAACACTTGATGCTTCAACGCGTGGATTAATTAAAATATTGTTAGGAAAAGTAGATGGCTAAAATTCTAGTCACGGGTGGTGCAGGTTATATTGGTTCACACACATGTGTTGAGCTTTTGCAGGCTGGTCATGACGTTATTGTTTTTGATAATCTATCAAACAGCTCAGAAGAATCTCTAAATAGAGTTCAAGATATCGCTCAAAAAAGTTTAACTTTTGTGCAGGGTGATATTCGTAATGCAGATGAGCTTGATCGTGTTTTTCAGAGTCATTCAATTGACGCTGTGATCCACTTCGCGGGTTTAAAAGCCGTAGGTGAAAGCCAAGAAAAACCGCTCATTTATTTTGATAATAATATTGCGGGTAGCATTCAACTGGTTAACTCGATGGAAAAGGCTGGTGTTTATACACTTGTATTTAGCTCCTCTGCAACGGTGTATGACGAAGCCAATATATCGCCATTAAATGAAGACATGCCAACAGGTATGCCAAGTAACAACTATGGTTATACCAAGTTGATTGTTGAACAATTATTGCAAAAGTTGTCAGCGTCTAATCCAGAATGGTCAATCGCATTGCTTCGTTATTTTAACCCGGTAGGTGCACATAAGAGTGGACGTATTGGTGAAGATCCACAAGGTATTCCAAATAATTTAATGCCGTATGTGACTCAAGTTGCTGTGGGTCGCCGTGAAAAATTGTCCATTTATGGCAATGACTATGACACGGTAGATGGCACTGGTGTACGTGACTATATTCATGTGGTTGACTTAGCGAATGCGCATTTGTGTGCTCTAAATAACCGATTACAGTCGAAAGGTTGCCGAGCATGGAATATCGGTACAGGTAATGGTTCATCTGTTTTGCAAGTTAAAGACACCTTTGAGCAAGTTAATGGTATGCCTGTAGCCTTTGAGTTTGTAGCACGTCGAGCTGGCGATGTTGCGACTTCTTTTGCAGACAATACCCGTGCAGTTGCTGAGTTGGGTTGGCAACCGCAACATAGTTTAGAGGATATGCTCAAGGATAGCTGGAACTGGCAGAAACAAAATCCTAATGGATATAATTAAATACCAATAAAAAGGAGCGAATCGCTCCTTTTTTATTATGGATTAGTTCTGAATCAATCCTGTCAATTCATCTACATAATGTTGTATAGGGTGGGCTTGACGGTCTGCACGGCTTTCAATATTGAGACGTAACAACGGTTCAGTGTTTGACGCACGTACATTAAAACGCCATGCGCCAAAGTCCAGACTTACACCATCGGTACGGTCAATTTGCGGTTGCTGTTCTGCGTAGTAATCAAAAATCTTTTGAATAGTAGTTTGTGTGCTTTCCACTTTAAAGTTGATTTCACCGCTACAAGGGAACTTGGTAATCATATTTTCAACCAGCGTTGAAAGAGATTGCTGAGTCTCAGAGAGTAGAGCAACTGTGAGTAACCAAGGGATCATGCCGCTGTCGCAGTAAGCAAAGTCACGGAAGTAGTGATGAGCGCTCATTTCGCCACCATATACGGCATTGTGTTCACGCATCACATCTTTAATAAAAGCATGACCAGATTTTGACTGTACAGCAATGCCGTTGTATTTATCGACAATATCAAAGGTGTTCCAAACCAAACGTGGGTCATGAACAATTTTTTCACCAGACTGTTTAATCAAGAACGCTTGAGCTAGTAAACCAACAATGTAATAGCCTTCAATAAACTCACCTTTTTCATCAAACAAGAAACAGCGGTCAAAGTCGCCATCCCAAGCGATCCCCATGTCTGCTTTATGCTCGATTACAGCATTTCGGGTACTGTCACGATTTTCAATTAAAATTGGGTTGGGAATACCATTTGGGAAAGTACCGTCTGCTTCATGGTGAATTTTGATAAATTCAACAGGTACGTTAAGCGCTTTAAATTTTTCTTCAATGGCATCAATGACGTGACCAGCTGCACCATTACCCGCATTTACCACTAATTTTAATGGGCGGATTTTTGCTGGTTCAATATAAGTGAGTAAATGTTCAACAAATTCAGGCAAGATGTTATAACTTTGAGTAGTGCCTTTTTGGCTAACTTCTTCAAATTGATTCGTTTCTGCTAAAGCTTGAATTTCTTTTAAACCTGTATCGGCACTAATTGGACGAGCATTTTCTCGTACCAGTTTCATACCGTTATAGTCCATTGGGTTATGACTAGCGGTAACTTCAATACCACCTTGTACATCTAAATGGAAAGCGGCGAAGTAAACTTCTTCAGTACCAGTCATGCCCAAATCAAGAACATTCACACCCGCATCATTTAAACCGTGGATGGTCGCTTGTTTTAAAGCCTCACTGCTTAGACGAATATCACAACCTACAACCACAGTCTTTGGTTTATAGATTTGTCCGTAAGCGCGGCCAATTTTATAGGCGATTTCTTCATTCAATTCGGTGCCGAGTTTGCCTCGGATATCATAGGCTTTAAAACACGTTAAAGTAGTCATTATTCAGTTCAATACAAATGATTTGAGTTTTGAGCATTATTATACATTTCTCAATTAATGGTTATGTTTATAGTTTTTATATTCAAGTTTTACGCTTTATTTCTGTAGATCAGATCTAAATTTATAAGATATTTTTTACGACTTTAGTCTAACAATAAAATTTATAAATTAGAAATAGCTTGATTTTACTTGGCACTATTGGTCATACCAATTATATTGATTATTTAGTGGTTGATCTTGTTAATACTCGTGTTTATGATGCGATCTGCGGTTTAAGGAATAACATTTGCACTTAAATTTTAATTGGTAATACCAATTGTGTTAAATGTTTAAAATTTTAAGGTACAAAAAATTCGCCCCAGCATTTCAAGGAGATGACAATGCTCAATATGTGGCAACAACTTTATGACCCTTTAAATAATATTTGGCTGTCCAGTGCAGTTGCATTAATCCCGATTATTTTCTTCTTTTTGGCCTTGGCGGTTTTTCGTTTAAAAGGCAGTATTGCGGGTACGGGCACAGTCATTATTGCATTGTTGATCGCTCTCTTTTTCTATCAAATGCCGGGGCAAATGGCCTTTGCATCCATTATTTATGGTTTCTTCTACGGTTTATGGCCGATTTCATGGATCATTATTGGGGCAGTCTTTCTATATAAAATTTCGGTGAAAACAGGCCAGTTTGAGGTGATTCGCTCAAGCATTTTGTCAATTACCGAAGATCAGCGGTTACAAATGTTATTGGTTGGCTTTGCTTTTGGTACTTTCCTGGAGGGAGCTGCCGGTTTTGGTGCTCCTGTCGCAATTACCGCTGCACTGCTCGTCGGTTTAGGTTTTAAACCACTTTACGCTGCCGGTTTATGTTTGATTGTGAATACTGCGCCAGTTGCTTTTGGTGCGATGGGTATTCCAATTATTGTGGCGGGGCAGGTTTCTGGTGTAGATACCATGGAAATTAGCCAGATGGTTGGACGTCAGTTGCCGTTTTTAACGCTAATTGTGCTGTTCTGGATCATGGCCATTATGGATGGCTGGCGTGGCGTTAAAGAAACTTGGCCTGCTGTAGTGGTTGGTGGTGGCGCTTTTGCGATTGCACAATATCTAACATCTAACTTTATTGGTCCTGAATTACCTGATATTACGGCGGCAATTGCTTCATTGGTCAGCCTGACTGTGTTGTTCCGTTTCTGGAAACCAAAACATATTTTCCGTTTTGAACCTGAAGCTGGCCAAACGCTAACTCAGCAACCTACAACGATTCAGCGTTATAGTATTGGGAAAATTGTTAAGGCGTGGTCTCCATTTGCCATCTTAACGGTCATGGTGACGATCTGGAGTGTTAAGCCATTTAAAGCATTGTTTGCAAAAGATGGCGCACTGGAACATTTAATTTTTAAACTTGAAGTGCCTTATTTGCATAAATTGGTCGAAAAAATGCCGCCGATTGTGTCAGAGATGAAACCATATGAAGCGATTTATAAGTTTGACTGGTTCTCTGCGACAGGTACTGCAATTTTTATTGCTGCAATCATCACCGCTATTTTCTTGAAAATGAAAGCGAGTGAGGCCGTAACGACCTTTGGTGAAACACTAAATGAGTTAAAAACACCGATTTACTCCATTGGTATGGTGTTGTCTTTTGCTTTTATTGCGAACTATTCAGGTTTATCTGCAACTTTAGCTTTGGCTCTATCGCATACGGGTCATGCTTTTACTTTCTTCTCACCATTTTTGGGTTGGCTTGGTGTGTTCCTGACGGGGTCAGATACATCTTCAAATGCTTTGTTCTCCGCATTACAAGCAACTACTGCTCAGCAGATTGGTATTCCAGAAGTATTGCTTGTAGCAGCGAATACCAGTGGTGGTGTGACAGGTAAGATGATTTCTCCACAGTCAATTGCGATTGCTTGTGCAGCAGTAGGCTTGGTTGGAAAAGAATCTGACTTGTTCCGTTTCACGGTAAAACATAGCATCATATTCACTGTCTTTGTTGGCATCATTATTACGGTTCAGGCTTATCTGGTTCCGTGGATGATTCCGTAACTTCAGTGAAGGAAAAGTGATGAGAATCTCCGATCAAGTGGTCATGAAATTGCAGGCATTAATTGAAGAGCGTCACATGAAAAAAGGTGACCGTTTACCTGCCGAACGCCAGCTTGCAACTAGCTTAGGAGTTTCTCGTCCATCTTTGCGTGAAGCGATTCAGCAGCTTAACAGTCAAGGGGTACTCATTAGCCGCCGTGGAGATGGGACTTACATTCAACAGTTGCCTGAACAGTGGCCACAGCAACTCATTGTGAATCCAATTAGCAACTTGATGGAAGAAGATCCGCTTTACCGTTTTGATGTACAAGAGGCGCGGCTATTACTCGAGGGGGGCACGGCATGGTATGCCGCATTGCGCTCAACACCTGAAGATCGCGCCAAAATTCATCATTATTTTAATGAAATTAGTCGCCACCAGAATGCGGGTGACTCAGCGCAGGCGGCGGTTGCAGATGCCGAATTTCATTTAGCTATTGCTGAGGCTTCGCATAATGTAGTGCTGATTCAAATGATGCGCAGCTTGTTCGATTTGCTGCAATACAACGTCTTGTTGGGACGTAAAAAAGTCTATAACGATCCGATAAATGGTGACTTGCTGAGTGAACATCATTTTCAGGTTATGGATGCGATCGATCGTAAAGATCCCGAGGCCGCACGCCAAGCTGTCTGCGGTCATATTGAATTTGTGATTAATCATGTGCGTTCTCTGGATGAAGATGAAGCTCGCCAGAAACGTGCAAACCGTTTAAATAGAGTTGATTTAAAATGATTATTTCTTCTGGCAATGATTACCGTGCTGCGGCACAGCGTCGCTTACCTCCATTTTTATTTCATTACATTGATGGTGGAGCGTATTCGGAATATACATTAAAGCGCAACGTACAAGATTTGTCAGAAATTGCATTGCGTCAACGTGTGCTGAATGACATGTCAGCTTTAAGTTTAGAGACAAAACTGTTTAATGAAACTTTGTCAATGCCAGTTGCTTTGGCACCTGTCGGTTTAACAGGCATGTATGCGCGCCGCGGTGAAGTTCAGGCCGCGATGGCAGCCGATAAAAAGGGTATTCCATTTACGCTTTCAACGGTTTCTGTTTGTCCGATTGAAGAAGTGGCACCTGCAATCAGCCGTCCAATGTGGTTCCAGCTTTATGTATTACGTGACCGTGGTTTTATGCGTAATGCTTTGGAACGTGCTAAAGCAGCAGGCTGCTCAACACTGGTGTTTACTGTAGATATGCCTGTGCCGGGTGCGCGTTATCGTGATGCCCATTCGGGAATGAGTGGGTCTAATGCGGCTATGCGCCGTTATGTGCAGTCAATGTTTCATCCACATTGGGCATGGAATGTCGGCTTAATGGGCCGTCCGCACGACTTAGGTAATATTTCTAAATATTTAGGTAAACCAACTGGACTTGAAGATTATATTGGCTGGTTGGGTTCGAACTTTGACCCATCGATTTCATGGAAAGACCTTGAGTGGATCCGTGAATTTTGGGATGGCCCAATGGTAATTAAGGGCATTTTAGACCCAGAAGATGCTAAAGATGCTGTACGTTTTGGTGCTGATGGCATTGTGGTGTCGAACCATGGTGGTCGTCAGTTAGATGGCGTGATGTCTTCTGCTCGTGCATTGCCTGCGATTGCGGATGCAGTCAAAGGTGATTTGGCCATTTTGGCTGACTCAGGCATTCGTAATGGTTTAGATGTGGTGCGTATGTTAGCGCTCGGTGCGGACACGGTGTTACTTGGTCGTGCATTTGTGTATGCCTTGGCAGCAGCAGGTGGGCAAGGGGTGTCGAACTTGCTTGATTTGATTGATAAGGAAATGCGTGTTGCGATGACGCTGACAGGTGCTAAGTCGATTTCGGATATTAATGCGGATTGTTTAGTACAGGCGATGAAGTTCTAACATTTTCGTATTAACTTTGATGATATCGACACGACGGAGTCTTATCGGAAAAATTTTAATGTAAGTAGCTAATTGACGTTACTTTTTTAAAAAAGTAACCAAAAACTTTTCTATTCACAAAACCTGTTCTCTGTTTTTCACCAATCAAAGTAATTGCAAAAACAGTAATTTTTAGAATTCGGGCAGGTTGTGAATAGCGTTAACGCGTAGCCAATTTGAATTAAATCTAACACCTAGAGATTAGTCGCTGGTGCTAAGCGTCACTTACAGCCTGCGTAGTATGAGCAAAGTATTGTTTTTGCAATATAACTTGAAAAATGAATACAGCGAACAGGTTCTGTAAGTAGCTTATTACTTATAAACAGTAAGACTCTGTCGTGTTGGTCTAATTTGATAAATGGATGACCAAAAGGAAACCATCATGCGAATATTTTCTCCTCAAGCAGTGATTGAACGTTTACAGAATATTGTAGGGCGCTCGCATGTTCTGACCGATGATCAAAGCACACGTCAATACCGCCAAGGTCGTCGTTTTGGTGAGGGGAAAGTGCTGGCTGTGGTGGTGCCGGGAACATTGCTAGAGCAATGGCAGGTGTTACAAGCTGCAATTGATGCAGATTGTGTGGTGATTATGCAGGCGGCGAATACGGGACTCACTGGTGGTTCAACCCCATATGGCGATGATTATGACCGTCCTGTTTTGGTCATGAGCACACGCCGTTTAAAGGGTATTCAAGTTATTCATGACGGTAAGCAAGTCATTTGTTTACCGGGTGCGACTTTAGATAATCTAGAGCAAATTTTAAAAGGCTATGACCGTGAACCGCATTCGGTGATTGGTTCATCTTGTATTGGCGCATCAGTACTCGGTGGTGTGTGTAACAACTCTGGCGGCGCATTGGTACGTCGTGGTCCTGCGTATACGGAACTGGCGCTCTATGCTCAGGTTAACGCTGCTGGTCAATTAGAACTGGTGAACCATTTGGGTGTGAATTTAGGCTCAACACCCGAAGAAATTTTGACCCGATTAGAGAAACAACAATACCAAGCTGTAGATGTTTTAGATGATGGTGAAAAGCAGGCCTCGGACCATCGTTATGCACATGATGTGACTCAAGTCGATGAAGATTCACCAGCACGTTTTAATGCTGACCCATCACGTTTGTTTGAAGCATCTGGTTCGGCGGGTAAAGTCTGTGTGTTTGCGGTACGCCTTGATACTTATGAAAAAGTAGAGAGCAATGTTTTTTATATTGGTAGTAATAATGCAGATGATTTAACAGCTATTCGCCGTTATTTACTGACCTCACTGCCAAGCTTACCAATTGCAGGCGAATATATTCACCGCGATGCTTATCTGATTGGTGAAAAGTACGGAAAAGACACCTTTTTGTTCATTGAGAAATTCGGTACAGCCAATGTTCCAAAAGCCTTCGCCATGAAAGATAAAGTTGATGGCTTTTTAGAAAAATTTAAAATTAAAGGCTTAACTGATCATGTTTTACAGGCCATTACTTTCTTTTTACCAAGCCATTTGCCTAAGCGTATGACGGAATATCGAGACCGTTATGAGCATCATTTAGTCTTACGCGTTGAAAATAATTCGAAAACACAGACTGAGCAATTTTTTAAAGAATATTTTGCAGTGCATCCGTCAGGTAGCTATTTCGTATGTAGCGAAGAGGAAGGGCGAAAGGCTTTCTTACACCGCTTTGCAATTGCGGGAGCTGCAATTCGTTATCGCGATACACACCGTAGTGAAGTTGAAGATATTGTCGCGCTGGATATTGCGTTACGTCGTAATGACCGTGAATGGGTAGAGCAACTGCCAGCCGAGATGGAAAAGAACATCCTCCATAAACTCTATTATGGACATTTCTTTTGTCATGTTTTCCATCAGGACTATATTCTCAAAAAGGGTAATGATCCATTAGAAATGGAACACCAAATGTGGAAACTGCTTGATGCACGCCGTGCTGAGTACCCAGCAGAGCATAATGTTGGGCATCTTTACATTGCTAAACCTGCTTTAGCGAACTTTTACCAAAAACTCGACCCAACCAATAGCTTTAATGTGGGTATTGGACACACATCAAAACTGAAGTATTGGAGCAAAAGGAAATTCTAATATCGATATATAAAAAAAGACGCCGAAGCGCCTTTTCTTTTAAAGCTGTTTTATGCTGCTGCTGTTGATTTAGCAAGCACTTCAGCAACTGCTTTTGCAACGGTGTAAACATTGTTCATGTTTAAACCTGCCACACAAATACGACCACTACGTACTAAGTAGATTGCATATTCTTCACGCAAGATATCAACTTGCTCAGCAGTTAAACCTGTGTAGCTAAACATACCTTTTTGGTTTACAAGGTAGCTAAAGTCAAGCTCTGGTAATGCTTTAGTGAGTTCGTCTTTTAAGATGCTACGCATTTTGATAATACGCTCACGCATCTCTTTCACTTCACCTTGCCATTGTTGGTTAAGTTCAGCGTCATTTAACACTTCATCAACTAACCAAGCACCTGTTGTAGGAGGGCTAGAATAAATACGGCGTACAGTCGCTTTTAACTGACCGAATGTGCACTGAGCAGCTTCTGCATCGTCACATACGAAAGTTAAGCCGCCAACACGCTCGCCATATAAAGAGAAGATTTTAGAGAACGAGTTGCTCACAATGAAGTTTAAACCCGCTTGGTCTAAAGCACGGATAGCATACGCATCTTCTTCCATACCATCGCCAAAACCTTGGTAAGCGATGTCTAGGAATGGAATAAGGTTACGATCTTTTAATACCGCTATCACTTGATCCCATTGCGCTGGGTTTAGGTCAGCACCCGTTGGGTTGTGGCAGCATGGGTGCAACAACACAATGCTTTGCTCAGACAACGTTTTAAGCGTAGACAACATGCCGTCAAAATCTACACCACGAGTTTCGTTATCGAAATATGGGTAGAAATGAGTCTTAATGCCAGCGCCATTAAAAATTGCAACGTGGTTATCCCAAGTTGGTTGGCTTACCCAAACGTCTGAATTTGGGAAATAGGTTTTTAAGAAGTCAGCACCAACTTTCAATGCACCTGAACCACCAAGCGTTTGGATGGTTACAGCACGGCCAGCTTTAACTGCTGGGCTGTTTGCACCAAATAAAAGTGCTTGAATTGCTTCACGGTAAGGTTTGAAGCCTTCCATTGGCAAATAAAGTTTAGTCTTACCGTTCTTAGGCTCAATACGCTTTTGCGCCTCGATAATGGTCTCTAACTGAGGAACAATACTGTCTTCGTTATAGTAAAGACCAATACTCAAGTTTACTTTTTCAGAACGAGTATCAGCATTGAACTGTTCCATTAAAGATAAAATTGGGTCGCCTGCGTATGGGGGGATATGTTGAAACATCAAAAAAGTCCTTTCATTCAACAATATGCATAGAGTTAAGCTTTTTCTGTCTCGAAAAATGCATTACTTCTATGTCGATGCTCAATAATGTATCAATAAAGCTACCGTGAAGCACCTGATAATTTCATTAATATTGATATTTTCTGGCAAATAAATAATAAAAACGGATTAAATGAAATTACGGTAAATAGATACTAATTTATCCATAAAAATCGTATTCAATCGGATTGTCTACAATCTTGCTGTCATACATGGGTTGTAGACTAAAGTTTGAAGGGACAAATATCTCTATTTAATCTAGATATAAATCTCTTCCGTATTTATGAAAATATGTAAATAACCATTTGTTTTATAAGTATTAACAAGGAGAAGTGAGATAATCTGAATTTATGGCAAATAAAGTACTTTATTGAGCACAATTGACCTAGTGCGTTCTCTAAAGTGTCAACAATCACCTTGATTTTTTTCAGTCATAACGCTATAAAAGCCATAATTGATTAAAAATTGTCGACAATATGCAAGATTTGACCTTCGCACCAGAGCCTCTACAAAGTCAGGGTAGAACACTGACCGAGAATGTATTTAAACAAATACAGACGGCTATTGTTTTGGGTCAAATTCCGGCAGGTAGCAAAATATCTGAACCTGAACTGGCACGGACTTATGGCATTAGCCGTGGACCTTTGCGTGAAGCAATTCATCGTCTTGAAGGTCAAAAATTAGTTGAGCGCACTGCACATGTGGGTGCGCGTGTGGTTTCGCTATCGCTGCAACAGTTTAAAGAGCTTTACCAGATTCGTGCGTCTTTAGAAGGTTTGGCTTGTAAACTTGCTGCACAGCATATTGATAAAAAGCAAATTTTGGCGCTACGCGATGTATTGCGTATGCATGCTGAAGATGAAAATTTTAAAGCAGGTAAAGGATATTACTTGCAAGAAGGGCAGGACGATTTTCACTACTGCATTATTAAAAGTAGTGGCAATAAAACCCTAGAAAAAATGTTGTGTGATGAGCTTTATCACCTCATCCGTATGTACCGAATTCAGTTTTCAAACACACCCGATCGTCCGAGCAAAGCTTGGGACGAACATATCCGTATTTTAGATGCAATTGCAGAAGGCGATGGTGAACTTGCCGAGCTGCTCATGCATCGACATATTAATGCTTCTTACAAAATTATTGAGCAAACACTGCTACAAGCACAAGGAGAACATAACAATGGCTAAACAATCCGCAGGTCAGCTATTTCGCGAAGCCGTAGCCCAAGAAAAGCCATTACAAGTGGTTGGAACTATTAATGCCAATCATGCACTTTTGGCAAAACGTGCAGGTTATAAAGCGATTTACTTATCAGGTGGTGGTGTAGCAGCTGGTTCTTTAGGCTTGCCTGATTTAGGAATCAGTAACCTTGACGATGTGTTGACAGATGTACGCCGTATTACCGATGTATGCGATCTTCCATTATTGGTCGATGCGGACACAGGTTTTGGTGCTTCTGCATTTAACATTGCGCGTACCACAAAAGCACTCATCAAGTTTGGTGCTGCGGCAATGCATATTGAAGACCAAGTGGGCGCAAAACGTTGTGGTCACCGTCCGAACAAAGCCATTGTGACTCAAGAAGAAATGGTTGACCGTATTAAAGCTGCGGTTGATGCGCGTGGTGATGACAGCTTCGTGATTATGGCCCGTACTGATGCATTGGCTGTAGATGGTTTACAAGCTGCAATTGACCGTGCGGGTGCTTACATTGAAGCTGGTGCTGACATGTTGTTCCCTGAAGCAATTACCGAGCTTGATATGTATAAGCAATTTGCTCAAACAACTGGCGCACCAATTTTGGCAAACATTACCGAGTTTGGTTCTACACCACTGTTTACCACTGAAGAGTTAGCATCTGCAGATGTAAGCCTTGCACTTTATCCACTTTCTGCTTTCCGTGCTATGAACAAAGCTGCCGAAACTGTGTATGAAACCTTGCGTAAAGAAGGCACGCAAAAGAACGTGGTTGATATTATGCAAACGCGTAAAGAGTTATATGAACGCATTAATTACTATGCGTTTGAAGACTACTTAGACAACGCATTTGCTAAAAAGAAATAAGAAGTGAAAACGGTACGAATCCGTCGTGTTTAATAAATAAATTCAGATAGATAGGAAAGGACAATCTTATGAGCTCAAATGAAACAACAACAGGCTTCAAACCAAAAAAATCAGTTGCACTGAGTGGACAAGTTGCAGGCAACACAGCACTTTGTACCGTAGGACGTAGCGGTAACGACTTGCACTATCGTGGCTATGACATTCTTGACCTTGCAGCCGGCAGCCAGTTTGAAGAAGTTGCTCACTTGCTCGTACATGGCAAATTACCAAACAAAGCTGAACTCAAAGCGTATAAAGCAAAATTAAAAGCACTACGTGGCTTACCAGCAGCACTTAAAACTGCACTTGAACAATTACCACCATCTGCACACCCAATGGATGTGATGCGCACAGGTGTTTCAGTTCTAGGGTGTTTAACGCCAGAACACGAAGACCACAACGAAGCTGGCGCAAAAGACATTGCCGACAAATTAATGGCAAGTCTAGGTTCAATGTTGTTGTATTGGTATCACTTCAGCAACAACGGTCGTCGCATTGAAGTTGAAACGGATGACGACTCAATTGCAGCGCATTTCTTGCACTTACTTCATGGTGAAAAACCATCTGAAGAATGGATTCAAGCAATGCATACATCACTCATTTTGTATGCTGAACACGAGTTCAACGCATCTACATTTACGTCACGTGTGGTTGCAGGTACAGGTTCTGACATGTACTCGGCAATTACAGGTGGTATTGGTGCACTTCGCGGACCTAAACACGGTGGTGCAAACGAAGTTGCATTCGTAATTCAACAACGTTACGACAACGCAGACGAAGCAGAAGCTGATATTCGTAAACGTGTTGAAAATAAAGAAGTGGTGATCGGTTTTGGTCACCCTGTATATACAGTTTCTGACCCACGTAACGAAGTGATCAAGAAAGTTGCGCATGAGTTGGCACAAGCACAAGAGAACATCAAAATGTACTTAATCGCTGAGCGTTTAGAAGCAGTGATGAAAGAAGTGAAAAACATGTTCCCGAACCTCGACTGGTTCAGTGCGGTGAGCTATCACTTAATGGGTGTTCCAACTGCCATGTTCACTCCATTGTTCGTGATTGCACGTACAGCAGGTTGGTCAGCTCACGTGATTGAACAACGCCAAGACGGCAAAATCATTCGTCCAAGCGCGAACTACACAGGCCCTGAAAACCTCGAATTTAAACCATTGGCGGAGCGTGGTTAATGAACACAAAATACCGTAAACCGCTGGCAGGTACCCAGCTTGAATATTTCGACGTGCGTCAAGCCGTTGAAGATATTCAGCCAGGCGCATACGAAAAACTGCCTTACACCTCTAAAGTACTCGCGGAACAATTGGTACGCCGTGCTGATGCCGAGAACTTAACTGCTTATTTAACGCAGTTAATTGAAGGCCGTCAGGACTTGGATTTCCCTTGGTACCCTGCGCGTGTCGTGTGTCATGACATCTTAGGTCAAACTGCATTGGTTGACCTTGCAGGTTTGCGTGATGCAATTGCCGACAAAGGTGGCGACCCATCTAAAGTCAATCCAGTTGTGCCAACACAACTGATTGTCGACCACTCTTTAGCAGTGGAATATGGCGGTGCTGACCCAGACGCTTTTGAAAAAAACCGTGCTGTTGAAGACCGTCGTAACGAAGACCGTTTCCACTTTATTGAGTGGACTAAAACAGCATTTAAAAATGTCGATGTGATCCCTGCGGGGAACGGCATCATGCACCAGATTAACCTAGAGAAAATGTCTCCGGTGATTCAGGCGCGTGATGGCGTGGCATATCCAGACACTTGCGTGGGTACAGATTCACACACTCCACATACAGATGCTTTGGGCGTAATTTCTATAGGTGTAGGTGGTCTAGAAGCTGAAAACGTAATGTTAGGCCGTGCATCTTGGATGCGTCTGCCAGACATTATTGGTGTTGAGTTTGTAGGACAGCGTCAGGCAGGCATTACTGCAACAGATATCGTACTTGCTCTAACTGAATTCTTGCGTAAAGAACGTGTGGTTGGTGCATACCTTGAGTTCTTTGGTGAAGGCGCTGATAGCATGTCTGTGGGCGACCGTGCAACCATTTCGAACATGACACCAGAGTACGGTGCTACGGCTGCGATGTTCTACATCGACCAAAATACGCTTGACTACTTACGCCTCACAGGTCGTGAAGATGCTCAAGTGGCGTTGGTTGAACAGTACGCAAAAGAAATTGGCCTTTGGGCAACTGACATGACCAAAGCAGAGTACCCACGCGTACTACGTTTTGATCTATCAAAAGTAACACGTAACATTGCTGGTCCATCAAACCCACATGCACGTGTTTCAACTGCGGACCTAAAAGAAAAAGGTATTGCAGGTGTTGTTGAAAACCGTTCTGACGGCTTAATGCCAGATGGTGCAATCATTATTGCTGCAATTACTTCGTGTACTAACACTTCTAACCCTCGTAACACCGTGGCGGCAGGTTTGTTGGCACGTAAAGCAAATGAGCTAGGTTTAGTCCGTAAACCTTGGGTGAAATCATCATTTGCACCGGGTTCAAAAGCGGCTGCACTTTACCTTGAAGAAGCGGGTGTTCTAAAAGACTTAGAACAACTTGGTTTTGGTATTGTGGCTTACGCTTGTACGACGTGTAACGGTATGTCGGGTGCGTTAGATCCAGTCATTCAACAAGAAATTATTGACCGTGACTTGTACGCAACAGCAGTACTGTCTGGTAACCGTAACTTCGATGGTCGTATCCATCCATATGCAAAACAAGCGTTCTTGGCATCTCCACCGCTTGTTGTAGCGTATGCAATCGCGGGTACGATTCGTTTTGACATCGAAAAAGACGCATTGGGTCATGATAAAGAAGGTAACCCAATTTACCTGAAAGACATTTGGCCATCTGATGCTGAAATTGATGCGTTAGTTAAAGAAGCTGTGAAGCCTGAACAGTTCCGTAAAGTCTACATTCCAATGTTTGACTTAGGCGTAACCGTAGAGGCCGAAAGTCCGCTTTATGACTGGCGTCCACAAAGTACTTACATTCGCCGTCCGCCATATTGGGAAGGGGCGTTGGCTGCACCACGTACTTTAGCGAACATGCGTCCGCTTGCCATTTTGGGTGACAACATCACCACCGACCATTTGTCGCCTTCAAACGCGATTTTGATGGACTCGGCTGCGGGTGAATATCTTCATAAAATGGGTCTACCAGAAGAAGACTTCAATTCATATGCAACGCACCGTGGTGACCATTTGACTGCACAACGTGCAACATTTGCTAACCCGAAACTGTATAACGAAATGGTGGTCCGTTCAGACGGTACCATTAAGCAAGGTTCAAAAGCGCGTGTAGAGCCAGAAGGCGAAGTGATGCGTATGTGGGAAGCAATTGAAACCTACATGAACCGTAAGCAGCCATTAATTATTGTTGCGGGTGCTGACTACGGTCAGGGCTCGAGCCGTGACTGGGCTGCGAAAGGTGTACGCCTTGCAGGTGTTGAAGCGATTGTGGCAGAAGGTTTTGAGCGTATTCACCGTACTAACTTGGTGGGTATGGGCGTGTTACCACTTGAGTTTAAATCAGGTGTAAACCGCAAGACTTTAAAACTAGATGGTACTGAGCTTTATAGCGTGATTGGTAATATCGCGCCGCGTTCGACTTTAACTTTAGTGATTGAACGTGCCACAGCGGATGGTAAAGAAGAGATTCTTGAAGTGCCTGTGACTTGCCGTTTAGATACAGAAGAAGAAGTTTCTGTATATGAAGCGGGCGGTGTATTGCAGCGTTTTGCACAAGACTTTTTAGAAGGCCAAGTGGCTTAATATTGAGTTAAGAATAATTGATGTAGTTTTAAAAGCCCCGCTTTAGAGTGGGGTTTTTATTTATTTACACATAGCTAATTAATTATAAAAAATGGCTGTATATATTATATTTTTAAAAATTATTTTATTTTTTTTTCATCAATTTCTCTTTAACTTACATTAAGATACGCGGCGCTTAGACTTAAATATAAATCACAATAGATTTCTTGGAAAATATCAATGCGTAACTTATTAATTATTTCAATTTGCTCACTTATATTAACTGCTTGTGGGACGATGCCTTATGTCAGTACAGAATATCCTCTACGCGCAGGCTTAATTCAACCCGTGAAGGTCATTGGCAAGGCTGATGTGACCAATGCTCAAACTTCAGATGAACGAGTGATTGTATATTCTTATATGGGCACAAAACTGGACTCTAGCATCAAGTCTATTACAGAAACGATGGTACAACAGACTCAAAAGGAACTATTGAAAAATGGTCAACCTGTTGATGGTAATGGATCGAAATCGATTGCGATTAAAGTAAATTCATTACGTAGTACCTACACGAATCTACTTTTCTGGCGCAGTAAAATTAAATTCGAGGTAACTTTAGGAAATGGACAAACTATTCCATTTACCGTTCCTCATACGAGTGGTGTGTTAGTACAAGATTTAAATGGATGTATTGCAGAAGGGGTAATGACTTTACTCAATGATGCACGTGTAAGAAGCTATTTAGCAGAAAAATAAGAATATAAAAAAAGCCCGACATCCTGTCGGGCTTTTTCGTATTTGGTTGCTAGATATGACTCCTGTCGTATCTCACGCTCCTAGTGCATGAACCTATTATTGTTGTTTTATGTTCCGGAACATCCTGTTTCTGTATGAACTCATCATAGGAAAAAAGCGGGAAGTCGCCAATCCGCAAAATCCCTAAAAGTTTGTAGGTTAAAGCGTAAAAAATGAAATTGCGTAAGACTTTTTGAAGGCCAAGTGGCTTGATTAATTAGTAAATAAATCGATTGCTTTTTGTACAATAAAGCCATAATTTAAATATGGCTTTATTTTTTTATGGGGTAACTAATGTTTTTTATTTTAAATGGCAATCGACAAGCTAATGGTGATTATGAGGTACATAATAAATCGCAGGGGTGTCATTATATGCCATTAGCAAATAATCAGATTCCACTTGGAGAATTTCCATCCTGTCGAGAAGCTGTTGCTTATGCAAAGTTAAAATACAATATCGCTAGAATTAATGGATGCGCTTATTGTTGTGCTCCTTGCCATACTTCCTAAGTTAAAGTTATTGATTCTGTTTAAAAAAGAGCCTACTTTAGAGTAGGTTTCTTTGTTTTGTCAGAGGCTTTTATGAGGTTTAAAGATAGAAATTTAAGAGGTATTGCAGAGTGTATTGTGGGTGACCAGCAATATTTCCCTTATAGAAGTAGCTTTTATATTTCAGAGTTTTTTGATGAGTGTGATTTACCGTATGTACATGATGGTAGTACTAGATGGTGGTGGACAGCAGAAAGATTAAAGGAATTATTGGAAGAGCCTTGTGCAAAAGACTATTTACCTGAGAAATTTATTAATCTGCTTAGGGTATTAATGTATAAGTCTGATGCAACAGAAGATGATCCTGAAAGAATAAATGCATTAATTGAATTGAATAAACCATTAAGTCGAGAAGGATTTGAAGCTTTTTATGGAAACGATAATATTTTATATTTAAAAAATATAAGAACCAATAATTTAATAAAACCAAATGAAAATCCACATAGACCATTCACTGAAGATGAGCTAAAGAAAAGAGAATTACTTATAAACTTTTTAGAAAGATGTTCAGAAGATGAGTTAATTGAAAAAATTTTATTACCTTTATTTAGAATATTAGGTTTTCAAAGAATTACCGTAGCTGGGCATAAAGATAAAGCTCTAGAGTATGGTAAAGACATTTGGATGAAGTTCATGCTGCCAACACAGCATATTATTTATTTTGGAATACAGGTTAAGAAAGGAAAATTAGACTCTTCTGGAATGACTAAAACAGGAAATCATAATATTGCTGAAATCTATAATCAAACTACAATGATGTTAGGGCATGAGATTTTTGATCCTGAAACAAATAAAAGAGTTTTAGTTGATCATGCTTATATCATTGCAGGTGGAGAAATTACTAAAGCAGCAAGAAATTGGTTGGGAAATAAACTTGATGCTAATAAAAGAAGTCAAATAATCTTTATGGATAAAGAAGATATTCTAAATTTATTTACGGTTAACTTAATTGAAGTTCCACAGTTATCTTAAATCATATAAAAAAAGCCCGACATCCTGTCGGGCTTTTTCGTATTTGGTTGCTAGATATGACTCCTGTCGTATCTCACGCTCCTAGTGCATGAACCTATTATTGTTGTTTTGTGTTCCGGAACATCCTGTTCCTGTATGAACTCATCATAGGAAAAAAGTAGAGTATCGCCAATCCGCAAAATCCCTAAAAGTTTGTAAGATAAATCGTACAAATAACATTTTTTGCATTTATGCCATCATCATAGGGCGAAATGGACAATTGACAATCACTCTAACTGGGTTATATTCCTGTTTAATATCTATACGATTATAGGAACGCAATCATGGTAACAGCTGGCGAAAAACCCGGAACAGGCTTCTATTTCTGCGCTCAATGTGGCCAGAGAGTGTTTTTAGAAATTAATACAGATCGTTTACCGCCGTGCACTAAATGCTATTGCACTGAGTTTAAACGTTAAGAATAAAATAATATTTGCGTTCGCATTTAACAAAAAGCCCTGTCACCCGATGGGGCTTTTTGTTAGTTTAAAATAAGACTTACATAACAAGACCCGTGATGGGCATGAAAAGGAAACCTTATGGAAACAATATTGGGTTTATGTATTGGCGTGGGTTTGAGCGCTGCCTGCGGTTTTCGCGTGTTTGTGCCGCTATTGGTCATGAGTATTGCAACCATGATGGGATGGTTTGAGCCATCAAAAGGTTTTGAGTGGTTAGCTATGCCATCGGTTTGCTTGGCTTTAGCTATGGCAACAGTCTGTGAAGTTGCGGCTTACTATATTCCATGGGTCGATAATGCCTTAGACACAGTCGCGACACCTGCGGCCATGATCGCGGGTACATTAGCGACAATGGCAGTGAGTAGTGGTGAAATGTCACAGTTCGCGGGTTGGGCGGCAGCGATTATTGTGGGCGGTGGTACGGCAGGTGTGGTGCAAATGAGTACAGTCGCTGCACGCGGTGTTTCAACTGCAACCACAGGTGGCTTAGGGAATTTTGTTGTTGCTACAGGGGAGTGGATTGGAGCAATCTTACTTTCGGTTTCAGCTTTGCTAGTTCCTGCGCTTGTTGCGATTGTGGTGGTTATTGCTGTTATTTGGGCAATACGTTGGATACGTCATAAAAAGCAAGAACAGGTGCATAGCCCGCTATAGGTTAGCTTCCTCATAATTTTTAAATGACAATAAAAAAAGCCCAACATCCTGTTGGGCTTTTTCGTATTTGGTTGCTAGATATGACTCCTGTCGTATCTCACGCTCCTAGTGCATGAACCTATTATTATTGTTTTGTGTTCCGGAACATCCTGTTCCTGTATGAACCCATCATAGGAAAAAAGCGGGAAGTCGCCAATCCGCAAAATCCCTAAAAGTTTGTAGGTTAAAACGTACATTGAGAAATAATTTAACTTTTCAAAGTGAATATGAATAATAGCCACCTTGTTACTTCAAGAAAAAAATCAAATGCGTATTAGAAAATCTTCAAGACTATTAGTGATTAATGAAAATCATCAAATTTTATTATTTCAATTTACTCATACAAATGATGCTTTGGCTGGTCAATCATATTGGGCAACCGTAGGCGGAGGGCTTGAAGAAGGGGAAACCTTCGAGCAAGCAGCTTGCCGAGAGCTTTATGAAGAGTTAGGTGTAGTAAGAAGCGAAGTGGGCACTCATGTCGCAACTCGCAATTTTGAAATGATGCTACCGAGTGCAGAAGTTGTGATTTCTGATGAAAGGCTCTTTATTGTTTTTATTAAAAATGAAGAAGTGAATACAGCAAACTGGTCAGAACATGAGAAGCTTGTGATTAGCAAAAGTCATTGGTGGACATTTGATGAATTAAGTCAAACAGAAGAGATTGTTTATCCAAACAACATTCCTAATATTCTTTTAGATAGCTTGCCTGAGATTTTTAAACTCTAAAATTATTCTTAATATTCAGATATAAAAAAAGCCCGACATCCTGTCGAGCTTTTTCGTATTTGGTTGCTAGATATGACTCCTGTCGTATCTCACGCTCCTAGTGCATGAACCTATTATTGTTGTTTTGTGTTCCGGAACATCCTGTTCCTGTATGAACCTATCATAGGAAAAAAGCAGAGTGTCGCCAATCCGCAAAATCCCTAAAAGTTTGTAGGTTAAAACGTACAAGGCATTTTAGATGGTATGTGTAAGTTTAAGCGTTTAGGCAATTAATAATGTATTTGCACTCTAGTTAAGTTCTATAATATGTACTTAAATTTAAAGAAGAAAATGATCATGTGCTTAATAGAAAAAGTGGTTCCTTTGGTATTTAGGGAAATAAATAATAACTTGGAAATTTTAGTATTTAGACATCCATTAGCTGGAATTCAAATCGTTAAAGGTACTGTGGAACACCAAGAACAGTTAGAACATGCAGCTTTGCGCGAGCTTTATGAAGAATCTGGAATAAAGAGTGCTCAAATTCAATCATACCTAGGCAAACATATTCCTTCAGAGGCAGGGCCTGATTGGCATGTTTTTGTGTGTAGTACAGATGAGGCTTTACATGACACGTGGTCACATTTTTGTGAAGACGATAATGGATTAACTTTCGATTTTTTCTGGCACTCTTTTTTGAGTCCTCCAACAGAAGAATGGCATCCTCTTTTTAAAGAATTATTTAAATTTATTAAATCTAAATACAAGCTCAACTAACCAGACAACTTTAGGCCTCTGTGCCACAACAGACTTTAATCTTTTGCGCTGATTTAAAGTAAGAAACCATTGCAACACAGAGATAAAGGAGCTAAGCCAAACGCTTAGCCCACCCGACAGGCAAATTTTTTCAAACTCCTGCTGAGTGTGGAGGTTGCAACCCGAAATACCCAAACTACCTAGAACGAAACTTAAAGCCAAAATAGATTTATAAATTGTCATATTATTCTCATAATGATTTATATCTATGAGTGGAACAAAAATATAATTGGTTTTAATGTTTAAAATAATTTTTAGACAATAATTAATCCTCCCATAAATACAGGAAAATAAAATAATTTAAGTTTTAAAATAAAAAATACTTTATAAATTTAAAAAATTAGGCAATAGAAAACCCAAATTTTAAATAAATAAAATGATTAAATTGGAGAGGGAATAAGTTTGAAAAGTATCATGGTCAACTCCTTAAAAAATGGAGTCCTACCACCAGATCACCGTCAATTGATTATGGTGGTAGAACGAAAGGGGGTTGACAGACTGGGATCCATGGAACCAGCACGCACGGGGCGTCCCCCATCCGTCCTACCGCAAAGAAAGGGGACGCAAGGGTCTAACGACTTATAGATTGTACTATAACCCGCCGTGGATCAACGGTCTGTCAAAACCGACTGGCAATGTAGGCCAGCAACGAGATAATAATCGGTGATTTTAATTACGTCAATTTAATATTTAAAATATTTTTGATTTAATAATAAATCTAAATATATTCTTAAAATAATAAAATTAATGTTTATGTTTAATTAGAAAAAATAAATAATAAAATAAAATTTCATAGGTGTGGTAAATCATAATTAATTTGGTTTATATTTGATGCAGACAAATATAAAAGTAATAAAATTATGAAAAAGCTTTTGGTTTTAGTCATGGCTATCTTAAGTTCACAAGTTGGTTGTGCCCAAAAAACTGAGAATAAAACAGAAATGAGTATTCAAAATTCAAACTCTATTGTTATTCAACAATTAGAAAAGTTTAAAGCTCAAGATCATTTTGCTGGAGATGGACAACTATATACAGGGGTTCAAAATCCTGCGTTACGTATGAGTTTGAATCAAAAAGTGGCTGATGCTGCACAAGCTTTTATTGCACTCTATCAACAAAAGAATGAACCAACTAAGGCAGAACTTTTACATGTTCTTGCTCATGGAATCAGCCAAATCGATCCTGATACGCTTGATACAGAAGATCGAGAACAAGTGGCAACTACATTTGAAAGTTTTCTCGATATTGTAGGTCTAGAAAGTTCGGAAGGTATTTTAAATAAATGGCTATATGGTGAAGAAATTAGTGAGTTATTAGAGTTAGATAAACATTAAGTTTTGATTCTTTATTCTAAACCTTTAAGCATTTCTTTGGCATCTACATCGCCTGTATTGGCAGCTTGTTGGAACCATTTCTTTGCCAGTTGTAGGTTTTTCGGCGTGCCTTCACCATTTAAATACATTTGGGCCAAGTTGTACTGGGCATCGCTTTCATTGTGCTCAGCCGCTTTGGTGTACCACTTCAGTGCTTGCTCATCACTTTGGGTGACGCCGTGACCTTTTTTATATAGCTGAGCTAAATTATATTCCGCGGGTGGATAGCCTTGCTCGGCAGCACGACTAAACCATTCAAACGCCTGCATATAATTTTGCGCAGTTCCTTCACCTTTGTCGTATAACACCCCTAAGTTATATTGCGCTTTAGCATGACCCTTGGCCGCAGCCTTAGTAAAATAATCAAAAGCGCGCTTGGCATCTTTTTCAACACCCGTGCCTGTGTAATACATCATGCCTAAACTATATTTTGCGCCCACACTTCCATTTTGGTCAGCCGCAGTTAGCCATTTAAAAGCTTGCTCATAGTTTTTAACAACGCCTTGTTCGCCGCTTAAAAGCATCATACCAAGATGATATTGAGCCACAGGTTGCCCTTGTTCCGCACGATATTGAATATCGGCAACACTCGGTTCAGCAAATGCTGAAGAATGAAGTGAGAAAATCACCGTAAATATATAAAAAGCAGACTTTTTTATTTTCATATCTCATCCTGAATTTTATTAATTTGAAAAATTATTTTCTTTAATATCTATTTGAATATAAAAGAAAAATATTAAATATATCTGGGTGGTTTATATCACTTTAAAATGATCTGATCTTACAATTTAAATATCTATTTAATAAGAAGTTAACCTAAAACAGTATATTTAGACCAGTTACATTTTGAAAATGAGTATAGATAGACAGGTTAGTCTTTTTTTAATTAAAATGCGGCCTAAATATAAGTTTGATTGATAATAAAAATGCAGATGAGTGTGTCGAGTATATTGGAGCGTTTAGGCCTTGTTTCACAAAATCGCGCTGTCCATATCCAATTCTCAAATCAGTCTTTAAATCAGCAAGTCTTCTTGCAACGTGTTGATGGCGAACATACGCTCAATCAGGGCAGCGTTGCTGAGTTACTGTGTCTGTCGATGAACGCACATATTGCATTAAAACAATTTATTGGCTGTCAGGTTGCCGTCGATCAGGTCACTGACATGGGCCAGTTTTTTAGAACGACAGGCATTATTACTGAAGCGAGCCAAGGGCAAAGCGATGGTTCACTCACTATTTATAACCTCACCTTAAAAGACCCAACTGCACTCTGGCATAAACGCCGTAATAGCCGCGTGTTTATGAATAAAAGCGTGCGGGATATTAGCGAAATTCTGTTTAAAGAATGGCAAGGCAAAAGTCCGTTATTTGCCTCAAGCTTAACACTCGAAACAGCAGGGTTAACTAAAGACTACGATGTACGCCCATTTGTGATGCAGTCAAACGAAAGCGATTATGACTTTTTAACCCGTTTGTGGCGTAGTGAAGGCATTAACTGGCTGATCGATGAGTCACAAATTTTAGTCGCTGATCCGAATGCTTCTATTCAGCCACAAGTACTGCGTTTAATTGATGATAACCAAAATTATCAGGCCCTTGAACGCCGTAGCCTACGCTACCAACGCAGCAGTGCCACAGAACAGTTCGATACCATTACTCAAGTTAAAGCTGAGCGCCGTTTACAGCCGACATCGGTTCATGTGCAACGCTGGCAAGCCGATGCCCTACAACAAGAAGAAGGTAGTGGCAGCGTACAGGGCACGCAGCAGCACAGCGAACACTATGACAATGTGAGCTTAAACCTTGAAGATGCGTGGCACGTTAGTCCTGCGTGGATGCAAGACCTAAAAGGCGAAGACCAAGCCACAGCGTCAGGCAATAGCCAGATTGAACAGCTTAACCAGCATATTAATACCTACCATCACCTGAGCTCTAAACAGTTTACCGTTTCAGGGAACGTCCGTGATGCACAGGTGGGTTACTGGTTTGAACTCAACGACCACCCAGAACTTGACCAACATGACAGTGCCGATAAAGAGTTCTTGATCTTAAGCAAGCACTACTATAACCAGAATAATTTACCGAAAGAATTACAACAGCAACTTGAGCGCCTATTACCAAAAGACAAACTCAAGGCAGCCCAACTCGACACGCAAAACCCTGAGCAGCGCCACTTTGCTGAGCTGAATGTTGTTCGACGCAACATTAAAGCTGTGCCTGAGTATAGCCCGCTAGAGCACCGACCAGCCGCTTACCCACAGCGTGCTAGAGTGGTGGGGTTGGAAGGTGAAAGCATTCATGTCGACCAATGGGGACGTATTAAAGTCCGCTTCCTGTTTACCCGAACTGATGACCATAGCCATGATGGTGGAGCGGGAAGTAACGACAATGACACCGACTCGGCTTGGGTAGATGTACTCACCCCGTGGGCAGGCGCGGGTTATGGCGCACGCTTCTTACCACGTGTTGGTGAGATCGTGGTGATCGACTTTTTTGACGGCAATGTTGACCGTCCGTTTGTGGTGGGCCGTATTCATGAAGCTGAACGTTACCCAACCCAGTTTGACCAGAAAGGCCAGCTACCTGATACTAAAAAACTCAGCGGCATTCGCTCCGAAGAAGTCGATGGTAAAGGTTTTAACCAGCTACGTTTTGATGACACTACAGGGCAAATTAGTGCCCAACTGCAAAGCAGTCATGCAGCCAGCCAGCTCAACTTGGGTAACTTAAGCCATCCAAAAGACAGCGCGACAAGCGATGGTCGAGGTGAAGGGTTTGAACTCAGAACAGACCAGTGGGGAGCGGTGCGAGCTGGCAGTGGTTTACTCTTTAGTACCCATAAACAGGACCAAGCTCAAGGTGTACATCTAGACGCAAACGAGGCTAAACAACAAATAGAAGGCGGCCTCAACAATGCCAAGGCACTCAGTGAAGTTGCCAAAAATCAGCAAACTGATCCGTTAGAAAATTTAGAAAACCTAAAATCTTTTATTGAAAAACTCGAGCAGCAAGACAACGCAAAAGCCAAAACGTTTAAAGAGGCGATTATGCTGTTGGCGAGTCCAAACAGCATTGCACTGAGCAGTAACGAAGATATTCATCTAAGTGCAGATGGGCAGCTAAACCAAACTGCTGGAGACAGTATTAACCTCTCTACCCAAAAGAACCTGATTGCGCACGCCCAAAATAAAATCAGCCTTTTTGCAGCGCAAGAAGGGGCAAGACTATATGCAGGCAAAGGCAAAGTTGAGATACAAGCACAAGGTGATGGTGCGGATTTAATTGCCCGTAAAGCTGTTCAGATTATTTCAGCAGAAGACAAAATTGAAGCGACCGCAGCCAAAGAAATTGTACTCACTGCAGGCGGCTCTCAAGTCAAAATTACCAGTTCAGGCATTTTTATGACCACTGGCGGTAAGTTTGAGGTGAAGGCTGGGCAGCATTTGTTTATGGGGGGAGGAAGTGTAAATAGTTCATTACCGCAATTACCTGAAGCTGATAATCCTTTTGTGCTTCAGTATTTAGTCAAGAATAAAGAAAATCAGGTAATGTCTGGAAAGCCTTATATCTTTTTGGATGATGAGGGAAATATTCATAGAGGGACAACAGATAAAGATGGATTTATGAAGCTAAAAACGACATCAGCCTCACAGAACGTGACTACAAGAATTATGATGAATGAAATTGAACAAGCAGAGGAAGAAGAGGCTGGGTCAGAGGAATGAGTGCGTATTTCAGTCGTTTAAAGCTTAATGTTCAAGCTCCATTAAAGTTAAAAGATTTAACTTATAAATTTGTTGTTACGACCAATAGTACTAAAAAGAAAATAGTATTTGATGGTCGATTTAATGAGCAGGGGTTAACAAGCTGGACTCAGATAAATAATTTAAATACGACTTTAATTTATGAAATTTATCTACGTGGAGAACTTTTGCAGAAAGTTTCTGTAAAGGCATATTCAGAGAAAAAAAAGCATAGTGTTTATACGCTTAAAACAACCACTGAAATTACAAAGAAAGTTAAAGAAAATATTAAAGAAATTTATCTTAATGATGGTGAGGTGGCTTGGTATCTTATTAAAAAAACGGAAACAATGGCTGACTGGTCGAAACGCGTATATAAGAAGCCTTTATCGGCATCCGACTGGGACGTTCTTCGTGCGAATAATCCTCACCTTAAAAATATGGCGCCTATTCGTATCTTAACTCCTGGGCAAGTTATTATTTTATCAAATTCTACAACAGCCAAAGAATTGCAAAAATATAAAAAAGAAGCGCAAGAGGCCCAAAAAAAATTAGATGAAATGAAAAAAGATAAAAATTTTGATGAGCAATTTTTTGCTCAAAATTATGAGTTTCTTTATGATGCTGTGGCTGACAATCGAACTCAACTAACAAATAAAAATATCTTTGTGAATAATGACCATCCTCTAGTTCAAAAATTTGATAAGGATGCTAAGGATAGTGAAAGTGCTTGGGGGGCAATTGCTAAAGGTGGAATTGATGCAACTTTAGCATTCCATGAAGGTACAGTGACTCGAATGAATAAGATTCATGGTGAATTAGCATTAAAAATGGCTGAAGAAAGAGCAAAAGGTTCAGGTTTAGCTAATCCGAAGAACTTTAAAGCATTCAGAAATAAATATAAAGATTTATACAAACAGCTAGATAATGAATATTCAAAAGGGGTCTTTAAATGGGATCAGTCTATTAAAACTAATAACATGCGACGTATTATTAATCAATCTTCATTAGTTAGGGGTGTTACTTACAAAGGGGGAATGAAAGAATATGTCGAGAAAATGACTGAATTAGGAAAAATGAGTAAAGTTATAAAAGGCGGAGGATATTTATTTTTAGCTTTAGATATTTATAATGCTGGTGATGCTATTGCGAGTGCAAAACCTGAGGAAAAAACCAAAACAACTGTAGTTGAAACCTCTAAACTTGCTGGAGGGCTGGCTGGTGGTGCACTTGGAGCTTTTATTGTATTAACGGTTGCTAGTGGAGGTACATCTTTAATCGTACTTGGACTTGCTGCTGGAACATCTGCATTGGTTGGTTGGGCAGGGGGGGAAATTGGTGGCTACATAGGAGAACAAAGTTATGATTTTATTAGTAAGTAAAAAATATTATGAATAAATTTTTATTATTTATAGAAACTATGCCCTTAGTATTTATTAGCCTTTTATGTCTAATTCTCTTCTTTATACTTTATTTTATTCAATACATTTATATTTCTTATAACTTAAAAGGAATATGTAAAATTATTTTTGGTAATGAAAGGCATTTTAAACTTCCTTTAGAGCCTTTTAATTGTTTTTTTATTAGTGTATTGCCTATTGTTTTTTGGCGTGAAATCTTAAATATAAAATATGGTATATCTTTTAAAAAACTTTATGGTAAAGATTTTTATTATCCAATGGAAGAAAATCAATTAAAAGAATTGTTGAAAAATTTTAC
The DNA here is from genome assembly GCF_025513915.1 of Acinetobacter sp. WU_MDCI_Abxb74. Lineage (NCBI taxonomy): Bacteria > Pseudomonadati > Pseudomonadota > Gammaproteobacteria > Moraxellales > Moraxellaceae > Acinetobacter > Acinetobacter sp. WU_MDCI_Abxb74. The sequence continues at coordinate 85,380 of NZ_JAHPRP010000008.1, forward strand.
TTTGTTTTTTTATATCCAATATATAATTTATTTGTCAGGAATTTTGTTTATTCTGTTTGGAGGTTTTTCTTATGTCCTAGATAAATATTTTTAATATAAAGAGTATTGTTTTGGTAAAGAAAGATAAAATTTTTGAAGTATTTTCTTTGATAATGTTAATTTAGGTGCAAAATTAGTTGACGGTTATTTTGGTGGTGTTACAGGAACGGCAGTTGTAGAATATGGATATGGAAGATTAAAATGAACACCAAAGATATTATAATTATTCTATTGCTTAGAGGTGTGGTTTTGTGGGCGATATTTCACCAATTGGCATCGAGATATATTAACAAATCAAGTAGTTTAAAAAGGCTAGTTTATGGGTCAGAATTTATAAAAATAAATCTTTAGATATTGTTAATATAGAATCTATTATAGTTAGTATTACTTTGATTAATTTTGTTAGTTATTTTTTCAGGAAAAAGATTCCCCAATTTTTTCACGAAAAGAAAGTTTTTAATGTTTAATGGGCTTAATTATGAAAATTGTATGTTAGTTATAAAAGATCATGAAAAAATATAGTTTTATATTAAGATCTCTTCATTTTTTATGATTTTTATAGTTATTTTCTCTATATTTTTTTGGCTCAATTAATAATTTTATATGAATTTTTGTGTTTGTAAATAAAGTTTAGAAAGATTTATTAGTATTTTTATTGTGTTAAAGATTGTTAGTGGGTGTGCATCATTGATTGTTTTTAGGGACCTACTGGAGTTGAAGGGATTCATGATGTCGTTTATTGTTGGAGTACATAAATATGGATATCATATTCTATTTGTATGGAGAGAGATTGGATTTATTTTTAGCTGGATTAGGCATTATTTTCGTTGCTTTAGGTTTGGTTTTAATGATTGTATCTTACATATATTTAAGTGTTAATTTGAAAGGAATATGTGAAATTTTTTTTAGAGATGAGAAAAAATACACGATACCACTTGAACCCTTTAATTTCTTTTTTATGAGTATGTTGCCCACTACTTTTTGGAGAGAGATATTGAATATTAAGTATAATAAGTCATTTAAAAATTTGTATGGAAAGGAGTTTTATTATCCCATTGATAAAAATCAATTGGTTGAATTGTTGAATAAATACCCTTTATTTTTTAAAATTTAATATATGGTTTTTTGTTCAGGTGGTTTTGCTTTGTTTTTTTATAATATATTCTTTTATTTTTGATAAATATTTTATGTAAGATAGCGAAATATATTGGTGTGATTTTGTGCGACTGTTACGTTTTTTGCTTAGATAAATTGTAATGAACATTTTTTTTATTTTGTTTGAAAAATTCCCATATTTTTTGTTATTCTTATTTTTTTTGTCTATTTATTTTTTTATTTATATTGTTTTATACCTTTATGTTAATTTTAATATAAAAGGAATTTCGTATATTATGTTTAATGATGAAGAAAGATATCGGGCTCCATTGGAGCCATTTAGTTTCTTTTTTATTAGTATGTTGCCAACTGTTTTTTGGAGAGAAGTGCTAAATATAAAATTCAATATGCCTTTTAAAAAACTGTATGGAAAGGAATTTTATTATGAAATTGATAGTGATCAGTTAAAAAATCTTTTAGATAAATATCCTAAATTTTTTAAAATACAATATATGGCAGTTTTATCAATTTTAATAGGTATGGTTTTTTTATTTTTAGATTTTATTTCAACTAAATATTTTTAAGTTTCTGTTAAAAATTATAATATTTGGTTGGCTGGTAGGTAATTTGTGAGAAATTTTTTAATAATTTTATTGATTTTATTATCGAGTTGTAATCCTTTGGTAAAAAATGATAAAGAAATTTTTAAGGATATAACCCTTAAGAATTTAACTTACTCACATCTGGATGGTATGAGTGGTGATACTTTTAAATTTAATTTAGAAACAAATAATGATTTAAATAATATTTATCAAGAGAATAATTATAAATATTCACATTTTAAGTGTGATAATATTAAAAATTACTTTGTGACAGGAGCTATTTCAGTTGAGGGAGAAAAGTTAAAAAATGGAAAATATACTTCATCTGGATACTTCAAAGTTTGCGAAGATGAATCAATGAACGTATGTATCGATAAGAACCAGTTAGAAAAATTATTAACTAGCAATATGTCTTGTAGAGTAGTTTTTGGTGGCTTATTACAAAGCAGTAAAGTTATGGTAGATAATATTCTGATATCAAAAGAATCTATAAGAAAGTCCAATTTTAAATAAGAATATTTAAATGAATAAATTTCAAACTTCACAATAGATAATGTAGTTAAAAGTAATGAGAAGTTAAATTTTTCTATTAATTTTAAATATAATAAGGCCTTAGATAAAGTAAGAGAGTCATCATTAAAAAAATTGTTTGTAATGATAGTGCTAATCACGACCAAAAGTTGGATACCTATATAGATAAAATTGAAAATAACAAAATTGATGTATCTGTAGAATTCTGCTCAAATAATAATAGAAGTTGTGAGCCTATAGATATAAGTTCAGTTAAAAAAATTAATTTAGAATGCCAAGCTGTTTTTTCGGCAATGATTGGTCATGTCTCTAAATTGGAAAAATTTCCAATTGTATGGGAAGGAAAATAATTTGATTAAAAATTTGAAATTTAACTTAATAACTTTGGGTGTTCCATTGTTACTTATGACAGGGTGTGGCGACGAATATACAATTGAGCCTGATAGTCTTCCTGTAGCCTATGTAGGAAAGGCGTATAATCAGCAATTGAATATAGCAGGTGGTAGAGTGATACCATATTCTTTTGAAGTTGAAACTAATTTCCCTAGTGATATGAATATCTCTATTAGCCCAATAGATGAAAATGAAGCGGATGCTTATAACAATTTAAAAATTACTGGAGTTCCAAAATATAAGGGAACTTTTACGATTCATATATATGCGGGTTTTTATGCTAGTGGGGATGGGAAGTTAGATAAGACCTATAAATTTATTGTAAATGAATAAGATATTTAACCATATGATTTTATTTGGTTTAAATAAGAGATAAGTATGAAAAAGAATTTATTAATTACCATACTAATTTTACTTTTCATCGTTCAGTCTTTATTAAACTATTACTTCTGGAAACTTACAAAAACACCAGAAATTCATGTTCTGGAAAGACCATTACGAATAGCATCTAATTTCGATAATTATTCAGAATATACAATCCTTCCAGCAGGAACAGTTCTATATGATGATAGTGACTCTTTAAACAGAAGAGTTATGGTTTATTTCAACTTGCAAGGTGTTGATTTTAAGTTTGAAGAGCAAGATCCTGAAATATCTAAACAACCAAGTGAAGTACGTTCCATTAGAAGTACAGAGCTAAGTGATATTTTAAAAACTATTCCTTTAACTAAGAAAGATATTTATTTAATTATTAAATATGATGACAGCATAAATGATTCTGTACGCTCTATTTTATTTAAAAAATACAAAATTGATCCTTCAGAGTATGAAAAATAATTAAATAATTTTGCAGTACGTAAGCATAAATTTAAAAACTAGAACAAGCGTAATTTAGTACGCTTGTTCTGTCATAAGAAATTGTTTAAGCAGCTTGAATTGCTTCTCCACAAAGAGAAACGGTTTCTTGTTTACGTTGGTGTAAGTACCAGAACTGCTCTGCAATGGTTTCGGGATGTACTGTGTACGTTTTATCTTGAGCGCCTGATGTCCCATCAACGAAACCATTCACAATCACTTGGCTCACGTAAACATTTGAGTCAGCTAGACTATGAGCAAGTAAATTGGTGGTTTTATATTGGGCGGCAGCAGTAATGGCTAATGATGAATACTCTTTGGCAACTAAATCTATTCCCACTGCATCGAACGCGAAAATTCCATTTGTCGATAAAATGCTGCCATGATTTTTTTCTAAATCACGTAGGCAAGCTTGTACCGTAGCAATATAGCTCGAAACGCGAATATGAAAGCTTTTGGTGAGCTCCAGTGGAGGGGTTTCTAATATGTTACCTTCAATATCATGGAAAGCATTCCAATGAATATTTTTAATCTCTCCTAATTGATCTTTAATGCATTTAATAAGATTTGGTATGTTTTCAAGAACAGCTAAATCACATGTAAAAGCGTAAGCTTCAATACCATGTGTTTTAAGTTCTAAAATGGCCTTTTCGAGTTTTTCGGCATTTCGTGCCACTAACCCGATTTTATAGCCTTCTTTACCAAATTTATGTGCTACGGCTTTGGAAATACCTGTTCCATAACCAAAGATTATAATATTGTTGTTCATTATAAAGTTCCAAAAACCAATTATTTGGTTAGAAATAGTTTATAATATGTTTTTATAATGTATTCAAGCGAAAAAGTTATCTATAAAAAATAATACTGAAAGAGCAAAACAAAAAATCTTAAAAGCAGTAATGAGTAAGTTTGGTTTGAATGATCCAGATGGGACAACGATTGATAAAATAACTTTTAATTTGACTTATTTATCTTCATATCATAAATTAATTGGAACGATCGTTCCTGTTAAGGCTGCTTATGAGAACAAAGGAATTTGAAATTGATGAAATTGCTGATGCAGCCATGCATGTTTTTTGGCATCATGGATATGCAGCGACTTCAGTTCAAGACTTAGTTGAAGGTACAGGATTATCTAGAAGTAGTCTTTACAGTACCTTTCAAAGTAAGCAAGGGCTTTATCAAAAAGCATTACAACGCTATGAACTTTTAACTACACTTAATAATGTAAAGTTGTTGTCTGGTTCAGGCTCACCGAAAGAACTGATTCGGCAATTACTTGTTAATGTAGTTGAAGATGAGCTAAATGATGCAGAACACAAAGGCTGTCTGGTCGCAAATGCTTGTTTAGAGTTGTCTGGCCATGATGAAGATGTCGCTCAATTTGTTGTAAGTAATCTACAGAAACTACAGCATGCTTTAGAGAATTTATTAATTAAAGCTCAACAATCTGGCGAAATTGCTTCTACCCAAAACCCACGTGCATTAGCAAGTTTCTTTCTAAATACCATGCAAGGTTTACGTGTTTTAGGCAAAGGCAGCCCGCTTGAACAAAGAAAGCAATGTTTAATGGATGTGGTCGAGATTACTTTAAACGTTTTATAAAACTCATTTAAACCTTAACTATTGTTGAGCTGAATAGTTAAGGTTTTTATTTAACTTAAATTGGAATGATCATTCCTGAATAATATTTTTAGTTCACATGGAGAACAAATGTCTTTCCATCCTAACGTTGTAAAACAAGCGTATAGCTATGCAGAGCATGGTAAGTTCGCTGCAGAAGAATTTGAGAGTAAACCCTTATGAATATTAAGAGTGATGAAACATCTCATCAGTTAAGTGAAGAGTTCTCTGCTCAATTACCGATTTGGAAACTGTTGGCTTTTACAGTTGCAGGTTTTCTAACTATTATGACAGAAACTATGCCAGCAGGGCTTTTGCCTCAAATCAGTCAAGGACTAAATATTTCAGAGGCATACGCAGGGCAGCTTATTGCAGTGTATGCCTTAGGTTCGGTTTTAGCGGCAATACCTCTCATTAGTCTTACCCGTAGTTGGAATCGGAGACCTTTATTACTCAGTGCGATTGCAGGGTTACTTTTATTTAATGCGATTACTGCTTTATCAAATGATTACATTTTGACTTTGATTGCTCGTTTCATTGCAGGTATGGCGGCGGGCGTTATATGGGGGCTTTTAGCGGGTTATGTAAGACGCATGGTCTCTGCATCTTATCAAGGCCGAGCTTTAGCAATTGCTGGGGTTGGGCAGCCAATTGCTTTATCGATTGGTGTTCCTTTGGGTGCGTGGTTGGGAACGCTGTTTGAGTGGCGTGGCGTATTCTGGATCATGTCTTTACTGGCATTGATTTTATTTGTCTGGATTCGTTTTAGTATTCCTGATTTTGCTGGACAATCAGCACAAAAAAGGTTGCCCATTTTAAAAGTTCTTTTAATGCCCGGCATTAGAACTGTTTTAGCAGTAGTATTCCTTTGGATATTAGCCCATAGCATTCTTTATACTTATATTTCGCCTTTCTTAGCTTCAACAGGGCAGGCATACAAAGTCGAGACGATACTTTTTGTATTTGGTATTTCTTCAATTGTAGGCATCTTGATTACAGGTATGTTTATCGATCGATCATTAAGAAAAATAACGCTTTTAAGCTTATTTGTATTTGCTATCGCAACAATACTGTTAGGTGCTTACAGCTCTTCGAGTTTTGTAGTTATAACTGGCGTTGTGCTGTGGGGAGTAACTTTTGGCGGCGCTCCAACATTATTACAGACTGCTTTAGCAAATACTGCGGGTCATGAAGCAGATGTCGCACAGTCCATGTTGGTCACTATGTTTAACCTTGCTATCGCATTCGGTGGAATGGTTGGCGGTGGGCTACTTGAAAGTTTTGGTGCAGCTTCTTTTCCATGGATTATGCTGGTTTTTGCTCTCATCGCGTTATGCACCGTTTACAACGCTCGTAAGCATGGTTTTATCTCTTCATAAAAGATTTTTGCCCTTCATGACTGAAGAAATGAAGGGTGATTTAATTTTTATATTTTGATGCAATGTTGCTAAAAATGGTTAATGGCTTGGTAAAATAAACCGTAAAATACAAATAAAGTGGAATTTAAATTTAACTAATTATGGTGAAATGGGAATAAATTCTTTTTAATTTACTTAATGGCGTAAAAATTTCCAAAAATAATGAAAATTAGCTGTTCTTAGAAAAACAATCCCGCAGGGTGCTGGCTAAACTATATCTCAAGGGTGTGATAGGGATCGAAAAGAGTAGCATGCACCAAAACGTATAACGTTAGTGTGTACTCACCCAAAAGGTCTCGATTCGGCTTAGGACGCTATAAATCAAAAGTTTATAGGCACAAGGTTATAACTTACAAAGTTATGATTGTTGAGGTAAACCATAGATGTTTTCCCTTGACACCCTAAAAAATTCGCTATAATAAAAAAATACTTTATAAGAATATAATTTATGAATAGGCCTTATCTTTCCGCTTTACCAAGTGATAGCCAAATCTCTTCTCAATTGAACAATGCTTATTTTCATGATTCTTGGAGCATTGTGCTTGGTCAACCCGACCTTAATGTATTTCAACAGCTCATTAAATTGTTCCATCACACTCCGCAGTGGATAGAGTGGAGCATGAATGTGCGTAATAAAATTACGTCCAAGATTGGACTTAAAGATTTAGGAAGTTTTAAACAAATTGATCCCCATAAATTAGAAAGTGAATATGTAGCAGGGGATCGAATTGGAATTTTTACCTTGTTACAGCGTACTGAAAATGAGTTATTGATTGGAGATGATGATAAACATTTAAATGTGACTTTATCTATTTATAAAAATGAAGAGACTCAAGTACTGACCGTGACCACAGTAGTGCATATTAAAAATTTACTTGGGCGGCTGTACATGTTGCCTGTGATTCCTGCCCACCGAAAAATAGTACCAGCCACTTTACAGATATTGGGTTAGAGCACTATTTTTAGTGGCTTGGATCATTTTAAATGCCGTAGTGATGGTGGTGCATCCTGTTGATCCTTATCCATTTATTTTGCTTAATTTGGTATTGTCCTGTTTAGCTGCAATTCAGGCACCTGTCATTATGATGAGTCAAAATCGGCAAGAAGCGAAAGATCGTTTGCGCTCTCAACATGACTATCAAATTAATCTAAAAGCCGAGCTCAAGATTCGCCATTTACATGAAAAAATGGATCATCTTTTATCGCATCAATGGGAAAGGCTTGCACATATTCAAGAAATTCAGCTCGATCTTTTATCTGAAATGAATAAAAAACGGTAAAGTTTTTTGAGTTTCACGTGGAACATGGGGAGTTATAGAATATTTTGCGGTAAATCGGAAATTTCTTTATGATCTGCCGCCATGCTCCATTGCTGTTTCTACGACCATGCCTTTAAACGACAACTTTGTTTATGCTCCACCACAAGACCCTCTTTCAATTTTATTTGAAGATGATGACCTCATTGTGGTTGATAAACCTGCGGGCCTATTGTCGGTTATGGGTCGTTTGCCTGAGCATCATGACAGTGCCTATTTACGAGTGCTGGAAAAGTTCCCTTTAGCCAAAGTGACTCATCGTCTAGATATGGCAACATCAGGCTTACTCATGTTTGCCAAACACCGTGATGCAGAAGTTGCGGTGAGTAAAATGTTTCAGGCTAGAACAGTCAAAAAACACTATATTGCCTTGGTGCAAGGCCAAGTCGAGGAAGAGGGGAGCGTCGAGGTTCCACTCATTACCGATTGGGAAAATCGCCCGAGACAAATTGTGCATTTTGAATTAGGTAAACATGCTAAAACCTTATTTCAACCTCTCGTCTATGATGTCCAAACAGATCAAAGTCGAGTATTGCTTGAACCAGTAACAGGGCGTTCACATCAGCTACGTGTACACATGATGCATATTGGACATCCGATTATGGGTGATAAGTTATATCACCCCGAACCTAAGCAATTTCACTTAAACCGGATGGCGTTACATGCCGCATATTTGGCTTTCCAGCATCCCTTAAATAGAACGGATATGGTGATTGAATCGCAGGTGCCTTTTTAAAATTTATATAATTAAAAAATTAATTTGATGCAATTGGGAACGGAATATATACCCAAACTGCAATAAAAGTCGGGTATTCTTAATGCCGAATAATATTAATACGGCAACAACAACAAGGGATCATATTATGACTCGTGATTACGAACAATTTCCAGACGACGATAACGGTAATGTACTTTGGCAAATGGCTGAAGATGGGGATGATTTAACCGATCTACATGAAATTGAATTTTCTATCGCCTTTCAAGATCAGAAAAATGCAGAGCAATGTGCGCTCTATTTACTGTACCAAGAACAAAAAGTTTCACTCTTTCAAGATGATTCTGTTGAACCAAATGAATGGGTGATTACGGTCTTTGTCAATATGGAACCAGAGTATTCAGATATTGTTGACTTGGAACAATGGTTTACCAGCATCGCTGAAAAGTTTCAGGGCGAATATGATGGGTGGGGCTGCATGGCCTATGTCTTCGATGAGGATGAAGATGAAGAAGATGACCTGTTACAGTAAGGTCTAAAATAATGGGTAGGAGATAATCATGAACTTATCTCAAAAACAAATTGCTGTACGGTTTTTAGAGCTTGCCGCTGCTGGTGAAGTCGATGAAGCCTATAGCAATTACACCGCATCTAACTTCAAGCATCACAACCCTTATTATGCGGGCGATGTAACTTCTTTGAAGGAAGGAATGCGTGAAAGTGCAATTGAAACGCCAAACAAAGTCTTTGATGTTCAACATGTCATTGAAGATGGTGATTTGGTCGCTGTGCATTCTAAACTCGAAATGCAAATGAACGGGTTAACCACCTTGGCAGTGGTTCATATTTGTCGTTTCGAAAATGGAAAAATTGCTGAGTTTTGGGATATTGGACAAATACAACCCGACCCGCTCATCAATGAAAATGGTATGTTTTAATGAAAAGCCCGAAAATGATTCGGGCTTTTTTATTTTATAGATGAATTAAAATTTCCACTGTGCCGAAATTGAAGCGTTCAGTGGTTCACCCGGTTGAACCCATAAATCGCTATAGCTTGAGACATAGTAAGTTTTATCAAATAGATTATTCACATTGAGCTGATAGCGTAAGCGGTCAGACGGGGCGTAGTAGCCATTTAAATTCACCAGCGTATAACTTGGTAAGTTAAATCCATTATCAATGTTATGACCACTGCGCTCACCGACATAGGTGAGGTTAGCACCTACACCTGCCTTTTTCGTGCCTTCTTGCAGAAACTCATAATCGGTGCTGATTGAACCTTGGTGTTTTGGAACATTGCTCAGACGAGCACCTTTCGCTAGGTCTTGGTCTTTTTCAATTTGAGCATCGGTATAACTATAGTTGGCATTGATGAGCCATCGGTCATTGATCTGGCTATTTAAGTCAAATTCAATTCCTTTACTGCTGACTTCACCAGCGGCTGTTTGGAATGCATTGTCGATTGAATCTGTGGTTAGTACATTCTGTTTTTTCATTTTAAACAGAGCAAGACTAAGTACACTTTGGTCGTTAATCTTATATTTTGTACCAACCTCATAGCTTTCACCTTTTTCAGGGGCAAAGGTTTGTCCATTTCGGTTCATACCGCTATTCATCGCAAATGAACGACCATAGTTCGTATAAAACGCCCATTGGTCAGAGGCTTTAAAATTTACTCCGAAACGCGGACTATTTTGATGAAGGGTCTGGTTACTTTCGGTCTGAGTCAGGTGATTTTTAAAGTCTTGTTCGACCTGATCAAAACGGTTGCCGAAAAGCACACTCCATTGATCATTAAAAAAGATTTGATCTTGTACATTAAGAGCAAAGTAACGTTGCTGTTCTTTGGTGTTGGTGAACGGTGCTAAGTCTGGTAAATATTTTCCATATTCAGGTTGGTAAATATCAATTGTGTTTGGCATGCCTGAGCTGTGGTTACGACGCAGTTGATATTGTTGATAGTCGAGTTGACCAAGTTCAGTTGAAACTAAAATTTCATGTCGAGCCCAAGATGTATCAATTTTGCCAAGTAATTCTGTCTGAGCCAGCACATCTTCACTTTGATAATCACGATAGCGGCGTTGGCGCTCTGAAGTACGACCATCGGCTTGTATGCGTCGTGGTTCGGTCGAAAAGCCGATCATTTGAGCATCTTTATAACTGACAGCACTATTCAGTTTCCAGTCAGGGTTAAATTCATGACTAAGACGTAACTGGTAAAAGTAATCTTTTACTTTCATATCGCCGTCATCAGGTTCACCCGTAAATGTTTTCGGGTCCATCACAAACTGGTGATTAACCGTGCTTACCCCGCGGTCAAAGGTTCCTTTGTGCTGAGTAAATTCACTATCAAAGTCGAGTTGAGTCTGGTCTGAAATTTTCCATGTGAGCTGCGGCGAAAAGAACCAGCGTTCACTGCTAACATGATCACGGAAGCTTTGATTATCTTCATGAGCAACTGCTAAACGATAGGCCAATTCATCGTTAATCGGCGAGGTATATTCCAGACTCATTCGATATTGTTCTTGGCTATTGGCGCGTAAGTTAATTTCACTTTCGCTTTCCCACTGTGGTTTTTTACTATTTAGATTGAGCAAACCACCTGTTTCTCCACGTCCGTAGAGGGCAGCCATTGGTCCTTTTAAAAATTCTAAAGAATCAATATTTACGATGTCTTTGGGAGCATTAACACCTCGGTTTACACTCAAACCGTTTCGAATCATGGTAGCCCCTAAATTTGGATCACCACTAAAACCTCGGAAAGAGTAATTATCCCAAAAACCGCCGCCATAATTGTTTTGATGAAAAACCCCACTGACTAAGGTTAATGCATCATCAATGCGCTGAACGTCTTGTTGTTCCATCACCTGTTTAGAAACAAAAGCACGATTAAAAGGTACATCCAAAACATCGTGGGAAAATTTAGTCGCTGAACTATTTTGACTTACATCTTCTTGGGTGGTTTCAGCCTGAACGCGTATGGTTGCCAGTACCGTTGACGTTTCTTCTCCCCAACCGAGTGTCGATATAAACGATAGACCTAAGGAAGACAACAAACCTAATTTGTGTTGCATAAATGAGCAGCCATGAAAGACAAAAGGGATTAAATGTAATAGTATAACGTTACATTATTTTATTGATTATCGCTATGGCTTTAGAAAAAAATATTGAGCGTTTACAGTCGATTGATGCCTTACGTGGTTTGGTCATCTTGATTATGTTGCTTGACCATGTAAGAGAAACTTTCTATTTGCATAAGCAGGTCATAGATCCAATGGATGTAACAGTGACTGAACCTGCCTTATTTGGTAGTCGGTTATTGGCACATATTTGTGCTCCGGTTTTTGTTCTTTTAACAGGTATTTCGGCTTTTTTATTTCATTCAAAAAAACAGGATTTACAGCAAACCCGTACGTTTTTATTGAAGCGTGGTCTATTTTTAATTGTGTTAGAGCTGACATTGGTAAACTTTGCTTGGACAGCAACTTTTCCACCAGAAGTCATTTATTTGCAAGTGATATGGGCGATTGGTATTAGCATGGTGGTGCTGGCAGGCTGTGTGAGTTTGCCTTTACCTGTTCTTACTGGCGCAGCTTTAGTGATTATTTTTGGGCATAACTTATTAGATTCTGTGCATTTTACAAATGGTTTTTTACAGAATATATGGTTCGTTTTACACGAGCGTGGCTGGATTGAGTTTGCAGGCATAAAGCTTCGCACAAGTTATCCGGTTTTGCCTTGGATTGGTGTTATTTTGCTGGGGTATGTTTTAGGCCAATTCTTTAGTTCAAAATATACTGCAAAACAAAGAAGCCGCTATTTATTGAGTATCGGTCTGGCAAGTATAGGTCTGTTTGTTTTACTGCGTTTTATCAATATCTATGGTGACCAGCCGTGGCAACATTTTGAGTCATTACAACTGACGTTAATGAGCTTTTTTAACCTCACCAAGTATCCACCGTCTTTGCTGTTTATTTTGCTGAATGTTGGAATCGGTTTAATCGTGCTGGTTGCTTTTGAATGTATGCAGCAATATTCATTTTTAAAACCATTGGTGGCGTTTGGCTCGGTGCCTATGTTCTTTTATTTACTGCATTTATATGTGTTGAAACTGATGTATGTGTTTGCAGTGAATATGTGGGGTGTCAACCATGGAAATTATTTATCGGTTAATCATGTGTGGATGCTGTGGTTAATCACGATTGTGTTGTCTTTTGCACTTTATCCGGCAGTTAAGCGGTTCTCGAAATTCAAACATCAAAATAAACATATTTCGATTTTAAAATATTTCTAATTTTAAAATGTGGGTAAAGCGAGTTCAATAATGCTCGCTTTACTTGCTTACATCTAGATACAGGGTTTCTTTCACTTCTTCCATGACCACATAACTATGTGAAGATGCCGAAGCGGGGAGTTTCTTTAATAGATCTCCTAACAAGCGGCGGTAGGCACTCATTTCTTTTAAGCGCGCTTTTACAAGATAGTCAAACTCACCTGAAATGAGATGACATTCGAGTACTTCAGGAATCTCGACTAAGTCTCTGGCAACCTGATCAAATACATCGCCAGATTTGGCTGATAGTTTAATTTCTAAAAAAACGAGCAGATTACGGTCTACATAAGCTGGGTTTAGTCGTGCGAAGTAACCCATGATAATGCCATCGCGTTCAAGTCGTTTGACACGCTCTGAACAGGGGGTAGTCGACAGGTTGACTCTCGATGCCAATTCACTAATCGCAATTCGTCCTTCACGCTGCAAAATATCCAGAATCATGCGATCTATACGATCTAAGGGGCGCATAGATATTTCCTCTTTTTTTTAAATTCTCACGAGAAATACATATATTTACCTAGATTATAGCCCGAAAAACAGTGAAATAAACTATTTAAGCAGAAATATACTAGTTAAATAAACTGGTGTGCGTGAGGGAATAGAAATGCGCGTAATTGTATTAGGTAGCGGCGTTATCGGAGTGGCAAGTGCCTATTATCTAGCTCAACAGGGAGCTGAGGTCACTGTTCTTGATCGACAGTCAGGTCCTGCTGAAGAAACAAGTTTTGGTAATGCAGGTCAAATTTCGCCAGGGTATTCAACCCCTTGGGCAGCACCAGGAATTCCTTTTAAAGCTGTGAAGTGGATGTTCCAACACCACGCACCGCTTGCTATTAATTTAGATGGCAGCATGTGGCAGTTACAGTGGATGGCGCAAATGCTGAAAAACTGTAATCCACAAAGTTATGCTGTGAACAAAGAACGTATGATGCGTGTGGCTGAATACAGCCGTGACTGCTTACGTGAACTCAGAAAAGATACAGGCATTAATTACGAAAACCGTGCGAAAGGCACTTTGCAGTTATTCCGCAAAGAAGCGCAAATGGAAGCGGTTCAACGCGACATTAGTGTTCTACAAGAGTGTGGCGTAAGTTACGAATTATTAAATGGTAATGAACTTGGCCGTGTAGAACCAGCTTTAGCAAATACGCAAGATAAACTCGTTGGTGGTTTGCATTTACCAAATGACGAGACAGGTGACTGTTATTTATTTACCAATGCTTTAGCTCAAATTGCCAAAGAGTTGGGGGTTAACTTCCAGTTCAACCAGAACGTAGAAAAATTGATTGTTGAAGGTGATGAAATTAAGGGCGTTCAGGTCAATGGTAAAGTTTTAACCGCAGATCGTTATGTTTTAGCGTTTGGTAGTTATTCACGTGATTTCTTGAAACCACTCGATCTACAGTTACCTGTATATCCTGTGAAAGGTTACTCGTTGACGATTCCAATTGTTGATCCAGCTTTTGCTCCACAATCTACCGTGCTTGATGAAACCTACAAAATTGCGATTACCCGTTTTGACCAACGTATTCGTGTAGGTGGAATGGCTGAGTTAAGTGGCTTCAATTTAGGTCTGAACGAAGACCGCCGTGCAACCTTGCAAATGGTGACTCAGGACTTGTTCCCGGGTGGTGATATGGCACAGGCATCTTTCTGGACTGGTTTACGTCCAATGACGCCTGACAGTACCCCAATTATTGGTGCGACTCGCTTTAAAAATCTGTTCTTGAATACAGGCCACGGTACTTTAGGTTGGACTATGGCGTGTGGTTCAGGAAAATTAATCAGCGACATCGTATTGAATCATAAGACTGAAATCAGTACAGATGGTCTTTCAATTCAGCGCTATTCTCATGCGCATGCGGCATAACGGACGTTAGGAAATTAATCATGCCTCGTCCTATTACCGCAGTTATCCACCGTCAAGCCTTACAAAATAACTTGGCGGTGGTACGCAAGGTTATGCCAAATAGTAAGGTCTTTGCTGTTGTAAAAGCCAATGCTTATGGACATGGAATTGAACGTGTTTATGAAGCGTTTAAGGCGGCAGATGGTTTTGCCTTACTTGATCTTGATGAAGCAAAACGAACTCGTGCTTTAGGTTGGACGGGTCCAATTTTATTGCTCGAAGGGATTTTTTCTCCTCAAGACTTATTTGATTGTGTGCAGTACCAACTCAGTTTCACCATTCACAGTGAAGAGCAAATTGAGTGGGTTCAAAAGCATCCTTATCCGGCACAATTTGATGTTTGCCTAAAAATGAACAGTGGCATGAACCGTCTTGGTTTTAAACCACAGCACTATGTTCAGGCATGGGAACGTTTAAATAATTTAGCAAACGTCTCCAAGATTACGCACATGATGCATTTTTCAGATGCAGATGGCGAGCGTTTCGGTCAGCAAGGTATTGATTATCAAATCACTGCATTTGAAGACATTATTAAAGATTTACCGGGTGAAAGATCGGTAAGTAATAGCGCGGCAATTCTGCGCTATCAAGACCAGCTCAAATCAGATTATGCACGTAGCGGCATCATGCTCTATGGCAGCTCGCCAGACTACCCGACGCATAGTATTGCCGATTGGGGCTTACAACCCACCATGAGTTTACGCAGTGAAATTATTTCCGTTCAGCATTTAGATGCGAATGAAAGCGTAGGTTATGGCTCAAATTTTGTCGCAGAGCAACCAATGACGATTGGGATTGTGGCTTGCGGCTATGCCGATGGTTATCAGCGTATTTCACCAACAGGTACGCCTGTTTTAGTGGACTCTGTTCGCACTCGTACAGTCGGCCGCGTCAGCATGGATATGTTAGCAGTCGATTTAACGGGTATTGAAAATGCCAAAGTCGGCAGTGAAGTGGTGCTTTGGGGCCAATCAAGTACAGGCGTTATTTTGCCTATTGATGATGTCGCAGTTTCATCCGGTACGGTGGGTTACGAGCTGATGTGTGCAGTTACTGCCCGTGTTCAATTTATTAATCAGGTATAAGGAAATCCGAATGTCTAATTCAGATATACAAAAGATTAACACTAACGAAGTCATGAGCGCCGTGACTGTTTTTAATAAAGTGGTTTATCTGTCAGGTCAGGTACCTAAAAATACCGAACAAGACGTGGCAGGCCAAACTCGTGAAATTCTTGCAACGATTGATGAACTTTTGGCATTAGCCAATACTGATAAATCTCGCTTGCTCTCTGCTCAGCTTTATTTAAAAAATCTTTCTGACTTTTCAACTGTAAATGCGATTTGGGTTGACTGGTTAAAAGGGTGTGTGGCTCCATCGCGTGCCACAATTCAGGCCGATTTGGTTAATCCAGACTGGCTCATTGAAATTGCCGTGACGGCAGCGCAAAAGTAATTCGGTTTACTCCAAAAATGATGATGTATCTAACAGAAGGAAGATAGATACGGTTTATCCAGTTATTTTTGGTGAACAGATTCAGTGACCTATGGCATATGGTTCGATTTTCGCCATAGGTTGCTGATCTTAACAAAGGAATTCAAAAAGGAATTTAATATGACAACGGCTCGTCATTCAGATACAGAAAATTCTCCTGATCATCTGCAACGAAAATTGTCTAACCGTCATTTACAACTGATTGCAATTGGCGGTGCAATTGGAACTGGCCTATTTATGGGCTCGGGCAAAACTATCTCCCTCGCAGGTCCTTCAATCCTTTTGATCTATATGATCATTGGAGGAATGTTCTTTTTCTTGATGCGCGCAATGGGCGAGTTGCTCCTTGCAAATCTGCATTACAAATCTTTTGTTGATATGGCTCATGACCTGATCGGTCCATGGGCTGGTTATTATTTGGGCTGGACCTATTGGTTAGGTTGGGTGTTGGTGGGTATTGCTGATCTTTCTGCGGTCATTAACTATTTAGGTTTCTGGCTGCCCGATGGCGCGAGCTTCTCTCCAACTCAACAAGCTATGATTAGCGCAGGCTGTGTATTGTTTGTGATGGGTCTTAACCTTCTGACAGTACGTCTGTTTGGTGAAATCGAATTCTGGTTTGCACTCATTAAGATCTTGGCCATTATTGGTCTAATTGGTGTGGGTGGCTACATGATTTTTAGCCATTTCCAAGCTCCGCAAGGTGCTGTTGCAAGCATGAGTAATGTTTGGTCGCATGGCGGTTTATTCCCGAAAGGTACGGAAGGCTTCTTGGCTGGTTTCCAGATAGCCGTGTTTGCTTTTGTCGGAGTTGAACTTGTAGGTACAACGGCTGCTGAAACGAAAGATCCAGAGAAGAATTTACCAAAAGCAATTAACGCGATTCCGATACGTATTATTTTGTTCTATGTATTAGCGCTCTTTATTGTGATGTCAGTAACACCATGGGATCACATTCGCGCAGATAAAAGCCCGTTTGTTGAGTTATTCTTAAATGCGGGTATTCCGGTTTCTGCCATCATCATGAACTTGGTGGTGCTATCTTCCGTTATGTCTTCAATGAACAGCGGTGTGTTTTCAACCAGCCGTATGCTGTTTGGTTTATCAAAAGATGGTCAGGCACCGGGTGCATTTGGTCGTTTATCAAAACGTGCCGTACCTTCAAATGGTTTGATTTTCTCTTGTATCTTTATCATGGGCGGAGCGGTACTTCAGTACTTTGTTCCAAACACCATGGAAGCATTTACGCTGGCAAGTTCACTCTGTGTGATTCTATTCATTAGTGTCTGGAGTCTCATCATGGTGTGCTATTTACGCTATCGAAAATTACGTCCTGAATTACATGAAAAATCAAATTTTAAAATGCCGGGTGGCATTTGGATGAGCTATTTGGTTCTAGCATTTATGCTTTTCACTCTGGTGATTTTGGCACTCGAGCCAGATACTTTGAAAGCACTCTATATCAGTCCAGTATGGTTGATCAT
Source organism: Acinetobacter sp. WU_MDCI_Abxb74 (assembly GCF_025513915.1). Taxonomy (NCBI): domain Bacteria; kingdom Pseudomonadati; phylum Pseudomonadota; class Gammaproteobacteria; order Moraxellales; family Moraxellaceae; genus Acinetobacter; species Acinetobacter sp. WU_MDCI_Abxb74. Next base: position 103,187 of record NZ_JAHPRP010000008.1, read on the forward strand.
TTTAGGAGTCACCTATCACGTGCTCTATAAACCACGCTTGAAAAAGCTAGGACGCGAACTCGTCAACGATCATTAAGTTTTATTAAAAAGCCAATCTATCATGATTGGCTTTTTTCATTTTTATCTGATTTTTTATCGGAATAATATTGTTTATTTTTGAGCCAATGGTGCGATTTTGAGGGTATTGGGAAAGTACATATAGCATTATCGCATGCTACACTCCGGCTAATCTGGAGAATCCAGAGCAATTAATTAAAATTGCCGTGAAGGCAGTACATAAATAATGTGACTTAAAAAAAAACAGGACAAACGATATATCAATTAAGGAAAAATATACTTGAACATCCTGTCCTGATGTATAGACTCAGCAACCCACGATATACGGTTCGTTTTTCTCCCTATAGGTTGCTGATTTAAGTTAAGCAAAATATAAAAAGGACTTCTAATATGACAATGGTTCATCATTCAGATGAGGCAAGCTCCCCTGATCATTTACAACGGAAATTAAATAATCGCCATCTACAAATGATTGCAATTGGCGGCGCAATTGGAACCGGCTTATTTATGGGGTCGGGCAAAACAATCTCCCTCGCAGGTCCTTCAATTCTCGTGATTTACATGTTAATTGGTGGCATGTTCTTTTTTCTGATGCGTGCATTGGGTGAACTACTGCTTGCTAACTTACATTACAAATCATTTGTCGATATGGCATACGACTTAATCGGCCCAGGGGCTGGCTACTATATAGGCTGGACCTATTGGTTAGGCTGGGTGTTAGTGGGTATTGCCGATCTTTCTGCGGTCATTAACTATTTAAGTTTCTGGCTGCCAGAGGGCACAAGTTTCTCACCCATGCAACAGGCCATGATTAGTGCAGGCTGTGTACTCTTCGTTTTAGGGCTTAACCTTCTTACTGTGAAGTTGTTTGGTGAAGTTGAATTCTGGTTCGCACTCATTAAGATCTTGGCTATTATTGGCCTGATTGGTGTGGGTGGTTATATGATTTTAACTCACTTCCAAGCTCCTCATGGTCAGGTCGTGAGTGTAAGTAATGTGTGGTCGCATGGCGGCATATTTCCAAAAGGTGTAAGCGGATTTTTGGCAGGTTTCCAGATTGCCGTGTTTGCCTTTATTGGCGTTGAGCTGATTGGTACAACCGCCGCTGAAACCAAAGATCCAGAGAAAAATCTGCCAAAAGCAATTAATGCGATTCCAATTCGTATTATTTTATTCTATGTGTTAGCACTCTTTGTTGTGATGTCAGTGACACCATGGGATCACATTCGCGCAGATAAAAGCCCATTTGTTGAGTTATTTTTAAATGCGGGTATTCCGGTTTCTGCCATCATTATGAACTTGGTGGTGCTGTCTTCAGTCATGTCTTCTATGAACAGCGGTGTGTTTTCAACCAGTCGTATGCTGTTCGGTTTATCGAAAGATGGTCAGGCGCCAAGTGCATTGGGGCGTTTATCAAAACGTGCCGTACCTTCAAATGGTTTAATCTTCTCATGTATTTTCATTATGGGCGGAGCGGTACTTCAGTACTTCGTGCCTAACACGATGGAAGCATTTACTTTGGCAAGTTCACTCTGTGTGATTCTCTTTATTAGCGTATGGCTTCTGATCATGGCTTGCTATTTACGTTACCGTAAGTTGAGTCCAGAGTTACATGCTAAATCGACCTTTAAAATGCCGGGCGGGGTGTTGATGGCGTATGTCGTCATTGCATTTTTCTTGTTCACTTTAGTGATTTTGGCACTAGAGCCAGATACCTTAAAAGCATTATATGTCAGTCCATTATGGCTAGTTGTTTTAGGTGTTAGCTATTACGTGTTTTATAAACCGCGCATGAAAAAACTAGTCCAAGAAACTTTTGATTAATTATTAATAATTTCAAAAAAGCCGATCTACTATGATTGGCTTTTTTATTCAGATTTTTAGTCAACCAGTAAATGTTGATATTGATCGGCTTGCTTACGCAAATAATCCCAAACCAGTTTAATACGCGGTTCATGCTGTAAATCAACAAAGGTCAACATCCAGAAGGTATGGGTAAAGCGAACTTGCTGTTCTAAAACGACGTCAAGTTCTGGTTTATCATCTGCTAAAAACTTGGGTAAAATCGCAAGCCCTGCGCCAGCACTCACTGCAATCTGTTGGGCTAAAATACTGCTACTGCGGAAGTTGGCATTAAGCTTTAAGGGCAAGCGTTCTAAACAGTACAACTCAGGGCTATACACCAGATCATCAATATAATTCACGAAGCGATGCTGGGTTAAATCTTCTAAACCGTGAATAGGCGGGTTTTGAGCCAGATAGTTTTTGCTACCATAAATTTTTAAACAATAGTCAGACAAGCGCGTAATGATGTAGGGCCCAGAAGTGGGACGGTCAATTGACACCACAATGTCGGCTTCACGGTGTGAGAGCTTAATCATTTTTGGCACTGGAATCAGGTCGATGGTAAGCAGAGGATATTGGATAGAGAACTCTGCTAGTAAGCGGGCTAAAAATGCGGTACCAAAGCCTTCAGGTGTGCCAATTCGCACACGACCTTGTAAAGGTTGATGCGGTTTTTCAATTTGTAAGAAAGCTTGTTCCATTTGTTCAACACGAGGAACCAGTGCCATCCCTTCCAAAGTCAACTCATAACCAGTGGCTTCGCGCTTAAATAACGTCGTACCTAAAGCGAGTTCTAGCGCCTGAATCCGTCTTGCAACCGTACTATGCTCTACCCCAATAATACGCGCAGCATTGGTTAGAGTTTTAGTGCGAGCTAAAACCAGAAAAAAATGTAGATGATCCCAATCCACTTTCATTTTTGTTGTCATCCCTGTGCATATTTGCACATCAATCGTGCATGAATTTGCGTTGGTGGTCAAAGCTTTCTTTGCTAGTCTCAATTGAAACTGGAATAAAGAAAATATGATTAAAAAGTATTTTCTAATAATTGAACACAATAAAAATATGGCCTACGGAGAGGTTATGAATACAATCCAAAAAATCGAATTGGAAACCGCTAAATTACTCATTAACGGAAACTTTATCGAATCTAAAACACAGGAATGGCAAGACATTGTTAACCCTGCAACTCAGGAAGTGATTGGTCGCGTACCATTTGCAACGGTTCAAGAAGTCGATGCTGCTATTCAAGCTGCACAAGATGCTTTCGCTTCTTGGCGCCAAACCCCAATTCAGGCACGCATGCGAATTATGCTTAAGTTACAAGACTTAATTCGTACCAATATGAAGGAAATTGCGCAGGTACTGACGGCTGAACAAGGCAAAACCTTGGCAGATGCAGAAGGCGATATTCAACGTGGTTTAGAGGTGGTTGAACATGCTTGTTCAATCGGTACTCTACAAATGGGTGAATATGTCGAGGGTGTGGCACGTGGTGTAGACACTTATACTTTGCAGCAACCTTTGGGTGTTTGTGCTGGCATTACGCCGTTTAACTTTCCAGCGATGATTCCACTGTGGATGTTCCCAATGGCGATCGTTTGTGGCAATACCTTTGTTTTAAAACCATCAGAACAAGACCCGTTATCAACCATGATGCTTGTTGAGCTTGCGATTCAAGCAGGTATTCCGGCAGGTGTACTTAACGTTGTGCATGGCGGTAAAGAAGTGGTTGACCGTTTATGTACGCATAAAGACATTAAAGCGATTTCATTTGTGGGTTCAACTGCTGTCGGAACGCATGTTTATAACCTTGCAGGGCAACATGGCAAACGTGTGCAGTCGATGATGGGTGCAAAAAACCATGTGGCTGTCATGCCAGATGCCAATAAAGAACAAACCTTAAATGCCTTGGTGGGCGCAGCGTTTGGTGCAGCAGGGCAGCGCTGTATGGCATTGTCGGTTGCAGTCATGGTGGGTGAAAGCAAACAGTGGATTCAAGAATTAGTCGAAAAAGCGAAAACCTTAAAAGTGAATGCAGGCCATGAGCCTAATACCGATATTGGCCCTGTTATTTCAAAACGTGCTAAAGCGCGTGTGCTTGATTTAATTAATAGCGGTGTTGAGCAAGGTGCAGAGCTGCTACTCGATGGCCGCGATGTTCAAGTGCAAGGCTATGAATCGGGCAACTTTGTTGGCGCGACGATTTTTAGTGGCGTAAATACCGACATGCGTATTTATAAAGAAGAAGTCTTTGGACCTGTACTTTCAATTATTTGTGTAGACACCCTTGAGGAAGCGATTGCGCTCATCAATGCCAACCCATTTGGTAACGGTGTGGGCTTATTTACACAAAGCGGCGCGATTGCGCGTACTTTCCAAAACCTCATTGATATTGGTCAAGTCGGTATCAATATTCCAATTCCTGTGCCAGTGCCTTTCTTTAGTTTTACGGGTTCAAGAGGCTCAAAACTTGGTGACTTAGGGCCATATGGCAAACAAGCTGTACAGTTCTATACCCAAACCAAAACCATTACTAGTCGCTGGTTTGAAGACAGCCATGAAGTTGGTGCAGTAAACACAACCATTAGTTTACGTTAAGGGGATCACGGATGAATATCGCCTTTATCGGTCTAGGAAATATGGGCGGCAGAATGGCCCATAACCTACTTAAAGCCGGAATCAAAGTTTATGGTTATGACCTCAGTGAAGTTGCTATTCAGCACTTCGCCGAGGCAGGTGGCGTGGTATGTGACAGTCCGCAAGCAGCGGCCAAACAAGCTGATGTGGTCATTAGCATGCTACCTGCTGCCAAGCATGTTAAAGAAGTTTACTTGGGTGAAAATGGTGTATTAGAGGTGCTAAAAACAGGTAGCCTATGCATTGATAGCAGTACCATTGACCCGCAAACCATTAAAGATATTGCCGCTGTTGCGCAGAGCAAAAATATTAAAATCTGTGATGCGCCAGTTTCAGGTGGGACCATTGGTGCTCAGGCGGGAACCTTAACCTTTATGGTGGGTGCCGATGAGCAAACCTTTAACGAGGTAAAACCTGTTTTAAGCCACATGGGCAAAAATATTGTTCATTGTGGTGATGTTGGTGCAGGTCAAATTGCCAAAATCTGCAATAACCTGATTTTGGGTATTTCGATGGCTGCCGTTGCTGAAGGTATGGCACTCGGTGTGAAGTTAGGCATTGACCCGCAAGCATTGGCAGGTGTAATTAACACCTCAAGTGGACGCTGCTGGAGTTCGGATGTGTGCAACCCATGGCCGCATATTAATGAAAATGCGCCAGCGTCTAGAGGCTATCAAGATGGTTTTGCTACACAACTGATGCTGAAAGATTTAGGTCTCGCTGTCGAGGCTGCAGGCCAAGTCAAACAGCCAATTTTATTAGGCGGTATGGTGCAACAGCTTTATCAGCAAATGTGCATGCGTGGTAATGCCAATCTCGATTTCTCGAGCATTATTCAGCAATATTTGCCACAAGAGGCATAACGGCAAAGCCAAAGGATGGCTTATAGATGAAACTCTGTCGTGAATAACAACAAATCCAGACTGAGGGAAAAGAATTATGGATTATCAAAATGCTGTGCAAGCTTTCGATTTGGAAAGTACCGCAAAACAAATGCTATCAGGCTCACTCGATGCATTAAATGCCTGTTATGAATGCTGTGATAGACACGCAGATGGCGACAAAATTGCGCTGTATTGGCAAGGAAAAGACGGCCGAAAAGAGCAATACACCTTCCGTGAATTAAAAGAGTGGTCGAGTCAATTTGCGAACTTTTTAAAATCACAAGGTGTGAAAGCAGGTGACCGTATTTCAGGTTTATTACCAAGAACACCTGAACTGATCGTGACTATTTTTGCAGCTTGGCGAATTGGTGCAGTTTATCAACCGTTATTTACTGCATTTGGCCCAAAGGCGATTGAGCACCGTATTCAGCTTGCTCAAAGCAAGTTGGTGGTGACCGATGTGGTTAACCGTAGCAAACTCGATGAAATTGAGAAATGTCCTCCAATTGTGACGGTTGCTGATGTACAAGGTACTCCACTCAAAGCAGATGATTTTAATTTCTGGAATGAAGTGAAGCTGCAGTCCGATCAATGCGAATTGGTTATGCGTAGCATCCAAGATCCATTTTTACTGATGTTTACTTCTGGAACCACAGGGCCAGCGAAACCATTGGAAGTGCCATTAAAAGCACTGATTGCCTTTGGACGATATATGCAAGATGCCATTGGTCTAACCGAAGAAGATTCGTTCTGGAATATTGCCGATCCAGGTTGGGCTTATGGTCTGTACTATGCGATTACTGGGCCGTTATTTTTGGGCCATGCCACTTTGTTTTATGAAGGTGGTTTCAGCACAGATAGTCTATGCCAAATTGTGAAGGATTATAAAATTAACAATTTGGCAGGTGCGCCGACTGCTTACCGTATGATGATGGCAGCTGATCCAGCACAGATGGCGCCGTTAAAAGGACTATTTCGTGTCGTTAGCAGTGCAGGTGAGCCGCTTAACCCAGAAGTGATTCGCTGGTTTAAACAAGTCTTAGATGCTCCGATTTATGACCACTATGGACAAACCGAAGTGGGCATGGTGGTGTGTAATCATCATGGTTTAAAACATGAAATACGTGCAGGTGCGGCAGGTTTCCCAAGTCCGGGCTACCGTGTTGCGATTGTTAATGAACAAGGTGAAGAGCTTCCAGAAGATACACCGGGAATTTTAGCGGTCGATATTAGCCAGTCTCCGATGATGTGGTTTGGTGGCTATAAAGAAAGCCGAAAATCACCTTTTGTGGGTCATTACTACCTAACGGGAGACACTGCCGAATTACATGCCGATGGCAGCATGAGCTTTGTTGGGCGCAGTGATGATGTAATCACCACATCAGGTTACCGTATTGGGCCTTTCGATGTAGAAAGTGCCTTACTCGAACATGATGCTGTGGTTGAAGCAGCGGTGATTGGAGTGCCTGACCCAGACCGTACCGAAATCGTTAAGGCTTTTGTGATTTTAGCTTCGGGCGTTCAACCCTCAGATACACTTGCTGAAGAACTCAGCCAATTTGTAAAAAAACGACTTTCTGCACATGCCTACCCACGTTTAGTTGAATTTTTGAGTGAATTACCTAAAACTCCAAGTGGTAAAATTCAGCGCTTTTTACTGCGTAATCAGGAAATTGCTAAACAACAAGCTAAAGCAGGGTAAAGGAAATAACAATGCAATTTACCGAAGAACAATTACTCATTCGTGACATGGCGAAAAGTTTCGCCCAAGAACAAATCAAACCCAATGCCAGTGATTGGGACCGAGACGGAACCTTCCCGAAAGAAACCTTGGCTCAAATGGGGCAACTTGGTTTTATGGGGATGCTTGTTTCAGAGCAATGGGGCGGTTCAGACACGGGCAATTTAGCCTATGTATTGGCACTTGAAGAAGTTGCCGCAGCAGATGGCGCAACCTCGACTATTATGAGCGTACATAACTCAGTTGGCTGTGTACCTATTTTAAAATTTGGTACTGACGAGCAAAAAGAGCGGTTTTTAAAACCTTTGGCACAAGGTGAGATGATCGGCGCTTTTGCCTTAACTGAACCACATACTGGCTCTGATGCAGCAGCTCTTAAAACCCGTGCGGTTAAAGATGGCGATGATTACATTTTAAATGGCGCCAAGCAGTTTATTACCTCTGGCAACAATGCAGGCGTAATTATTGTGTTTGCAGTAACCGACCCGAGCGCAGGTAAAAAAGGGATTAGTGCCTTTTTAGTCCCACGCGATACACCGGGTTACGAAGTGATTCGTGTTGAAGAAAAACTAGGCCTGCATGCTTCAGATACGTGTCAGATTGCACTGACAGATGTGCGCATTCATAAAAGCTTAATGCTGGGCAAAGAAGGCGAAGGTTTAAAAATTGCACTTGCCAATTTAGAAGGTGGTCGTATTGGTATTGCTGCACAAGCGGTAGGTTTGGCACGTGCTGCGCTGGAAGAAGCGACCCACTATGCCAAAGAGCGTATCACTTTTGGCAAACCAATCTTTGAGCACCAAGCAATTGCATTTCGCCTTGCTAGTATGGCAACCGAAATTGAAGCAGCCCGACAACTGGTTCACTACGCTGCACGTTTAAAAGAAGCAGGCCAACCCTGTCTAAATGAAGCCTCAATGGCCAAGCTATTTGCTTCGGAAATGACTGAACGTGTGTGTTCGAACGCCTTACAAGTGTTTGGTGGCTATGGCTATCTCAAAGACTTCCCGATTGAACGTATCTATCGTGATGCCCGTATTTGCCAAATTTACGAAGGCACGAGTGATATTCAGCGTTTAGTGATTGCACGTAGTCTATAAAACCAGAACAAGGAATAAATAATGCAGTGGCAAAGTATTTTATTAGAAAAGCGTAATGGGGTTGGACTGATTAAATTAAATCGCCCTCAAGCGCTCAATGCCTTAAACAGCGAATTAATTAGTGAAATTAATCAGGCATTAGATCAGCTTGAAAAAGACCGTGAAATTGGCTGCATGGTGTTAGCAGGCTCAGAAAAAGCTTTTGCCGCAGGTGCAGACATTAAAGAAATGGCCGATCTGAGCTTTCCAGATATTTATTTTGATGACTTTTTTCATCTGGCAGACCGTATTGCACAGCGCCGTAAACCTCTAATCGCAGCAGTCAGTGGCTATGCGTTGGGCGGCGGCTGTGAATTGGCACTCATGTGTGACTTTATCTATTGTGCTGAAAATGCCAAGTTTGGCTTACCTGAAGTTACTTTAGGCGTAATTCCGGGCATTGGTGGTACACAGCGTTTAACTCATGCGATTGGTAAAGCCAAAGCAATGGAAATGTGCTTTACCGCTCGTCAAATGGGCGCTGTAGAGGCAGAGCAAAGTGGTTTGGTTGCACGCGTTTTTAGCAAAGAAGAATTACTTGAACAAACCCTGCAAGCCGCAGAAAAAATTGCAGCACGATCTTTAACTGCAAACATGATGCTCAAAGAAACCATTAACCGAGCTTATGAAGTGAATCTCACCGAAGGCTTACGCTTTGAGCGACGTATGTTCCATTCAATTTTTGCGACATCTGACCAAAAAGAAGGAATGCAGGCTTTCGTTGAAAAACGCCAGCCAAATTTTAAAAATCAATAAGAGATCAATAAAATGAATATAGAAAATCACTTAATGATTGAGCAACAAGGTAAGTTGGGCATCATTACTTTAGACCGTGTGACTCATCTCAATGCATTGTCGTTAGATATGATTGAAGGCATTCAGTCCCAATTGGAACTGTGGCGAAATGATGATGCTGTTCAGGCAGTGTTAATTAAGTCAAATAGTCCCAAGGCTTTCTGTGCAGGTGGAGATATTCGCTATCTCTATGATAGTTATAAAAATGGTACGGCTGATTACAAAGGCTACTTTAGTGCCGAATATAAAATGCTGAATGTACTACGTGAATATGAAAAGCCAGTTATCGTTGTACTCGATGGCTATGTGTTAGGTGGTGGTTTTGGTTTAGCTCAGGCTTGTCATATTGTCGTGAGCAGTGAAAAGTCTAGATTTGCCATGCCTGAAACTGCCATTGGTTTTTTCCCAGACGTTGGCGCAACGCATTTCTTGTCTCGCCTTGATGATATCGGCGTTTATATGGCAATTACGGGTGAGCAGATCAGCAGTAGCGATGCACTCTATCTTGATTTAATTGACTATCATGTGCCAAGCGAGCAGTTACAAGCATTGCAAGAAGCACTTGTTGATACGCCAAGTTTAAGTAAAGAAGGAATTGAGCAAATCATTACCCGATTTATTACTCGTCCTGCCGAAAGTGAGTTAAAGCAACTGACAGAAGGTATCCGTAAACATTTCGGTTTTCAGCATTTAGATGAAATCGAACAAAGTCTTGAAAATGAACAAGATGAAAGCTTAAAGACTTGGGCAAGCAAGATGCTCAGCATTTTGCAGCAACGTTCATTTATCGCTAAACAAACGAGTTTGAAACTACAACATTTAGGCCGTGGGCTCTCTTTGCCGCAATGTATGCAACTTGAGCGTGATTTACAGGATATCTGGTTTGAGCATGGTGACTTTATTGAGGGCGTTCGTGCGCTCATTGTCGATAAAGACAAACAACCACAGTGGCAAGAACGTAATCCGGAGCTAGAGCAAATTTTAGAAAAGCTAAGCTAAGCCCGCATTACAACAATATAAAAAGCTTAAGGAGATAAAGCGAGACCTGAAAATGCTTATGGTCAGGGTTGGTCATAAGCATAAAAAAGACAAAACAAGAAAATCTAAAAAGGAAATTGCGATGCAAACTATACAAGGAAACGGTTCACATTCTAAAAAGTCGTCACATCGACTAGCAGGCATCTCTAGTATGGTCGGCACTACCATTGAATGGTATGACTTCTTTATTTATGGCGCAGCAGCAGCTCTCATCTTTAATAAATTATTTTTCCCCAATCTGGATGCACTTACAGGTGTACTTGCTGCATTTGCAACTTATGCCGTTGGGTTTATTGGGCGACCACTAGGTGGTTTAGTCTTTGGTCATTTTGGTGACAAAATTGGCCGTAAGTCGATGTTGTTACTAACGCTCATGTTAATGGGGATTCCGACGGTTCTCATTGGTTTATTACCAACTTACGAGTCAATTGGCTACTGGGCGGCCATAGGTTTGGTCGTCTTGCGATTCATTCAAGGTATGGCAATGGGCGGTGAATGGGGCGGTGCCGTGCTTATGGCAGTGGAGCATGCACCCGAAGGCGGTAAGGGTTTTTGGGGAAGTTTACCTCAGGCCAGTACAGGTGGTGGTTTAATGCTAGCCTCAATCGCGCTAGGATTGGTGTCATTATTACCTGAGCAAGCACTGTTTAGCTGGGGTTGGCGTTTACCATTTCTTGCCAGCATTATTTTACTGGCAGTAGGTTGGTACATTCGAGTGAAAGTACCTGAGTCACCAGACTTTGAAAAAGTAAAACAGCAGTCTGAAGAAGTCAAAGTTCCTGCCTTACAAGTTTTTAAAAATCATCCGAAGCAACTCATCACGATTATTTTGGCGCGTGCTGCCGAGAACGCATGGTTCTATATTGCCTCAACTTTTACATTGGCTTACACCACTGCCCAACTTGAGATTCCACGCCAAGACATTTTGTTTGCCACCATTTGCGGTGCAATAGTCATTCTATTTATGACACCATTCTGTGGACATTTGTCAGATAAAGTCGGTCAACGCAATATGTTTATGTTTGGGTTATGCGTATTGGCACTTTATTGCTATCCATTTTTTACCATGCTCAACACAAAAGATCCGGTATTGGTCTGGACGGCAATTGTTTTAGCGATTGGTGTGGTCTTTCCAATTATGTATGCCCCACAAGCTCAGCTTTTTGCACGTCAATTTCCGGCAGAAATCCGTTATAGCGGAATCTCAATTTCGGTACAGCTAGCTGGAGTGCTCGGTGGTGGTTTAGCACCACTAATTGCGACGAAGCTTTTAAGTATCGGGCAGGGTAATCCTTACTTAATTATGATTTATATTGGATCTATGGCAGTAGTTGCGATTATATCAACTTCATTTATGCCGCGTGATTGGCAGACTAAAACTGATGAGGCTTACCATAAGAAATCAGAATTAAATTTGAAAACCAAAATTACTGAGCAGTCTTAATATTAAGTTTGAATCTTCAAATAAAGAAAAGCCCTAATCGTTTGATTTGGGCTTTTAAATTTTAGCGAGGGAAACGAGACTTGAACTCATGACCCTAATCTTTGTAATGTCACTAAGATTTTTAGACTTTGATTTAACCAACTACACTTCAATTAAGCATGCAAACATAGCATATCCGTCGATAACCATTGGCGGACCTGCGCGATGAGCACGAAAACCAGCAGCACGTAATAACCGCTCTACACCAAGAGGTGAGGTCGTAATAAGTTGTTTTGCGCCTTGTTCTCTCGCAAAGCTAATTGCTTCTTGCAGAATTGCAATAGAGACTGGCGATGACACTGCTTGATTAGCAGAGGTCGGCGGATTCGAGAAATCTACGGCTGAAAATCTTGATAACTCCCAAATTTCTGGCGAGCAAGGAATAGGCATTCCATTCATTAATTGAGGAAATACTTCACCGAGTAAATAGGGTTGAGTGGTGGGAAGAAGTCTGGCACAGCCAATAATATTAGATTCTCTATCTTGAGCAACGACATAAGCTGTATCGACCTTATCAAATTGGTCTAGTTCTTCATTATTTGGACAGTTTAATTCCCAACCCAAATGTTCAACAAATACCCTGTAGCGGTAACTTTTAAATTTGGTATATAGGCCTTCTGAAAAATTGTTTTGGAATCCAACAATAACATTCATTACAAGTGCTTCCACTTATTTTTCAGGCGACTTTACTCGACAGCTGAAAAGGTGGTAACTGTAAGAATTTACAGGTTTCTACGAGAAATTTGGACTTAATTTAGTCTTTGTATGCGTTGTATTGATTTGAGCATAAATGAACTGTTCCCAAAACAAAGAATCTATTTTTTTTTCGATTAATGTTTCAGTAACATTAAATCCAATATCTGTACCAGATAAATCAACAATCATGATATTGCTTCGAGGTAGTCCAATTCGCTTTAAGCTAGCAATTCCATTGTTCTCAATAAATTCCCAGTCCCATCCGGTACTTAAAGCTGGGCTCCGTGATGTTGCCCATTCAGTAAACCCACAATATAGAATTTGAGAATCTTCAATTTGTGTTGATTCAACAGTAGATATGAGGTGCTGGAGGGGGTAATTCATAAGCTGGTTTTCATTCATCCGAATAAAACCATCTGTTGAGATTGAGAAATCAGGGGGGATTGTGACCATGCTACCTGTTCAAGTGACTTGAATTACAATTCTATAGATAAATAACATAAATTATTGCCAACAAAATACTGTTAGTTTTTACAGGTTAGCCATAATTTGGTGGTACACAACGTTAAGTTGTTCTTTAGAAAGTACTTCGGGCAGCGAGTTTTACTTATGCAGAAATTGAGCCATCTATAGCTTCGATATGAGAGTTGCTTGTTTCAATATTATCAATAGGGTACATTTATCATGTGCATTGTAGATAATATCTATCCTTATTATTAAAAAAATATTTTCGAGATCATTATAATTATTCTACGCTGCACCTAATAATAAATAGAAAACTTATACGGAGTGTATTGTTGGTAAAGGTTATTATTTAGTTAAATTAATAGAAATACACAAATAAGGATAAATAATAGACTTTTTTTGAAAGTAAAAAATACTCATTTTTGGAATAAAATGCGTCCTTTATATTTGAGAATTTCAAGCATAATTCATATATGCAATATAACAACCTTAAAAAGCTTTCTGAAACTAGTTTATCCGAAGAATTTACCACCCTCTCAGGCTCAAAAATGTTGTTAATTGGATTATAAATTCACCATATGCAACTAAAAAAATGATTTATGAATAAGGTCTAATGAGAGTAAATGGAAAATTGGCAAGAGGATTTACTATCAGCATCTCTGATGGTAAAAAATGAATATCAGCTATTTGAGGTCGTCAAATCTACAGCTTTAAAGCTCGGATTTGATTATTGTGCTTATGGTATGCAGGCACCATTATCTATTGCTGAACCAAAAACGATTATGTTGAATAATTATCCTGAAGCATGGCAAAAGCGTTATGTTAAGCAGCAATATGTAGTAGTAGATCCAACAGTACAGCATTGTATGCTGTCACTTCAACCTCTTGTCTGGTCGAGCCAATCTGCGAACACGCAATCTCAAAAAGATTTTTGGGAAGAGGCGCGTTCTTATGGTTTAAATGTCGGTTGGGCACAGTCAAGCCGTGACTTTATTGGTACAAGGGGGATGCTAACACTGGCAAGATCCACTGACCAATTATCAGAAAAAGAGCAGAAAGCTCAATATACAAATATGTATTGGCTGTCCCAGACAGTGCATTCCAGCATTGCTAAAATTGTGAATGACGCAGAATTTGCTCAGTTTAATCTTTATTTAACGAAGCGGGAAAAAGAGGTTCTGCGTTGGACGGCGGAAGGTAAAACGTCAGCAGAGATTGCGCAGATTCTCGGGGTGGCTGAAAGAACCATAAATTTTCATCTTGGAAATTCAATGCAGAAGCTAAATGTAAATAATAAAATTTCAGCAGCGATTAGAGCTGTAATGTTAGGGATTTTATAAAGTTACATATATAAAATAGAGAAATATAATATTTGATTATAATAAGATAAATTATTATTGAATGTGTTTTTTAAATAAAATTAATTATTTAAAGGTGGTTTTAATTAAAATTAAATTTTTTAAAAATAATTTATAATAAGTTTTTAATTTTTAAATTTGGCTTAATTTAATAATTTTATTTTTCTAATATTTAAATGCTGGTAATAAAATGATTTTTTAATTAATAATATTGCTATAGGATTTATATTTTATAAATCACTTATAGGTCAAACAATTTGGTTTGTAGTTTTATATATTAGTCTAAATTTTATATATAAGTTTAAGTTATTCAGATGCAATTTAAAGTAGGTTTATTTTGGAGCTTTATCCTTGTAAGCAAAGGCTATTAAGGAATTTTACCACAATTATTTTTGACATTAAAAAAGAAACCACACAGTAAATTAGATTCTAAATACAAAATCTAGAGTCAAGTTATTAATAAGATAAGAATATGAATAGAGCTTATATTTGGCATGCTAAAAATCTTAGTAAATATTATAAAAATAGAGAAATTGATTTTGAAATTTAATTTAATAGCTAATATTCATAATATTAAACCGAATAAAAATAATTTATGAAAGATATCTAGTGCCTTAATTTTCAATAAAAACTAACCAACCTGTAAACCTTTACAGGTGTAATAAAAAACACTAGCACATAAAATATAATGTGAATTTATATTTTAAACAAAAAAAATATATTCATTTTTATTAAAAGCCCCCGCTAGAAAGGTAATTTCTGAACCAGCGAGTTTTAAGGGTGAATTATAATTAATCGGAGTAAGTTATGGCTGTAATGTGTACGGATAATATCATTGCAACTTTGGAGTCCCACGCAAATTTAAATGGAAGCAAGATTGCTTTTGAATATTTGGGACGCCAATCTGGTGGTATTCAATCTCTGACGTATGCAGATCTGAACATGCGGGTTCAACATCAAGCTCAAGTATTGATGAATCTTGTAGACAGTGGCGAACGTGCCGTGTTGCTGTTCGAGCCAGGACTGGACTTTATCGTATCGTTCTTTGCTTGTCTGAAAGCTAAAATTATCGCAGTACCTGTCAGCTTGCCTTTTAACCGCAACGGTTTTTCTAATATTTTGAATATTATGGATGACTGTGAGCCAAAGATAGTACTCACAACTAAAAAGATTCTTGAACTATCAGGGCTGATCACATTAAAAGCTCAAAATGAAAATTTGATATTGCACGCCGTTGATGCCGAATTGCAGCGTGACTTGGTGGAAAAGGATTTTCCACACATTGCTGAAGAAGATATCTGTTTCCTTCAATACACTTCAGGGTCAACAGGTTGGCCTAAAGGTGTAATCGTCACCCATAAAAATATCATGGCAAATGAAGTCATGATTGCTGAAGCTTTTGGCACACAAGCCGATGATATCGGTCTTACATGGTTACCTGTCTATCACGACATGGGATTGATCGGCTCGGTTTTACAGACCGTGTATGTAGGTCTGACTTGCTATGTGATGTCACCGCTGGATTTTATCCGTAAACCTCTTAAGTGGCTGCAATTCATTAGTGAAAAAGGCATCACGATTAGTGGCGGACCAAACTTTGCCTATGAATTGTGTCTACATCGCATCTCGGATGATGAGGCTGCATCGCTTGATTTGAGCCGTGTGCGTGTGCTGTTTAATGGTGCCGAGCCGATTAAGGCTAATGTCATGCAGCGCTTCATGGAAAAATTCAATACTCAGTCGAAATTGAGACTGGATACTTTCTTGCCGTGCTATGGCTTGGCCGAAGTTACGCTCTTAGTCAGTGGTGTGACTGGTCCTCTCAATGCGATTTCAATCGATCGTGAAAAGTTGAATGCCAATTTGGTGCAGACCAGCCAAGACCAGACAGCCGTGCAAGTGGTGAGCTGTGGAAAGATCTCTACACATATTGATTGTCGTATTGTCAATCCGCATACCCGCAAAGAGGTAGGGGTTGATGAAGTTGGTGAAATCTGGCTAGCAGGCGAGAGTGTCACTGCGGGTTACTGGCAGAAGCCTGAGGTCAATCAGGAAACCTTTGCTGCAACCATCCTCGATAAAGCGGATAAGCCTAGTCAAGTACATTACTTAAGAACTGGTGATATGGGCTTTGTCAAAAATGGAGACTTGTATGTGACCGGTCGCCTTAAGGATGTGATCATCATCCGTGGCAAAAACTATTACCCGCAAGATATCGAGTGCTCCGTCGAAGTGGCGCATCCTGCTGTGCGTAAGGGTTGTGTCGCAGCAGTGAATTTCGGTAATTCTGACGGCATCACGGTTGTACTTGAGATCAAGAAGAAGTCGATAGACAAGACACTTAATTTTGAAACCATCAGAACTCAGGTTAAAGAGCAAGTGGCAGCTGATATCGGCTTACCTGTAGAAGGTGTTTATTTGCTGCATCAAGGTCGGATAAACAAGACCACCAGCGGAAAAATTAGAAGAAGAAAAATTAAAGAGCAAATCGAGCGCGGTCAACTGATCTGTTTAACCCATCCAAACCGTAGAACGGTGATGGCCCGAAACTATGTCAAGAATGGCTTAGAAGTCATCCGTGATCGTGAGCAGCGGGGGCAACTGATTCGTTATAGCTCCAATCTACTCAATTCAATGATCAAGGAACGAGAAGTGCGCGCGCTCATTTTTAATCGACTAAAAAGTGCTTTGTTTTAATCCTTACCCTTTAATCATTTGAGCAAAAACTCATGTCACTTACGTCCAATTTGCGGCAGTTTCAATCTGCTGCTCGTCTGGAGCAAATTTTAGGCTCCGTACATGATACCAATAATGATTTTTCTTGGTCCGCGGCCATCGAGCGTGATGAGAAGGAGCAATATCCTCAGCGTGCTGTTGATTTTCTGAATGCTGTGGGCATGAACCGTTTTTATGTCCCTTCAGAGCTCGGAGGTCGCATGGAAATTGGTGAAGAGTTGTTATATCTGCATCGCGTGCTGGCACGACGTGATCTAACAATTAATTCGACCTATAGCACGAATGCTTGGTCCGTGATCGTATGGATCGGCGGTAACTCTAGTCAATGCGAAAACATCGCTACCCGGATTTTGCAGGGTGCTGCACCAGCGTTGGCTTATAGCGAGAAAGCGCATGGAGCTGACCTGCTATCCAGTGAAGTAACTGCACAAGCTGCCGAGAGCAAGTACATCTTAAATGGTGAAAAGTGGTCGATCAATCGAGCGACTCTAGGTGACTCTTTAAGTCTGATTGCTAAAACATCGGATGACCGTGGACCGCGTAGTCTGAGCGCATTCTGGCTTGATAAGCGTCACATGGCATCTAAAGGAACTTATAGCCTGAATCGCCTGCCAACGGTTGGTATGCGTGGGCTAGATATTAGCGGTATCGGCTTTAACAATGCTGAAATTCACAAAGATGCCCTGATCGGTGAAGAAGGTCAGGGATTGGAACTTGGACTCAAGACGCTACAGGTGACGCGTGCATATTGCAGCAGCTTCTCTCTGGGTGCGGGCGATACGATGCTGCGCATCGCGACCGAGTTTGCTATCGAACGCGAGTTGTATAACAAAAAAGTAATAAGCATTCCGCTAGTACGTGAGCAACTTGCTACAGCCTATGCCTATCTGTTAGCAGCTGAGGTGTTATCACTCGTTGGCGCGCGTGGGCTACACGTCTGTATCAATCAGTTCAGCACATGGTCACCAATCATCAAAGTACTGGTGCCTGAGTATGTAGAGTCACTCGCCAAAATCACCTCTTCAGTGCTTGGGTCACGGTTTTTCTTAAGAAATGCATATGCTGATGGAATGTACCAGAAAGCCTTCAGAGATCATCTGATTGTTAGTGTATTTGACGGCAGTAGTACCGTCTGTCTAGACAGCCTAAGTTTTCAGCTCAAATCTGCCAATAAAGGGCGTAGCAAAAAAGGCGACCATCTCGACCAAGCCGAAGCTAAAGCACGTTATCGCCAGTTGTATGACTTGCAGGTGGAAAACGATGCTATTGATTTCCGCGAGCTTGAGATTTTCAACCGAGATGGTGACTTGGTGATGGAGTCACTGGGAACGATCATTGAGATGCTCAACGATGCTGACGTTACAGTGGAGCTGGCTGCTGAGACGCTGTCCACGCTACGTGAGCGTGCTGATCAGCTTCTTATCGAGCAGCGCACGCTAGATCAAAAAATTCAAGATTATTTCTCAAGTTCAGAAGCGGCTAAAGAGTTCGAAACATTACGTTTCAGCTTAGCCCGCGACTATGCCGAGCTGTTTGCTCGCATTGCTGTGCTGGGTTTCTGGGTCTTTAACCGTCGTGGCCTAAGACCTGCTTTGCAGGATGGTGCATGGCTGATCATTTTCCTAAATGCCGCTGAAGGGCAGACATCCCCTCCAATGACATCACTGCGTGAAAGCACATTGGCAGATCTGCTAGACCGAATTTCAAACAACCATATGTTATCTGTCATCGATTTTGCACTGGCACCGCGTGATGCCAAACCGGTTAAAGAGGATATTACCCCATGAATAAAGATAAAGCTTACTGGAGCGAAATCATTCGCACGCTAGTAGCCAAAGAAATGCGTGTAGAGCCCCAGACTCTTGATCCACAGAAAAAATTTACCAGTTACGGCCTTGATTCTATCGTCGCTTTGTCGGTGTCTGGGGATCTAGAGGATCTGACACAACTGGAACTTGAGCCGACACTACTATGGGATTACCCAACAATTAATGCGTTGGCTGAATATATCGTTTCTCAGTTGCAGCAGGGAGTTGCTTCGTGAACAACCTTGTACGACTGGAACCTGTAATTCTATCGCGCCATGCGATTTCTGCAGAACAGCTCGGCATCTGGTATATCCAGCGGCTTGAGTCGACTTGCAGTGCCTACAATATGGTGGTGGCCTTTGATGTGAAGGTTAACCAACCATTAGGCAACAAGCCGATGGAGATTCTAGAGGCGGTAATGCATGATTATCCGCTGCTGCGTGTAAGCATGCCTGCCAATGATCAGGGTATTGAGCAACTTATCTGGGATCGTATCTATCCTAATATTATCGTGTCTGATGCTCGCCATGTCGATGCGTCTGATTTGACACAATTAGTTGAGCAGGATACGAAGCAACCTTTTGATCTGACTCAGCCACCGCTATGGCGTATTCATTGCTATGAGCGCGGTCAAAATCACTATGTGATTGCGGTTGTGATTCATCATGCCCTAATGGATTTCTGGTCGATCGGTCTCTTGTTGCGTGATGTCTGCCAACGTTTTGGACTTGTTACAGGGTCGGATGTGGTGAACGGAATCGAGTTCGCACAGTATGCAGATAATCAGCAGAGCACAGCGACAGATGATGCTGATGAGAGTCTAATTTTCTGGAAAAATGCGTTACAGCATGCACCACACGTGCATAGCATTCCGCTTGATTATCCACGTCCAGCTGTGCAGCAACATAAAGGCAGCTCACTGGTCTTCCGTGTACCCGAATCAGTGTCATCTGGTCTTGTGAACTTGGCGAAAGATTATGAGATCACGCTGTTCGGACTCGTACTATCGGGTTTCTATATTCTGCTACACAAACTATCTCATGAAAATAATCTAGTCATTGCCACACCAGTAGCTGGTCGACTTGAACGCTCTTTGCGCAATGCACTGGGGCAGTTTGTCAATACGATTGCTATTCACATGGACATCGATGCTGATCAGACTTTACGACAGTTCACACAGCAGGTGCAGGAACAATTAAGACAGAGCCTCAAGCATCAAAAAGTTGCCTTTTCTAGAGTGGTTGAGGCTGTTTCACCAAAGCGTGATGGCAGTATTAATCCATTGGCGCAGGTGGGAATGTTCTGGGAACGTCTAGGCGGCATGGATGAGTTTAAAGAACTACTCTTGCCAATCCAGACTCCAGCGACTTTGGTTGGTCAAGAGCTGACGTTAGGAAGTTTTCCAGTTCGCCAGCAAGAAGGCCAATTAGATCTTACGCTAGAAATGGGTGGTGAATACCAAGGCGAACTCGTTGGCGTACTGAAATACAACTCCGAGCTGTTTTCTGCACAATCTGCCGATAATATGGTGCAACTGCTGCAAGCTGTACTATCAGAGATGGTGGCTCATCCTGAACGTAAGATCGTTGAGTTAGATATCGCACCTGATTATAAGGATGGTATTCAGTTCGATGCCCTACGTGGACAGGCTACTGATTATCCTCAACATGATCTATTGGGAATGATTCTAAAGCAGATCGATGAACGTGGTGATAATCATGCTCTGACCTCGAATGATCATGCGGTTAGTTATCGTGAGTTAGGTCAGCACATCGCTGGTATCGCTGAATATTTGCGTGTACATGGCGTTACTCGTGGCGATCGTATAGGTCTGATGTTAGATCGCACAGCGTTATTGCCAGCAGCAATCCTCGGGATCTGGGCGGCAGGGGCAGCCTATGTACCACTAGATCCTAATTTCCCAAGTGAACGTCTTCATAACATTATCGAAGATGCTGAACCTAAAGTAATCTTGACTCAAACCGAGTTGATGGATGCTCTCACAGTTTCTGTACCGCGCTTAGATATCAATCAAGCTGGTGTTGTGCCCCTTGAGCAAGTACGCGAGACGCTTGCCTTTGGTGAGACCGCCTATGTGATGTACACCTCAGGTTCGACAGGGAAGCCAAAAGGTGTACGTATTGGGCATCCTTCAATCATCAATTTCTTGCTATCCATGAATGATAGATTGCAAGTAACGACTGAGACTCAGCTGTTAGCGATCACCACTTATGCGTTTGATATCTCGATTCTCGAGCTGTTGATTCCGCTGATGTACGGCGGTGTGGTGCATGTTTGCCCACGAGAGGTATCACAAGACGGTAATCAATTGGTAGATTATCTAAATACTAAGTCTATCAATGTTTTGCAGGCAACACCGGCCTCTTGGAAAATGCTCTTAGACAGCGAGTGGAGCGGCAATTTAGAGTTGACCGCACTCTGTGGAGGCGAAGCGCTAGATTCTATACTGGCAGAAAAACTGCTAGGCAAAGTCGGCTGTCTCTGGAATGTCTATGGCCCGACTGAGACCACTGTTTGGTCGAGTGCGGCTCGTATCACTGATGCAAAATATATTGCTTTAGGCGAACCACTGGCGAACACACAGCTCTATGTTCTTGATGAACAGCAGCGTTTAGTCCCGCCGGGTGTCATGGGAGAGCTTTGGATTGGGGGTGATGGTCTAGCAGTTGATTACTGGCATCGACCTGAGCTGACAGATGCGCAATTTAGAACTTTGCCATCGCTGCCAAATGCTGGTCGACTCTATCGTACCGGAGATAAAGTCTGTCTACATACGGATGGACATTTGACTCATCATGGGCGTCTAGATTTCCAAGTCAAGATTCGTGGATTCCGTATTGAACTAGGCGAAATTGAGAATGTTCTCAAGCAGATCGACGGTATTACGGATGCAGTTGTGTTGGTGAAGACCACAGCTGGCAACGATCAGAAACTGGTAGCCTATTTAATCGGACATGAGATTGACATTGCTAATCTGAAAAAGACGATGCAAATCCATCTTCCAGCTTACATGGTGCCAAATACGTTTATTACATTGGATCAGTTTCCAATGACGGCTAACAATAAGCTAGATCGTAAAGCGTTTCCTGAGCCTGTGTTTGAGCAGAGCAATGACTATGTTGCACCGCGCGATCCGATCGAAATCGAGCTCTGTACAACCTTTGAGCAGATCCTGTCGGTCAAACGGGTTGGAATATATGATGATTTCTTCGAGTTGGGCGGGCATTCGTTGCTGGCTGTAAAGCTTATCAATCATCTCAAAAAGGTATTCAGTACCGACCTACCAGTTGCCTTGCTGGCACAGTACTCCACCGTGGAGCGTCTGGCTGAGATCATTCGTGACAATAAAGAAGTCAAACCCTCTATCGTAATCGAGCTGCGCCGCGGAACCTACGAACAGCCGCTGTGGCTGTTCCATCCGATTGGTGGCAGTACCTTCTGTTATATGGAGCTCTCGCGCCATCTCAATCCAAGTCGTACCTTGCGTGCTATTCAGTCTCCAGGCCTGATAGAAGCAGATGCTGCTGAAGTGGCGATCGAAGATATGGCGACACTCTATATTGCTGAAATGCAAAAGACGCAGCCTGAGGGACCTTATTTTCTCGGTGGCTGGTGCTTTGGCGGTGCGATTGCATATGAGATCAGTCATCAGTTGCGTCTAATGGGGCAGCAGGTCACAGGTATTGTCATGATCGATACCCGTGCTCCAATCGCTGAGAATATGCCTGATGATGCTGATGATGCCATGCTTTTATCTTGGTTTGCCCGCGATCTGGCTGCACCTTATGGCAAAAAGCTGACGATACCAGCGCAATATTTGCGTGAATTGAGTCCAGATCACATGTTTGATCATGTACTTAAAGAAGCCAAGGCCATCAATGTTCTGCCTTTAGATGCTGACCCATCAGATTTCCGACTTTACTTTGATACCTATCTAGCCAATGGCATCGCACTTCAGACCTATTTCCCAGAGCCTGAAGATTTTCCGATCCTCTTGGTTAAGGCCAAAGATGAGCTGGAAGATTTTGGGGAAAGTCTAGGCTGGGACCAACTGGTCAAAGACACATTTACACAGGTTGATTTGCCTGGTGATCATTCATCGATTATGTACGCTGAGAATGTCGTGGCTGTTGCCCAGACAATTGATCAGATGTATCCAATTCCCGCATAAGAAATACAAGAAGGTAGAACCACTATGGTGACCATAGAACATGCTTTCCTCATACCGGCCGAGATTGACAAGGTTTTCAACTATCTTGCAAACCCAGCCAATGATGCAGGCTGGCAATTGTCATGTAAGCATTCTGAACTGCTAGACAATACTCCGCGTGTGGGCAGCAAGTATGAAATCGGTTTTAGCTTTATTGGTCGTGAGATGTCCTTTAAAGGTGAAATCACACATCTAGTACCGAACGAATTGTATGCGTTCAAAGTCGTGGAAGGGCCTTTCCACTACACAGGTACTTATCGCTTCAAACCACATCCTGAAGGTACATGGATAGAGTGGGTGTTTGAGGCAGAGCCAGGTAGTTTTTTTGGCGTATTACCTGCGGCATTGCTGAAAAAGATGGTTCTTGCTCAGTTCAAGAAAGACGTTGCTAATCTTGAAGCACTGGCTCAGAAGGGTGAAGCCTATGAGTCGGTTGGTAAGCAGACGCACGAGACCAATAAACCACTTCGCAAGACTCATCAGGTGATGGAACAATACTCGCGTTGGATTCTCAAACATCGCCGTATTGTGTTGACGGTGGTCATGCTCTTGACGATTGTCTTGGCATATCTTGCATCTGGCGTCAAAATTATTATTGATCCAGATGCGCTTGCTCCCAAAGGACATCCTTATATCACCTCGACTAAGCTGATTGAAAAGAAATTCGGCTCCAAGTACATGGTTGTGATTGGTATTACGCCGAAGCAGGGTGATATTTATCAGCCGCAAGTGTTAGAAAAAGTCAAACGCATTACCGAAGAAGTTGATAATGCTCCGGGTGTGGTTCGATCTACCCTGATGAGCCTAGCTGCACGGCAGGCCAAAGGGATCACCGCCAATTCGGATGGATTTGATGCCAAGAAACTACTACCGAACAGTTCTGTAACCGAGAGTGATGTTGATCAGCTGAAAAAATTGCTGGCACTGAACCCAATCTACATGAATTCGGTCGTATCTAAAGATCAGAAAACTGCTGCTATTTTGCTTGAGCTTGAGGAAAGTCCAGAGGGCTTCCAAAAAATGATGGCTCCGATCAATAAAATCGTAGCAGACGAACAGTCTAAGGATATGACCATCAGTGTCGGTGGCAATCCTGTTTATTTGGATAAAGCCGAAGATTACTCTAAACGGATCAATATCTTGTTCCCAATTGCCATACTGGTCATTGGGTTATTGCACTTCGAAGCATTCCGCAGTAAGCAGGGTTTGATCCTTCCACTAGTTACAGCTTTACTGGCTGTGGCGTGGGGTATGGGTATGATGGGTCTGTTCAAACAGCCAATGGATATTTTTAACTCTCCTACACCAATTCTGATTCTGGCCATTGCGGCAGGGCACGCCGTACAGTTGCTCAAGCGATACTATGAAGACTTTGATCGACTGACTGCCCAAGGTATGGAACCTAAAGCTGCGAATAGCGAAGCCGTGGTGCAGTCTATGGTTCGTGTTGGTCCAGTTATGATATTGGCTGGCGGAATTGCAGCGGCTGGATTCTTCTCGCTGTTGACCTTTAATATTCCGACCATCCGTTCATTCGGTATTTTTACAGGAATCGGGATCATCAGTACACTGATCATTGAGATGACTTTTATTCCTGTACTTCGCTCGATGCTACCACCGCCTTCGGTTACCAAGGTTGCACGCAAAGGTTTACCAATCTGGGACTGGATTCCAAAACGCATTGGCGATGTCATTTTGTCAGTTCGTCCGCGAATGATGCTAATGACGGTGATTGCAGTACTGGGCGTCTTTCTTGCTATTGGCACTAGCCGTATTGTAGTGGATAACGATAGCCGCAACTTCTTCTCACATGACCTACCGATGCAGCAGGATGACAGATTTTTAAATCAGTCTCTTGGCGGTACAAACAGCCTTTACATCATGGTCGATACAAAAGTTCGTGATGGTATTGAAAACCCAGAAATCCTAAAAGCGATTGATAATACAGAA
This sequence comes from Acinetobacter sp. WU_MDCI_Abxb74, assembly GCF_025513915.1. Lineage (NCBI taxonomy): Bacteria > Pseudomonadati > Pseudomonadota > Gammaproteobacteria > Moraxellales > Moraxellaceae > Acinetobacter > Acinetobacter sp. WU_MDCI_Abxb74. The sequence continues at coordinate 128,053 of NZ_JAHPRP010000008.1, forward strand.
AAGTTCGCGAATTCGATTCCAGAGGTCGGTAAAACAATCTCTATCGTGGACTATATCAAGAGAATGAATCAGGCAATGAATGCCGATCAGCCACAGGCATTTCAGGTTCCAGCAACCAAAGATGTTGTTGCTCAGTATCTGCTGTTGTACTCAATGTCTGGTGAGCCGACTGATTTTGAATCTTACATTGATACGACTCAGCGCTATGCCAAGATCACGATTCTGCTGAAAACGGGTAGTAATCACCGCATCAAAGAAATCCTTGAGTCGCTAAAAACGTATATGGCGGGTCAGTTGGGCGATAAAGCTGTCGTAAGTTTTGGTGGTGATGTGACTCAGACCATTGCTTTGACTGAAACAATGGTTCACGGCAAGCTCATGAATATTCTACAGATTTCATTTGCTGTATTCTTTATCTCAGCGCTGGTTTTCCGCTCACTTTCAGCGGGACTAATTGTCCTGACACCACTTCTATTCTCGATTCTTGCAATCTTTGGTGTGATGGGCTGGCTCGACATTCCGCTCAATATTCCGAACTCCCTCATCTCGGCCATGGCTGTCGGTATTGGTGCAGATTATGCCATTTACTTCCTCTATCGCTTGCGTGAAATCTTGCGCGAAGAAGGGGGCGATATCAAAGACGCTATTCTTAAAACTTTAAGTACTGCTGGTAAGGCTTCTCTTTTTGTCGCGACTGCGGTTGCTGGTGGTTACGGTGTGCTGTCCTTGTCGCAAGGCTTCCACGTCCATCAATGGCTAGCGATGTTTATTGTGATTGCGATGCTTTTCAGTGTATTTGCAACCTTAATTATGGTACCTACAATGATTCTAATCTTGAAACCTCGTTTTATCTTTCCCTCAAATAAGAAGAACATTACCGTTGCACAAACTGTCGTGACAAGCCTTTTGTTGGGTACGGCGCTCACAATGTCGATGCCTAAAACATCTTATGCAGATGAAGTTCAAGACATTGTTAATCGTAGTGACGATGCTTCTAAATTTCTGAGCTCAACTGCCAGTGCCAAGTTTGTGTTGACCTCTAAAAATGGCGATCAACGTGTGCGTCTAACTAAGAACATGACCAAACTGGCTGGGAATACTCAAAATAATATGCGTTTGACCGAATTCATCTCGCCTGCAGATGTACAAGGAACCACGACACTGTTGATTGAGAACTCAAAAGGCAGTGATAGCATGTTTGTCTATTTGCCTGCATTGAAAAAAGTACGCCGTCTTGCATCGGCGAACAAGGGTGATGCCTTTATCGGTACGGACTTTAGTTATGGTGATGTACTTGGCTATAAGTTAAGTGACTGGAAGTACACTAAACTTGCAGATGGCAAATTTAATGGCAAAGATTGCTACATGATTGAAGCAACGCCAATCAATAATACGGTGAAGAGTGACTTTGGTTATAGCAAACGTCGCATGTGCATACTCAAAGACAACTTTGTTACAGCAACCATCGACATTTGGGATACTGCAGGTAAGCCGTTAAAGCATATTGAGTTCACGGATATCCGCCCTTATGGCAAAGTGAAACCGAGATGGCAGGCCATGAAATCTATGGCAAAGAATCTGCAAACTCAGCATATGACACAAGTTATCGTCAGTGATTTTGCCGCAGAAAAAACCTTATCTGATAAGATTTTCTCACCGCAGAGTCTTGAAAAATGACACAAGGTACCTATTGGGTATTTGCATGCTGCAGTAGCTTTATGCTACTGCAGCATGCTTATGCAGATGACAGCGAAATTAGTTTTGTGAGCCAGAACTCAGCCAGGCTCGATGTGTGGTCATCGGATCGTGATCTAAGCTCGTTAAAAAACATTGGGCAAGCAAGTTTCTGGTCCAATGGTACCCTCAAGTTTAACCCTGAGTTTAAGATCCATTACGACATAAATATTGGAGACGAAACGGACCACACTGTAAATCCAGATCAGGTGAGTAAGGTGAATCGCAACTTACGTGAGTTGTACGCATCTTATAACTGGGATCAGACGTTTTATCTGGACGTTGGTCGCCAGATTGTAGTCTGGGGGAGAGCTGACGGGATTAACCCAACAGATAACCTATCGCCCCGTGACTATACGCGTCTAGTGCCAGATGAGACAGATCAACGTCTTGGAAATGATGCTCTCAAATTGACGTATATTCCTGAATCTGGAACCAATAAATGGACGGCATTGTGGTATCCGCGTAGTCGTTCAGATGTGATTCCATTGCGTCAGATTGCTGGTGTTCAGTATGACATAGACCGTAAGAGCCGTCCTGCGTTTGCAATGCGCTGGGATTATTCCGTAGATGGTCTGGATGTTGGGGCATCGTATTTCTCAGGTTTGGATCATATGCCCGATCTGTCAGTTCTTTCTGCATCTCCAACAGGGGAGGCAACATTGCAGCTGAAAAATAATCCTATGTCTGTCTATGGATTTGATTTTAGTTATAACCATAACGATCTCGTGTGGCGAGGTGAAGCTGCGTATACAAAGACAGACTCGGATGGTAGCGAAGATCTTTCACATAAGAAAAATAATTTAACTGTGGTCATGGGACCGGAATTGTCATTAAAGAACTCCACGCTGAGTTTAGTAGGCGTGTACAAACATACGGAGGATTTTAGATCTGCCGACAGCCTAACAAATCCATTATTGAGAGAAGTTTACCGTTATCAGCAAACAATCAGTGACCAATATGAGCAGGATCAGTATGGAGCTATGCTGCGCTATGCACTTAACTTGCTGAACGATAATCTAAAGCTGGAAGTAACGGGATTCTATTTTGCACCAGAACCTAATGAATTGTTGAGAGTACGTATTAATTACAGCCTCAATGATCACTGGCAGTTGAATGCAGGTGGAGATCGCTTCTGGGGTAAAAATGATACAGTGTTAGGACAATTTAGAGATAACAGTCTGGTGTATGCCCAGATTCGATATAATTTTTAAGATAATTCGCTCCAAAACAATGCTGGAGTCCCCAGTCCCTAATAAGGTGATTTATGGATAATTTAAATAACGCAAAAAAAGATAATTTTTCACGGAAGACCATATTAGTAACAGGTGCAGCAGGTTTTATTGGCAGCAGACTGATCGTTGAACTTCTGCGCGAAGGTCATCAGGTGATTGCTGCGCTGCGTAATGCCGCAACCAAGAAAGATAAGCTGTTAGGTTTCATTGCAACGCAAGGGTTAGTTGATCCCTCTATTTCGTTTGTTGAATATGATTTAAGCCGTGATTTTAAGCTGGACTCTCTGCTAGCGGATGCTCAGGCAAAGATTCATGTTGTCTATCATCTTGCTGCATCATTTAATTGGGGCATTAGTAAAGCTGAAGCAGAACGTACGAACATTAAATCAGGACTTGCCTTAATTGAATGGGCTGCAACATTGAAGCAGCTTGAGCGATTTATCTGGATTGGCGGATACCGTGTGGCTGCTCCACCGCAAGAGTCGGCTGATGAGTTGTATTGCAAACATGGTGGCTATGAGGCTTCGAAAATTTTGGGTTATCAAGCTTTCATTGAGGCCTGTAAGCGTTTAAATGTGCCATGGACTGCAATAAATCCAGCGACAGTCATTGATGGTTTTTATACTTATGGTGATATGCAGTATATAGGTGTCGCCGACATGATTGATAAGCTATATCAGGGACGTCTGCTGGCATTGCCAGGTGGTCGTGACACATTCCTGCCGCTGTGCAATATGCAGTATATCGTGAGCTTTCTGATCCAAACGATGTCTTATCCTGAGACCATTGCTCAGGAGTATATGCTGCTTGATCCTGCGACACCGAAATTTCATAGCCTAGTTCATCTAGCTGCCGAGCACTTGGGAGTCAGCTCACCACATTTACAGGTACCCAAAGGTCTGCTCGAGAAATTACCTGAGGTATTACTTGACGGTTCTAAAGAGCAACTCTCTTTCATTTCTACCGAGCACTATCATGTTGCTGGGGCAGAGGTGATGGCGGCGAAGATGGGTATCGCGGATCTGATCAATATCAGTCCTTATTTCTCTCGCTGGATTGATCGCTTGGTTCTTACACGTTTTGGTCGCATGCAAGTACCTACACCTAGTGGTTTTGGCTATCAGAATCGATATTGGACTGAAATTTATACTAAACAGCCAGTTAAATCAGAAAAATCATCTGCATTATTTTTACATGGGATTCCATTCGATAGTGCATGCTGGTCTCCAATAATCAATAAAATCACATATGATCAGGTGGCTATGATGGACTTGCCGGGACTTGGACGTTCAGGCAGTTATGAGGTGGTGGAAGATAACAACCGTCAGTTTATTGATGCTGCTGCAAAGCTTTTAGCGCCAAATAGTGTTGTTATTTCACACTCACTAGGCTGTCTCTTTGCATTGAATCTTGCAAAGAAATATCCAGATAAAGTTGCGCGTCTTATCCTCATATCGCCTTATTTTGTTCAGGCGCAGGCCGCTAAAATGTTTCAGATAAAAACTATATCTAATCTGATTTTCCGTTTTGTGCCAAAAGATATGATTGCTAAAGACCTACATCCAGATGGACAACAAAATCCGTCTGTTGGTTATGCGATGGATTCATTACGTCGACTGTCGGTAGCCAAGCATATTAGTGAATATATGCACCGCATTAATTTGCCAGAACAGCGAGCAACTCAAGCGACTTTGCTGGATGAGCTTCGATCTAAAATCGAGATTATTGTGGGAGAGAACGACCCAATGGTTACGACAATAAATCCTGATATTCCTGTGCATATCATCGCTGGTGCAGGCCATAATCCGCACGTTACACATGTAGATGCGGTTTCTGACTATCTCGCACCAGTTCTGACCAAGTACATCAGCACCACAGCTTCCTAATGTCTAATAGTGCCCAAGTGCAGGTCTATGTCTGCCCAGTTTCACGGGTACCACAAGATCATTTGGTAGTGAGTCATTATCTCGGCTTTCTCAGTTCGGCAGAGAAGCTGAGATATGATCAATATCACTCTAAGGCGGCTCGTCTTTTCTTGATCTCTCGTGTGTTAGTGAAGACTGTCTTGGCGGATAAGCTAGGCATCTCACCCCATGAAGTTAATATTCAATTACATCCCAACGGCAAGCCTTTTGTAGAATGTAGCAAGGCGGTGTATTTTAATCTTACTCACTCAGCGGACGTTATTATTCTTGCTGTGACTGAAGAGGGGGAAATAGGAGTTGATATTGAACAAGTGGATCGTGTGTTCGATTGGATGCGTGTTGATAGTGTGTTAGCACCGAGTGAAATTGAATGGATTAAGGGAAATGAACTGATTGATCCATTCAGTGTATATCAGCGGTTTTTTCAAATATGGACTTTAAAAGAAGCCTATATTAAATGTACTGGCGAAGGAATGAGCCGACATTTAAAAATGCTCAACTTTCATGTGTTGTCTGAACGTATACAATTTCTCGATTCAACCCATGCTACTCAAAAGACAGAAGAGTATTATTTTGAAAGCTATATGTATGATTCTAACTTTATCTTTTCGATATGCTTACAGCAGAGCCGCAATATAGAATGCTTTAATCTGGATTGTTTTCAATTATTACCATTTATATCTATGCATCGAATAACCCCAACGCCTTATAAGTATAACGAGATTAAATCGTTATAACTGGCGATTTAAAAATGTGAATCTAGTAATGAAATACTTGCCCTTGAGCTGAGCTATTCTAAATAAAGTACGCTGTGAATAGATAGACCGCAAAAATTATGAGTCAATAAAAAGAAAAAAGCCCCAGTCTTTCGACTAGGGCTTTTTAAATTTGGAGCGGGAAACGAGACTCGAACTCGCGACCCCAACCTTGGCAAGGTTATGCTCTACCAACTGAGCTATTCCCGCGTGCCGCTTATAATACATTAAGCGAAACATGGGTCAACAACTTTATGCAAATAATTATGCTGATTGCATAAAATAAAAACAGAAATGAGTATTTAGAAGTATTTTTATCGATAAGTTGCCGAATAAATAGACATTTTGTTTGAAGCCAAAGCGTACAAGAGCAACTTTTGTTTGTGTACAGACAGGGTATACTAGGTTCAAATATACGAATAATCGTAAAAGGAAAAGCTATGAGCCTTGAACAACAATTGATTGAACGGTTACAAACCCTTGCACCCAGTCATTTAGAAGTCATCAATGAATCTGCCGGACACGGTGGTTATTTCCCAGGTAAAGAATCACATTTTAAAGTGATTGTAGTGAGTGATGAATTTAATGGATTACGTTTGGTTCAACGTCATCAAAAAGTTTATGCCTTAGCTTCAGATTTGATAAATCCCGGGCAAATTCATGCATTAGCAATTCATGCCTATTTACCAAGTGAGTGGCAAGGTCAGGTACCTGCTAGCCCAGAATGTGCACATGCACCTAAAAGCTAAGGGTTAATTTCATGGATGCACATTTACTAACTAAAATTATTCACATGACCGCGGTGGCTGCCGCACTTATGGTTTTTGTATTACGCGCTTCAACTCTGTTTGTAGGCGTGCAAGGTGAACAACCAAATCCGGCGGGACGTAAAATATTAGTTGCCTTACAACATCTATCATTTACCGTGGTTTTTATTACTGGCGCAATTTTATTGGTCATGAAAGACTTTCAGGTACAGCCGTGGTTTTACGCTAAAATTATTCTATTTTTAGTCTTGTTATCTTCCCTTATAAAAGTCTTTAAAAAAGATGACACTCTTTTATTGGCACAACGTAGGGCTGGTTTAATGATTAGTACTATCGCATTTATTGCTATTATTATTTTAGTGATTGTGAAGCCTGTTTTTGCTTAATTGTTCTACATTCTTTGCCTTTTTGCTTAAGCTCTAGGTTAAACTGCGTACAGTAAAAAAAATATACAGAGGGAAACATGTTAACTCGTGTGGTGTTTAACCAAAAAGGCGGTGTAGGGAAATCAAGTATTACTGTAAATTTGGCCGCAATTAGTGCCAAACATGGCTTCAGGACATTGGTCATTGATCTTGATCCTCAAGCTAATTCTAGTCAATACCTTTTAGGGGATGACGCAACCTATTCTGCTGAAAAATCAATTATAGAACCAAATATCGAAAATTTCTTTGATGATGTGTTGGGAAACAATCAACAAAAAGGTTTAATCGGTAATGCATTAGGTTCGATTTTAAAAGCCCCACGAAATAAAGATATTGATAGCTTTGTGCATTCAACTCCTTTTGCAAAATTAGACGTGCTTCCTGCTAGCCCAACACTTGGTGCTCTTGAACATGCTCTTGAAAGTAAACATAAAATTTATAAACTGCGTGATTCAATTCAAAACTTAATTGGACGATATGATCGTATCTATATAGATACACCACCTGCATTTAACTTTTTTACTTTGTCAGCACTGATAGCAGCAGATAAAGTCTTAATTCCCTTCGATTGTGATGTCTTTTCAAAGCGCGCGTTACAAACATTGATTGAAAATGTTCTCGAAACGCAAGATGATCATAATGATCGCTTGGAAATTGAAGGAATTGTTGTCAACCAATTTCAAGCTCAAGCAAAATTACCTCGGGAAGTGGTTCAGCAGTTGAAAGATGAAGGGTTGCCTGTACTTAATAGCATGTTACCGCCTTCGGTTTTAATGAAAGAATCGCATCAGAAAAATTTACCTTTGGCTCATTTGGCACCAGAACATAAATTGACTCAGGCTTATGAGACATTGTTTGGTGAGATTGAGCCAAAACGATAAGAGAAAAATGATGAAAGGCTTATATATTGTGCCTTTGGTGGCAGCCACTTTATTACTAGGCGCTTGTGCTACGACGGTAAAACCGACTTACGTGTCTCCGACACAATATCAATCTTTGGGCTGCCAACAGCTGCAAAGTGAATATAACCGTATTCAACAATATATCGACAATGGAGTACAAACCCCGAAAAGTACCGGTATGGGTGTTGGACTTGGACTCGGTGGCGGCTGGGGACGAGGCGGTTGGGGATTCGGTCCATCCATCTCTGTAAATATGGGACAATCTTCTTCAACGAAAAACACTGAGCTTTCACGTGTTTTAGGTCAACAAGAAGCAATCGTTCAGGCTGCTCAATTTAAAAATTGCCCGATTATTGTTCGAAAAAAGACGAATTAATAGTCGATTTTGCATCACAATATGCTAGTTAAGGCATATTGTGATGAATAAAGTTTAGCAAAATGTTTCATAATAAAATTAATATAAATCAATATATTTTAAATTTTCAAGCTTCATAAATCTTGTATTTTCTATAATCAAAAGCCCTCATCAACTTGCTATATTTTACCTATTTCGTTTAAGGTGGCCCCATCTTGGATGTTGTGGAAATTTTATGATTGAGAGTTGGTTTTTTGTATTGGCAATGTTGGCTGTTTTGCTCATTCCGGGGCCGACAAATGCTTTACTTGCAACCGCTGCTCATTCTCAAGGTTTATCTAAAGCATTCTGGCTTATTCCAATGGAATGGTTAGGCTATGCCTACGGGATTAGCTTTTGGGCTGTATTTATACATTTAGCTGCTCCAATCTGGCCAGCACTGCTGCTCATTTTGCATATTACGAGTGTGTTCTATGTATTCTGGCTTGCTTTTCACTTATGGAAGAACACCCACTTACAACAGTTCAGTCAAAGTCACCGTAATATTCGCCCTCGTCAATTATTCTTATCTACCTTAAAAAATCCTAAAGCCTTGTTGTTTGCAGCGGGGATCTTTCCTGCTGAAGCATGGAATTCGCCTGAAAACTTTCTCATCGTGTTTGGTGTTTTTTCATTGATCTTAATTCCGGCTGCAAGTTTCTGGATGATTTTTGGACGGGCATTGTTAACGGGTCCAATCAAAAAAATAAAAGCCGATCATTTATATAAAGGATCGGCCATGTTACTTATTTTATGTATGCTTCCAGTGGTATTCCGGTTTTTCTAAATTAATCTCAAACGTTGGTTTTTCGATTTTTTAGTTTTTCACGTATAAATGCGATGATGCCTGGTAAAACGCTAATAATAATGATGCCAAAAATAAGATGGGTAAAATTATCTTTAACGATTGGCATATTTCCAAATAAGTAGCCTAAAGTTACAAAAGAAGCGACCCAACAGAATGCGCCAATAATATTATAAGTTAGGAAAAACTTATAGTTCATGCTACTAGCCCCAGCAACAAAAGGTGCAAAGGTACGGGCAAATGGAATGAAACGGGCAAAGATAATGGTTTTGCCACCATGGCGAGCAAAGAATTCTTGAGTTTTAAATAAGTGCTGTTTATTAATAAATCGAGAGTTCATTTCAAACACACGTGGACCGATAAAACGTCCAATATGGTAGTTTACCGTATCACCTAAAACGGCAGCAATGAAGAGTAGAGTGCCCAATATCCACGGATCCATCGCACCTGTAGATGCGGCTAAGGCACCAGCTGCGAATAGCAAACTATCTCCCGGTAAGAACGGCATAACCACTAAACCGGTTTCAACAAAAATAATTAAAAATAAAATGCCATAAATCCACGTCCCGTAATTTATAATAAATTCGGCGAGATGTTGATCAACGTGTAGAATAAAATCAAGAAGTTCCATGATAAGAGCAAGTGGTAAACCGTGCTCAAATCCTATCAGTGAGCCTATGGAAAGTCAGTATAAAACATCAAAAAAATACAAATTGATCATCTCGTTTATGCAACGATATATATGGATTTTGAGTATTTAATTATCAATGTCCCAAACCTAGAATGAGCTCATCAATAAATAAGTATTTAAATAAAGGTGGCAATATGTTTAATCCAAATATAGTGGTCAAAAATATCGTAACGCAATCAGGCGCAGACAGTTTCATTAGCCTCATTGCGCGTCTTCTTATCGCCTATATCTTCCTTGTTGCAGGTTGGGGGAAAATTACCGGTTATGCAGCAACTGCTGGATATATGGAAGCAATGGGGGTTCCAGCCGGAATTCTTCCTTTAGTTATTTTGGTTGAATTCGGTGGTGGTTTAGCCTTGTTATTTGGTTTTCAGGCACGTTTTGCGGCTTTTGGGCTTGGGATCTTTAGTATTCTTACCGCATTTTTATTCCACCAAGGTGGTGCTGATGCAGCGGCGCAATATAACAATGGTATCCATTTTATGAAAAACCTTGCAATGGCGGGTGGTTTATTCTTCCTGATGCTTCATGGCGCTGGGCGTATTAGTCTGGACCATGCAATCGAGAAATAATATTTAAGACAAAATAAAAACCGGATGATCAATTCATCCGGTTTTTTTTATTTCTAGGCTTGTAAGATTAGAGCATAAACTGGATTTGCAATTCCCCAACAACAAAACCAAGTACTGCACCCACTGCAATGAGTGCCCATTCATCTTCTTTGAACGCAGGACGTAACATGCCTTCAAATTCGGATGGTGTTAATTTTTGCATGCGTTCAATTAAAGTACTGCGAATATTCATAGCATCTTCTGCATAAGATTCTACGTATTTCATTGTTTCTGGAAGCCGTTGCAGAATGCGTTCCGCAACTTGCGATTTCATATCTTGATATTTTTCTCCGCCAATTGCATATACGACCAACGGACGAATAACGCCTGCTTGCATATCAATTTCTTGTTTTACATGACGGTTAACCAGATCAATAACACGCGCAGAATGTGTGCCAGAAAATAATTCTTCCATCATATGGCGTGAAGTCAGAAGCTGTTTAGAAATGAGCGCAGCATAGTCGGCTGCAACTTCATTTTGACGTTTAATGAATAAACCTTGCCATGTATAACCAAATATTTTTTTAGGATAAAGAGGTCTAAACATCATTTGCAGTGCAATCCAGTCACTGAAAAAACCCACAAAGCCGCCAAACATTGGAAGCATCCATGGGTATTTTCCTTGCGTGACGATCCAGCAAAACATTTGGATCACACCAATACCAAAACCAAAGAAAAATCCGACATTACTGAAAAATTTAAATTCTTGTTTGCCCACTCTTTTAAAAATATTGTTGAGTAGGCGTTTGTCTTTAAGCAAATTGCTAATCACAAGATGTTTAATATCAAAATATCGGTTCACATCACGTTGTACTTCACTCATGATGTGTTCAACAATCTCGGGTGCTTTCGATTGCACACGGCGAATCAGTCTTTGGCGAGCAAACTCGGGCATGCCTTCCCATAACCCAGGCTGATATTCTTGCGCAACATCACGGGTAATGTCTTCAGCTGCGGCAAGCAAGGGTTTTTCTATTTCTTTGGCAATACGTTTAGGATCGAGGCGGGCAAAAATTTCTTCAGGTTTAATGAGCTTGGCTGTCATCAGTTCAACAGCGATTGTTGCCATCTTCTCGGCTTTGCGTGGCACGATGCCTTGCCAACCTAGAAATGGTTTAATGCCTTTAAATTCAAGTGGCGAAAACATCATCTGAATGGCAATCACCTTGGTGATATAGCCAATTAAACCACTCATAAAAGGAATAGAGATATACAACCAAAAATGTTGCTGGAAATCTGCAATCATAGTTTGAAGCATTGTTGTTCCTTGGATTTCTATTGATTTTGATAGGGGGCAACAAGCCATAAAAATGGATAATTGTTTAAGCACAGACAAATATCGCTTATGGTATTTACCTTTCCATGGTAATGCCTGTTTTATCGGGTAATCTTATCATCAAATTCATGGTGATGTTGCATAGAATGTGATGAATTTATCAATACGTGTGAAGTTTTTAAGATTAATCCAGATGGTTGATAAATATAAGTAAATATTGATTTATATCAAAGAATTTAAGTATAGAAATGGTTTAGAAATGAAAAAAATAAGATATATGATGATTTGCGGTGCGCCGGAGCGTGAAAAATGTTAAAATGGCGCGCTTAATTCTTTTGCCATTTAGTGGTTTGTCATGACTACCAATACTCAAATTACTGAAGATCGTATCCTGATTCTGGATTTCGGCTCTCAATATAGCCAGCTCATTGCACGTCGTGTACGTGAAGCCGGTGTTTACTCTGAAATGTATGCTTTTGATATGTCTGAAGAAGACGTTCGCGCTTTTAAGCCAAATGGCATTATTTTGTCAGGTGGACCTGAGAGTGTGCATGAAGAAGGCAGCCCACGTGCACCGCAAGTGGTGTTTGAGTTGGGTGTTCCAGTATTGGGTATTTGCTATGGTTTGCAAACCATGTCTGAACAGTTAGGCGGTAAAGTTGAGCCGGGTACTGTACATGAGTTTGGTTATGCCGAAGTTGATATCGTTAAACGTGACCAACTAATTGGCAACTTACAAGATCGTGAAGGCCAACTTCACGTCTGGATGAGCCATGGCGACAAAGTGAGCCAGATTCCAGAAGGTTTTAGTATTACTGCAAGCACACCAAGTTGTCCTGTTGCTGCTGTAAGTGACGAAACACGCCGTTTCTATGGTGTGCAATTCCACCCAGAAGTAACGCACACGGCAAAAGGTGAAGAATTACTTGCAAATTTTGTTCATAAAATTTGTGGATGTGGTGGCCTTTGGACACCTGAACACATCATTGACTTACGTGTGGAACAGCTACGTAAACAAATTGGTGATGAAAAAGTTCTTTTAGGTCTTTCTGGTGGTGTTGATTCATCTGTAGTTGCTGCGCTTTTACACAAAGCAATTGGCGACCAGTTAACATGCGTATTTGTTGATAACGGTTTGCTTCGTTTAAACGAAGGCGACCAAGTAATGCAAATGTTTGCTGAAAACATGGGTATCCGTGTAATTCGTGCAGATGCTGAAGAACGTTTCTTAACTGCATTGGCTGGTGAAGTTGATCCAGAGAAAAAACGTAAAATCATTGGTCGTGAGTTTATTGAAGTTTTTGCTGAAGAAGCACGTAAACTTGATGGCGTGAAATTCTTGGCACAAGGTACGATTTACCCAGATGTGATCGAATCTGCTGCAAGCAAACAAGGCAAAGCACACGTTATTAAATCTCACCACAACGTGGGCGGCTTACCAGAAGATTTAGAGTTTGAATTGGTTGAGCCTTTACGTGACTTGTTTAAAGATGAAGTACGTAAATTAGGTACAACACTTGGCTTGCCACACAGCATGATTTACCGTCACCCGTTCCCGGGCCCAGGTTTAGGTGTTCGTATTTTGGGTGAAGTGAAAAAAGAATATGCAGATATTCTTCGTCTTGCTGATGACATCTTTATGCAAGAGCTTCGCGACAGCGGCTGGTATGACAAAACGGCTCAAGCATTTGCTGTGTTCCAACCTGTTAAGTCAGTTGGTGTAGTTGGTGATGGCCGTCGTTATGCGTGGGTGATCGCACTTCGTGCAGTTGAAACAGTTGACTTTATGACAGCTCGTTTTGCACATTTACCATACGAATTAGTTGATAAAATCTCAACGCGTATTATGAATGAAATTAAAGATGTATCACGTGTTGTATATGACGTGTCATCTAAACCGCCAGCAACGATTGAGTGGGAATAATTTTCCTCTGCTTGTTGGTAAAAAAAAGGACGCGTTAGCGTCCTTTTTTATTACTTAAGTCTTAGAATTTAAAATTAATTTGAATAATTATCAAAATGATAAAGATATTCTTATTACTTATACTTGATAAAAGATATATTAAGATATATCTTATTAATTATAAATTGATCATTTTGAGTTTTTAAAGATGAAAAAACAATCAGAACATCATCATGCAGAACACCACGAACATCCTGGTGGCCATCACCGTTCAGGGCGCCGCGGGAGACTTTTTGAAGCGGGCAGAATGAAACTTTTGGTGCTTCATCTCATTCAGCAAAGTCCAAAGCACGGCTATGAAATTATTAAAGAAATAAGTGATTTCGTGGGCGACGGCTATACACCAAGTGCAGGTACCATTTACCCAACTTTAACCAGTCTGGAAGAAATGAATTTCATTACTTTGTTAGATGTAGAACGTAAGCAATATCAAATCACAAAATTTGGTAAAGCTTACTTAACCGAACAACAAGACAAGTTGACCGAACTACTAGAAAAATTACGACTTAGACGTGAAATTCACAGTAATGATGAACTAATTGAAATTCACCGTGCGATGGAAAACCTAAAAACAGCCTTACGTTTGAAGTTGAACTCGATTGGTTTGCAACAAGAGCAGATTTATCAAATTGCTGAAAAAATTGATCAAGCTGCGGTTGCGATTGGGCGGCTATAAGTTGGAAATAAAAATGTTAGAGCTACAACAGAAAATTAAAGAGGCAGGGCTAAAAGTAACGCATCCACGTATGGCAGTTTTATCTTTATTGGAACAGCAAGCAGAAGATCTAACTGTTAAACAAATTTATCAAAAGCTATATGCACAAAAACAGAAGTTAAGTTTAGCCACAGTCTATCGAGTAGTAAGTGACTTAGTGGGAGCTGGTTTAATTTCAAATTGTCAGCCACAACGAGATGAAGCTAAATTTAACTTACCAGCAGTTGAGAGTAGTCAATTATTGCAAATTCGCTGTGCAGATTTAACGGAGGCTAAACAGGAGCAATTTTTAGCTTCTTTAAAAACCGTATTTAGCCAGTTTGAAGTCAATCTTATGCAGGTTGAAATTATCAAAAGTCATTGAATTTTTAATAGAGAATTTATATATGAAACAACATCAATATCATGTCACTGTGCAACATTTAAAGAATGCAAAGGGAGAAGCCTCTACATATACCGAACGTCTTGAGTTTTATGCGGGGAATCATGACGATATCTTTGAAATAGTTGAGCGCTTAAAAAAAGCAGATTTTTTTGATGATGAGACTACAAAATCTTTTGGAGTCGGGTTAAAACTTTTTAGTGAAGTTATGTTGGAAAATCGGGAACATCCGTTATTTCAAGAATTTTTACCGCAATTTGGGCAATTCATGAAGAACCTAAAACAGCTTGTTAAAGATCAATCTGCTTGAGCATTTTTCATGTCACCTTGATTTTTCTATAATTAAAAAATTATTGTCTCATTCATAACACCCTGTGTATTACTAAAAGACTATATTGAATAATGAGTGTATTGTTAAGATCAGTACAACAACTCATTGCAAAAGCATAGGTAAAAGAGAGTAATATCATGAGCAATAATAATGATTACGATATTTCTGATTCAAAGGATTGCGAAAAATTTGCCAATCAGTTTCTTCAGGAATTTCCAATTCGCTCTGCTGAAATTGGACAGGGGACAGTGATTAAGCGGGCTTTACCTAGCCGACAAAAACGAATGATTGGTGCATGGTGTTTCTTAGATCATGCGGGTCCAGTCACTTTTCCAGCGGGAAATGGGCTAGATGTTGGCCCTCATCCTCATATTGGTTTGCAAACCTTCACTTGGATGATTGAAGGAACCATGATGCATACCGATAGTTTAGGTTCAAAACAGCTTATTCGTCCTAAACAAGTTAACTTGATGACGGCAGGTGGTGGCATTTCGCATACAGAAGTTGCACCGGATACCGAAACTCAGATGCATGCTGCTCAGCTTTGGATTGCTTTGCCAGATCATAAGCGCAATATGGATCCGAAATTTGAACATTACCCTGAGCTGCCTATTGTTGAAAAGGATGGTCTAGAATTTACTGTTCTTGTGGGCGAATATTTGGCAACTACATCTCCAGTAGTGGTACATACGCCTTTAGTTGGTGTTGACTTAATTGCTGCCGAAGATACGAAAACCCGTATTCCATTAAATCCTAATTATGAGTATGGTTTTATGGCATTAGAAGGTATTGCCCATGTGAATGGCCATGAGTTAACTGCTGACAACATGGTTGTATTAGATACTGGTCTAAACGAAATTGAAATAGAAGTAAAAAAAGGTAATCGCGTTCTCTTAATTGGCGGTGAACCTTTTGAAACACCAATTTTGCTCTGGTGGAATTTTGTTGCACGTACCATGGATGATTTAAAAGAAGCACGTGAGCAATGGGTTAATCACGATGCGCGTTTTGGTGAAATTCCAGATTATGTTGGTGCTCGTTTAGAAGCTCCTGTTCTTCCAGATCAAATGAGAGCATCAAAATGACAGCAGTAATCGCAAGTAGTAAAGCAAAGCCCCTTGATGAGCAATGGAAAGGTGAGATTACCAGTGGTCGCCATCAATATTTTTGTGATGAGCCTGAAAAGCTAGAAGGGCAAGATCAAGGTCCAGCGCCTTATGATTTGCTTACTGGAAGTTTAGCCGCTTGTACGCTTATTACTTTAAGAATGTATGCGAAGCATAAAGATTATGATTTTGGTGAGTTCTCGGTTGAAATTGATTTTCATACCAATAGAGAGCATGAAGAACATATAGAACGTCGTATTGTTTTTAAAGAATTACCTAATGAAGAACTTCAGCAAAAAATCTTAGTGGTATGCAGTAAAACTCCAGTCACTAAAACTTTGTTACGTAGTTTAGACATTCATACTGTGCTTGTTACAATTTAAAAATGTTATTTTGTGGGAGTGGATGATTTTATATCCATCCCACAAATGGAATAAAACAGCATGTTCACATGCTGTTTTTTATGTAAAAAGAAAAATAAAAGCAGGCAATAACATGATTAGTGTGCACCACCTGGAATGTTCGCGATCGTTTCGAATTTTATGGGCTTTAGAAGAGTTAAGCTTAGATTATGATATTCATTATTATCAACGCTTACCTAACTATTCCGCTCCAGAAACATTGAAATGTATTCATCCTTTGGGTAAAGCTCCAATTTTGACAGATGATGATCAAGTCATCGCAGAGTCAGCTGTAATCTTGGAATATTTACAGCAACGTTATGATCAGAAGCAACAATTCAAACCTACGCAAGCTCAAAATTTACAGCAGTATATTTATTGGATGCACTATGCCGAAGGCTCACTCATGCCACTCTTAGTCATGACTTTGGTCATGAATAGTGTAAATAAGCATGTGCCATGGTTAATTCAGCCAGTAGCAAAAAAAATCACGGAAGGGGTGAAGGCAAATTTTGTTCGCCCACGTATGAAAGATCATATTAGTTTTTTAGAAAACTATTTGGCAGAGCATGAATATTTCGCAGGTGACTTTTCATTTGCTGATATTCAAATGAGTTTCCCTTTAGAAGCTTTGCAATCACGCTTGCAAGGAAAATACCCTAATATTCAGGCTTTTTTACATCGTATTCAGCAAAGACCCGCGTTTCAGAAAGCGAAACAAAAGGGAATGGGTTCTAATGAAAGGAATTGTGCTGATATTTAAAAGAAAAGGAACAATTATTTGTTCCTTTTTATTTGTAGTTTACTTGCGTTTGATCACGATAGAGTCAATGCCACTATGCTGTAAGGTTTGTTGAGCAGCTAAAGCAGCATCTTGAGAGTCATAAGGCCCTGAAATAACACGGTACCATATTTGCCCATTTTCAGTACTCTTAACTACATCGGCAGATAAGCCATTTAAAATGATTTCTGCACGGCGAGCATCAGCCTGATCTGGGTCATTATAGCTGCGAACTTGTAAAATATAAGTAGGTTGCTGAGGAGTTGTGGCTGATTGATTGGTATCAATTCCTGCACTTTCTGAAGCCGCTGGTTGAGCTGCACTTGGTGCCTCAACAATCATAGCTGTGCCTTGGTTTTTGCTTTCAGGAATCGCTTGTTCCGGAATAGGCGTGACTTGCTGTTGGGGTAATAGATCGTAGAAACGATAGTCTTTATTTGTATCTTCTTCTTGATAATGCTCAGAGGTAATCTGATTTTTTGCAGGAACAGGTTGCCAAGGTTTCCAAAGCATAAGCATTACAGCGATACATAAGACCGCTAAAATAGCGACAAGTGTCCCTAACCATTTGGGAATTAGGGGCTTTTTAGGCTTGTTAGGTCTTTCAGATACACCGCGTTGCGTTTTGCCAAACACGTGGATTATTCCTCTGTATTTTGATTGTTTTAATTCGAGTTTGATTCTCGTATTACGATGCTAAAAACAGTGGTTCGTATTCGCTATTTTAACTCTACAAACCACTGCTTACTATATGTTGCATGACCTTTATTTTACTGTCATGCAATATAATTTTTACATAGATTCTGGTGCAGATACGCCAAGCAATTCTAAACCATTGCGCAACACTTGTTGTACATTGATTGAAAGTAACAAACGTGCTTGTGTAAGCTCAGCATCATCGCTTAATACTTTATGTTCATTATACCAAGCGTGGAACAAAGCAGCTAACTCTTTTAAGTAGTTACCCACCTGATGTGGTTCATAGGCATTTGCAGCACGCAACACTGCATCTGGATAAGCTGCCAGTTTAGCAAGAATCTCAGTTTCAGCATCGAGAGATAGGCGAGTAGCATGTGTACGTGCAGCATTTGCATCGAATTGTAAGCCTGTGCTTAACGCTTTTTCTAACATACGGCAAATACGTGCATGTGCATATTGAATGTAGTACACAGCATTGTCTTTACTTTGTGATACAGCAAGGTCAAGGTCGAAGTCAATGTGTTGTTCACTCTTACGCATCACGTAGTAGAAACGAGCCGCGTCGTTGCCCACTTCTTTACGTAAGTCACGTAAAGTCACGAACTGACCTGAACGAGATGACATTTGAACCATCTCTCCGCCACGCCATAAACTTACAAACTGAACCAAAAGCACAGTCAATTTTTTAGAGTCGTAACCCATTGCATCAATTGCCGCTTTTACGCGAGAAATATAGCCGTGGTGATCAGAACCCCAAATATCAATCAGGTCGGTATAACCACGTTGTAATTTATTTAAGTGGTAAGCAATGTCTGATGCAAAGTAAGTCGTTTGACCATTACGACGTTTAACAACACGGTCTTTTTCATCGCCAAATTCAGTCGATTTAAACCAGATGTTGCCATCTTTTTCATAAAGGAAGCCACGTTGATCAAGTGTTTCTAAAGCTTCGTCAATTTTTGCGCTAAGAGATGCTTCACTAAACCATTGGTTGAACGTTACACCAAAGTCAGCAAGGTCATCTTTAATATCATCTAAAATGGCATGAAGAGCAGCTTGATGGAATACGCGGTAGCCTTCACCTAGTAATTGTTGAGAGTTGGCAATAAGACCATCAATATGTTTTTCTTTGTCGCCAGATAAAACGACTTTATTGCCGTCGCTATCTAATTCTTCTGCATATTGTACGTCTTCTGGCACATCTTTATAGACATCAGCCACTTCACGAAGGTATGCGTTGCCATCTTTATCAATAATAGTCTGTGCTATTTCTTTAACGTAATCGCCTTGATAAGCGTTTTTAGGGAATACAAGGTTTTGACCTAGTAATTCTAAATAACGTAAATAAGTAGAGGTCGCCAAAATATCCATTTGACGACCAGCATCGTTCACATAGTATTCGCGGTCAACTTTAGCACCTGTTGCTTCAAGTAATTTGGCAACAGTCATACCATATGCAGCGCCACGACCATGACCTACATGTAGGCTAGATGTTGGGTTCGCAGAAACAAATTCGACTTGGATCTTTTTCGCTGCGTTTGCCTGACTGCGACCAAAAATTTCTTTTTGTGCTTGAATCTGGTCAAGAATAGCAAAGCGCTGATCTGCATTTAAAAAGAAGTTAATAAAACCAGGGCCTGCAATTTCAGCTTTACTGATATCTGCTACTTCTGGTAATGCAGCTAGAACTTTCTCAGCTAAATCACGTGGTTTCATACCAGCAGCTTTCGAGCCGATCATGGCAATATTAGAAGCAAAGTCGCCATGGCTTCGGTCTTTGGTGCGCGTTAAATTGCTTGTATTATTCCAGTCGGAAGGAAGCACACCTTCTTGTTGAAGATTTTGCACTGCATGGTCGAGAGCTGCTTGTATTGCCGTATTCATATCAATCGAAAAAAGATGTCGCAGAAAAACGTCAAATATAGCAAATTTCCTGTGAGTTAGGGGAGTGGATTTAATATTCCAGTAATTCTTTTTGTGCAACTAACTGAGGATTATTTCTTAAATGAATATTGTAGGGTGGATTGCTTCACTATTCTAAAAACAAACAAATACAAGCCTTCTGGAGATTTTTAATAAGCAAAATAGGGAGTAAATCCATCATTATTTCCTGTGGAAATATCTAATAGTATTAAAATATATAGTTTAGGCTTTTAAACTTAAGGTAATAAAACATTTTTAAAAAATATAAAATTATTAACATGTTGATATTTATTAATAATTTTTGATCATGTTTTAACTAAATAGTCTTTAATTTTAACATCACGGTTTAAAATATCTATTTTGAACGAATTAGGCTTAAGCTTATACGCACAAAGAGTTTTAGAGACCATACAAAACGTGTTTTTCTCTACTCTAAGCTGGAAAAATGAGATAGGCAATGATATCAGGACACCCAAGTAAACATCCCCTTTATATCCCATATGCAGGTTTTACACTTTTAGAGTTACCCCTTTTAAATAAAGGCTCGGCTTTCACTGAAGAAGAAAGAAGTAACTTTAACTTACACGGTTTACTCCCCCATATTATTGAAACTATTGAAGAGCAGAGCCAGCGCTCTTATCAGCAATATTGCGCTTTCACTGATGATATCAATCGACATATCTATTTGCGTAATATTCAAGATACTAACGAAACCTTGTTCTATCATTTAATCGAAAATCATCTTGAAGAAATGATGCCGATTATTTATACCCCAACCGTGGGTGAGGCATGTCAGCGTTTCTCTGATATCTATCGTCGTCACCGCGGTATCTTCATTTCATATCCAGATCGTGATGTGATTGATGATATTTTGCAAAACGTAAATAAAAATAATGTAAAAGTAATCGTGATTACAGATGGTGAACGTATTTTAGGCCTTGGTGACCAAGGTATTGGCGGAATGGGAATCCCGATTGGAAAACTTTCGCTTTACACAGCTTGTGGTGGTATTAGCCCAGCCTATACATTGCCAATCACAATTGATGTAGGTACCAATAATCCACAATTGTTAAATGATCCGATCTATATGGGTTGGCGTCAGCCACGTATTAGTGGCGATGAATATTACGCATTTGTAGATATGGTGATTGAAGCTGTGAAGCGCCGTTGGCCAAAAGCATTAATTCAGTTTGAAGATTTTGCACAAAAAAATGCGATGCCACTTTTAGAAAAATATCGCGATAAAATTTGCTGTTTTAACGATGATATTCAAGGAACAGCAGCGGTATCGGTTGGTAGCTTGATTGCTGCGAGTCGTGCAGCGGGCAAGCAATTAAAAGATCAAAAAATTGCTTTCTTAGGTGCGGGTTCGGCAGGTTGTGGTATTGCAGAACAAATTGTTGCACAAATGATTGCAGAAGGTTTAACCGATGCAGAAGCGCGTGCTCGCGTTTATATGGTAGACCGTTTTGGTTTGATCACTGAGAATCAACCAAACTTGCTAGACTTCCAACGTAAGTTAGCGCAAAAAGCTGAGGTAGTTGATCAGTGGGGCAATATCGAAGAAGTAATCTCACTACTTGATGTTGTTAAAAACGCTAAGCCTACAGTGTTAATTGGTGTTTCTGGACAGCCAGGTTTGTTCACAGAAGAAATCATTAGGACTTTGGCGGCAAATTGTGAACGACCAATTGTTATGCCATTGTCGAACCCGACTTCACGCGTTGAAGCAGTACCTGCTGATATTGTGGAGTGGACTGAAGGCAAAGCCTTAATTGCAACAGGTAGTCCGTTTGCTCCTGTGAATCATCATGGCAAACTTTACAATATTTCGCAGTGTAATAACTCGTACATTTTCCCGGGCATTGGCTTGGGAGTAGTGGCGTCAGGCGCTAAGCGTGTTACAGAAAATATGTTAATGGCATCAAGTAGTGCTTTAGCAAATTGTTCTCCATTGCTTAAAGATCCACATGCTGATTTATTACCGCCGTTGGGTGAAATTCAACAAGTTTCTAGAATTATTGCGTTCGAAGTTGCGAAAGCTGCTATGGCTGACGGTGTAGCGGTAACGATTAGTGATGATTTGTTGAAACAGAAAATTGATCAATCATTCTGGAAACCTGAATACCGCAAATATAAGCGTATTCCTTTCTAAGAATGAGAGTGTAAAAAGAGGAGCTTAAGCTCCTCTTTTTTATTAATATATCTCAGTTTAAATAACACATAAATATGAGAACTTTTTCATGAAGAATATTTATATTTTAATTTTTATAGGCGCTTTAATGGCTTGCAGTGATAAAGGTCCGCATAAAACGCAAAATGATTCTAATTATGAATCTGGTGTGGTACAGGCGGAGGCGAATAAATCAAATTCTGCTGTAAGTGAGGCTTTATCTGTAAGTAGAAAGAAAGAGAATACGATTAAAACAAAAGAAGCTGATCAAATAGCTAAAATTTCTTGTTCAAATCCAAATGTTACAGAATGGTATGGTTTCGATGAGGCAGTTGCTGAACCAAAGTGTGAAGTCGTAAAGAATTTCAAATTGTCAGCTTATAAGTGTGATATTTCTAAGAATGCCTTTGGTGCGGATAAAGATGCCATTTTGCTAGAAAATCAAGATAAACGAATTTTCGTTTATTCAACTTCTAAAGACTGTAATGAAATGGTTGAAATAAGAAATGCTAATGGGCCTTAAGTTTGTATTTAAGAGTAATTTTTATTAATTTATGCGAGAGATCCATAATATTTATATAAAATGACAACGCATTTATTTTAGCTTTCTAAGAATGAGAGTGTAAAAAGAGGAGCTTAAGCTCCTCTTTTTTTATTTTTAGTCCTCTAAAATTTCTTCTAGCAACTCTTCACTAGGTGCAAAATAATAAGCGCCATCAAGTGGTGTCACAAAGTGCAATAAGCGGTCGTGAATACCATCTCCACTTGTGCCGAACATGCGCTTTAACATGGCATCAATAATGGTGAGGTCTTTAGTATAGGCAATGAAAAATAAGCCCTGATCACCTCGACCATCTCCATAAGGTAGGCTATGGCGCAAGATTTCCATTTCCTCGCCTTCATCATCTTCGACAACAGTACGGGCAACATGGGCGTTTTCTGGTTTAACGTCATCATCTAATTCAATAGATTCAAGTTTGGTGCGGCCCATAACATTTTCTTGCGCATCAACTTTCAATTTTTTCCATTTTTCTAAATCATGGGCATAGCGCTGCGCAAATATGAAACTACCATCGGCAAATACTCCGGCATCTTCAGGTAGAAGTGCTGTTTCTGCACGATCATCTGGAAACTGAGGATTTTCTGTACCGTCTATAAAACCTGTAATATCTCGACCATCGAAATAGCGGAAGCAAACACGCTCATCCAGAACTTCGACTTTATCTTTAATACCTTCAAAAAATGCTTGGCTTAATGCAAAACAAATATCAGAACGCATGCTGGCAATATGAATGAGTACATCTGCTGGCACAGCTGGCATATTGAATGCACCTTGTTCTGGTTCAAGTTGTTTAAAACCTAAAGGAGTTTGCGAATAGAGCTGTTTCCATAGTTCGGGACCAAAAGCGACTGCTGTTTTAATTTGGGCATCAGAGTGCTGAGTGATGAGGCGGTCACGTGCTTCAAATAAAGCTTCAATTTGTTTTTTTAATTCATCAATTGATAAGTCTTTTAAACGAAGAACAATAAAACGTGCATGATCTGATGGCAACGGCAAAATGACAGATTGAGCAGTCATTGGAAGGTATCTCCTCAATTATAATTTAGTATGAGCTTTAATTATTGTGCCTGATGCGAAGAGCTGTTAGTAGTCTATTTCTTGATTTTATTGTTTGAATTCTCACCAAGATAGCTTTATAAAACGGTATAATTCCACTTTTATAGTCTATTTTTCGCTATGTCTCTGCAAGTTTGGTTCGCTTATATGTTGGCCTGTTGGGTAATCAGTATCTCACCGGGTGCGGGAGCAATTGCTTCAATGTCGAGTGGTCTAAACTATGGTTTTAGGCATGGCTATTGGAATGCAATCGGTTTGCAAATTGCTTTGCTACTTCAAATTATGATTGTAGCAGCGGGCGTAGGCGTTTTATTTGCAACGACACCTTTGGCTTTTCAGTTTGTTAAGTGGTTCGGTGTGATTTATTTGTTATATCTCGCTTATTTACAGTGGACAGCACCTGTAAAAGATATAGAAATTCAACAAGAAAAAAGAGATAAATCTGTATTCGCACTATTACTAAATGGTTTTGTGGTCAATATTAGTAATCCCAAAGCGATTGTATTTCTATTGGCTGTTTTGCCGCAGTTTTTAGATTTGAGTAAGCCTCAATGGATACAATACGTGATTATGGCTGTGACTATGATTAGTATTGATTTGGTTGTCATGGCTGGATATACAGGTCTAGCATCAAAGGTTTTAAGACTACTTCGCTCACCTAAACAGCAAAAATATTTGAATCGGGGTTTTGCTGTGATGTTTAGCTGTGCGGCTTTATTATTAAGTACAGTTCATCAGGCGTCCTAATTTAGGCCGCCTGTGTTTGATTTTTTAGCTTTTGAGTTATAAAAATAACGGCAAAAGTTAATGCCATGCATAAAACAATACTCAAGCCTGTAGAGATATTGAGTGCTGCGCTTGACCATAGGCCCACACTAACCCCAACTTGAGCTAAAACAAACGCCCAAATGACCATTTGCTTTGGTGAGTTTGCTAGTAAGCGAGCGCTTAAAGCAGGTATTACCAGTAATGCACCCATAAGCAAAGAACCTACAGCGCGCAAAGCTAAAACAGTAAATAAAGCCAATAAAAGCATGAAAATAAGACGTTGCCAGTTTGCATTCACCCCTTCACTAATTGCAATATCAGGATCAATTGCAAACTGTATTTGCGGCTGCCAAAAGCGGTAAAGAATCACGAGTGATATCGCAATAACTAAAGTGAAAACGGGTAAATCGGGCCAATCAATGCTGAGCAAATCACCAAATAAATAACTTAAAAGCTCTGGTCTTAAACTTGGAACATGTTGAATAAACAGTAAACCGCTACAGAGTAATGTCGCTGAACATAAGGCTAAGAGAGCATCATTAGGTAAGCGATTGTCATGTAGGGCCCATAAAATTGCGACCAGTAAAACCGCAGTGCCTGCAACACCAAGCCAAAGAGGAAGACTTAAGGCACCAGCAATGGCAACCCCGAGTAATGTACCGTGTGCCATGGTGTCAGCAAAAAAAGACATTCGTCTCCAAAGCATTAGACAACCAAGAGGTGCAGTCAAAAACACCAGCAAGGTTCCCATAATCCATGCGGGCAACAATAATTGTAACCATTCCATCATGGCTTAAGCTTCCGGTTCTGGGTGGATGTGAGGGCGGTCATTATGAGGGCAGGGGTGTGCAGCATCACCGTGAGCACAGTGATCATGATGATGTTGATAGAAAACCCGTTGAGTTCCAAAGATAGCCTGATATTCAGGATGTTGTTGAATATTCTCGGGTAGTCCACTACAGCAAATATGTTTATTTAAACATACTACACGGTGTGTTCCCTCCATCACCCATTGTAAGTCATGGGAGACAATTAAGATCGCACAGCCATATCGTTCAGGTAAACTACGGACATACTCATAAAGTTCAGCTTCTGACTGAATATCTAAGCCTTGCATCGGTTCATCAAGAACTAAAATGTCTGGTTGGCGAAGTAGTGCACGTGCTAGTAGTACCCGTTGGCGCTCTCCACCGGAAAGTTGCTGTACTTTTGATTGTTGTAACTTGGAAATACCGGTGTCTTGAATAATTTCCTGACGCAGGGCAGGGCTGCATTTTTCTAAATCAAGTAGATCTTGAACGCGCAAAGGTAAGCTATGTGAAGGATTGAACTTTTGTGGCACATAAGCCATTTTAAGTTTCTTATGATTGATAATACGACCGCTACTTGGCTGGAGAATCCCGAGTAGAACTTTAATCAGTGTTGATTTACCTGCACCATTCGGGCCAATCAAAGACACAATTTCATTTTGATGTAGAGAAAAATCAACTTTTTTTAAAATCTCCCGATCATCGCGATGAACAGAAACCTGCTCAAGCTGAATTAATACGGGATTTAAGGAGTTGTGCGGCACTGTTGGCATTTCCCCGAAATTTCAATAATGCTGTGTTGAGCTACGAACTCATCTGACGCTGCAAGTTGATCAAGCTGGTGAGTTAAACCTTGAGAAGAGGCTTCTTTAACCATGTGGCATTCGGTACAAATCAAGAATGCTGCTTGATGGCCTTCACGAGGGTGGCAACAGGGAATATAGGCATTAATAGAAGTTAGGCGATGGATCAAACCTTTTTCTAATAAAAAATCTAAAGTTCGATATACAGTTGGAGGAGCAGCTGGGCGATCAGTTTGACTTTTTATGCGTGCAAGTAAGTCATATGCGCCCATTGGGCCCGAAGCATTTAAAATGAGTTCCAAAACTTCTTTGCGCAAAGGCGTAAGTCGTGCGCCAGTCGCAGAACATAAATTTTCTGCTTCAGCTAAACGGTTTGCGACATTATGGTGATCATGCACACCATGCAAAGAATCATGATGTTCATGCGAGCAGGAACTCATAGAAATAACCTCGAATTTTTAACGGAATATTAGCATGAAGCGATGCTTCATTCGATTAATCTTAGGTATTTTTGTAACTTTGTTATATTATAACATGCTTCGAGCTAATTTAAATTGATGGTCTGTCATGTTCCGTTTTTTTGTTTTCAGTATGTTCTCTCTTTTGAGTACGTTAGGGTGGAGTCAGGGGTTGGTGGTTTCTACACACCCGATTTATCTGATTGCAAAAGAAGTCACTCAGGGTGTTGAAGAACCTCAGCTTTTACTTAAAGGTCAGACAGGTCATGACGTACAGTTAACTCCAGCTCACCGTAAAGCAATTAATGATGCATCTTTAGTGATCTGGTTGGGTAAGGCTCATGAAGCACCTCTAAATAAATTGTTAGGTAATAATAAGAAAGCGATTGCCTTATTAGATAGTGGCATAGTTTCAATTTTACCCCTGCGTAGTACACGCGGTGTGGCTTTACCTAATACAGTAGACACTCATGTGTGGTTAGAACCAAACAACGCAGTTCGAATCGGTTTCTTTATTGCAGCTTTACGTTCTCAGCAGCATCCTGAAAATAAAGCCAAATATTGGAATAATGCCAATATCTTTGCCCGTAAAATGTTTCAGGCTGCGCAAGTTTATGACAGTACAAGTAATGGTAAGCCATATTGGTCATATCATGATGCCTATCAATATTTAGAACGCTCTTTAAATTTAAAGTTTGCAGGCGCTTTGACAGATGATCCTCATGTTGCACCCACAGCGGCTCAAATTAAGTATCTTAATGATAATCGACCAAAAAAACAGATGTGTTTATTGGCGGAAAGTTTTACCACTAAAAGTCAGTATCAAAAATTAGGTAACATTACTTTTCAAGCAGTAGACGAGAGCATGAATAATGACGATGATTTCGTCACTGCATGGAAGAAACTGGCTATAAAAACAGATAAATGTGTATTAAATACGCAAAAGTAAGATAAAAATTAAACAAAGGCTGACTGTAGCGTCAGCACCACCTGTCATGAAAAACCCCGACTAAAGTCGGGAAAAGATTGCATGTTCAGGGGTGTAACTCTATAATGCCTGCGATTAAAAGCGATCATCAGCTAAACTTGTCAAGCATCTATGCTGTGAGTGGATAAATAATGAGCCGAACTAGTCGCTTGATTGACCGACGATTAGCAAAAGCTTTGGTCTTCTTACAAGCATGTATGATCCCTGTTTCCGCCCTCGTGGCGTGGAGCATAAAAGACATGACAGCAGCATTAAGTGCGGCACTTGGTGCACTGGTTTGTTGGCTTGCTATGAGTTATTTCTCGTGGCAATCCTTCAGAGCAGCAGGTGCGAGAGCATCAAAACAAGTGCTGTCTAACATGTATAGGGGCATGTTAGGCAAATTTGCAATCATGATCGTTGGATTTATTTTGATTTTGAGCAATGTTAAACCTTTATCACCGTTAGCATTGTTGTTTGGTTTTATTCTCGTTCAGGCAATGTCGTGGGTCGCTCCGTTTTGGGTGTCACGTCAACAAAAACGGGTGTAAAAACAAGAAGAATTGAAGATTTTTTGGAGGGTGGCGAGATATCGACAGTACGCCGATGTTCGTAACCCTTCTTTTTAGTAATTGACATTGACCAGGTGTGATTTATGGCTGCTGAAGAACATGCCCTCACTTCGACAGAGTATATCAAGCATCACTTGACCAATATGACCTATGGCAAAATGCCAGACGGTACATGGAAATTGGCTGAGACTGCTGAAGAAGCTCATTCGATGGGGTTCACTGCAATTCACTTGGATTCAATGGGTTGGTCAATTGGCCTTGGTGTTATTTTCTGTTTGTTATTCTGGATTGTTGCGAAAACTGCAAATGCAGGTGTTCCAACTAAATTCCAGTCAGCAATCGAAATGATCATTGAGTTTGTTGACTCAAGTGTCCGTGACACCTTTCATGGCAAATCACGTTTAATTGCTCCACTTGCTCTCACTATTTTCGTGTGGATTTTCCTCATGAACTTAATGGACTTGATTCCAGTTGACTGGATTCCTCAAGTTGCAGCATTTGTAGGTGCAAACGTATTTGGTATGAATCCTCACCACGTTTACTTCAAGATTGTTCCATCTACAGATCCAAACATTACCTTAGGTATGTCTTTATCTGTATTTGTACTTATCTTGTTCTACAGCATCCGCGAAAAGGGTGTTAGTGGTTTCGTTGGCGAGTTGGCACTTAACCCATTTAACCCAAGTAATCCAGTTGCAAAAGCGTTGCTTATTCCAGTGAACTTGATTTTGGAATTGGTAACATTCCTTGCTCGTCCTATTTCATTAGCTCTCCGACTATTCGGTAATATGTATGCTGGTGAGCTGATCTTTATCCTAATTGCTTTATTGCCGTTCTGGATTCAATGGGCGTTATCTGTGCCTTGGGCGATCTTCCACATTCTTGTAATCACGTTGCAGGCATTCATCTTTATGATGCTTACCATCGTTTACTTGAGCATGGCAAGCGAAAAACATTAATGGTATTGCCTAACTATCAAACGATGGTTGGGCTGAATTTTTTTAATTTAATTTGGTAATAACCTAACCTCTGAG
Source organism: Acinetobacter sp. WU_MDCI_Abxb74 (assembly GCF_025513915.1). NCBI lineage: Bacteria > Pseudomonadati > Pseudomonadota > Gammaproteobacteria > Moraxellales > Moraxellaceae > Acinetobacter > Acinetobacter sp. WU_MDCI_Abxb74. Next base: position 157,076 of record NZ_JAHPRP010000008.1, read on the forward strand.
GAATTTTTCATGGAACTCACTTTAGGTCTAGTTGCAATTGCATCTGCTATCTTGATCGCTTTCGGTGCTTTAGGTACTGCGATTGGTTTTGGTCTTTTGGGTGGTCGCTTTCTAGAAGCTGTAGCTCGTCAACCAGAATTGGCTCCACAACTTCAAACTCGTATGTTCTTAATCGCGGGTCTTCTTGATGCTGTGCCTATGATCGGTGTTGGTATTGGCTTGTTCTTCATCTTCGCTAATCCATTTGTAGGTTAATCATCTTAATTCCTAAATCCACTATTTGAGGAATTGCAATGAATATCAACCTCACATTGATTGGTCAAGCGATTGCGTTTGCATGTTTTGTTGCATTCTGCATGAAGTTTGTTTGGCCACCACTAATCAATGCGATTAGTGAGCGTCAGCGTAAAATTGCTGATGGCTTAAATGCAGCAGAAAAAGCGAAAGCTGACCTTGCCGATGCACAATCGCAAGTAAAGCAAGAGCTTGATGCAGCTAAAGCACAAGCAGCTCAATTGATCGAACAAGCGAACCGTCGTGCAGCACAATTGATCGAAGAAGCGCGTACTCAAGCTGCGGCTGAAGGTGAGCGTATTCGTCAACAGGCTAAAGAAGCTGTTGACCAAGAAATCAATTCTGCTCGCGAAGAATTACGTCAACAAGTAGCTGCTTTGGCAGTAACTGGCGCAGAAAAAATCCTGAACCAGCAAGTTGACGCAGAAGCTCATAATGCCATGCTGTCTCAGCTGGCTGCTAAACTTTAAGAGAGGCGAATCATGGCTGAACTCTTGACGTTGGCACGTCCGTATGCCAAAGCAGCATTTGCTTATGCTTCTGAGCAAGGTGCAACAGACAATTGGTCGAATGCGTTACAAGTGCTCAGTGCTGCGGTGCAAGACGAAGCATTTTCCGCTTATTTAAATCGCCCTGAACTTACTCCTGTGGAGCAAGTGAAGCTTTTCGCTAAAGTTTTAGGTGAAGATCAGTCTCAAGCAGTGTCTAACTTTTTGACACTTCTTGCAGATAACGATCGTTTAATGTTGTTACCTGAAATTGAAGCAGAATATGAACAGCTTAAATCACAGAATAACAACAATGTGGATGTCGTGATTGAATCGGCTTTCCCATTAACTGCTGACCAAGAACAGTTGTTAAAATCTGCTTTAGAAAAGCGTTTTAACAGTACTGTAACTGTTTCAGTTGAAGTTAAACCTGAGCTTATTGCAGGTGTTGTAATTCGTGCAGGCGATCAAGTGATAGATGATTCTGCGCTTAACAAGCTTGAAAAAATGCGTACTCGTCTTCTTGCATAATGCAAATGATGAAGACTGAACTAATAAAAGATTGAGGAATAGCGCAATGCAACAACTGAATCCATCCGAGATCAGTGCGCTCATTAAACAGCGTATCAGCGATCTGGACACCAGCGCGACCGCTAAAAACGAAGGTACCATTGTTATGGTATCCGACGGTATTGTGCGCATTCACGGTCTTGCTGATGCAATGTACGGTGAAATGATCGAATTTGACGGCGGCTTATTTGGTATGGCACTGAACCTAGAACAGGATTCAGTGGGTGCCGTTGTTTTAGGTAATTACTTAAGCCTTCAAGAAGGTCAAAAAGCTCGTTGTACAGGTCGTGTACTTGAAGTTCCAGTTGGTCCGGAACTTCTTGGCCGTGTTGTCGATGCTTTGGGTAACCCAATTGATGGTAAAGGCCCAATTGATGCAAAATTAACTGATGCTGTTGAAAAAGTAGCACCAGGCGTAATTTGGCGTCAATCTGTAGACGAACCTGTTCAAACTGGTTATAAATCAGTTGATACCATGATCCCTGTAGGTCGTGGTCAGCGTGAGTTGATTATTGGTGACCGTCAAACTGGTAAAACAGCGATGGCGATCGATGCGATTATCGCTCAGAAAAATTCTGGCATTAAGTGCGTATACGTTGCGATTGGTCAAAAACAATCAACAATTGCAAACGTTGTACGTAAGCTAGAAGAAACTGGCGCTATGGCGTATACAACTGTTGTCGCTGCTGCGGCTGCTGATCCTGCTGCAATGCAGTACTTAGCTCCGTACTCTGGCTGTACAATGGGTGAATACTTCCGTGACCGCGGTGAAGACGCTCTTATTATTTATGATGATTTGTCTAAGCAAGCAGTTGCTTACCGTCAAATTTCATTACTTTTACGTCGTCCACCAGGTCGTGAAGCGTATCCAGGTGACGTATTCTATCTTCACTCACGTCTTCTTGAACGTGCTTCTCGTGTATCTGCTGACTACGTTGAGAAATTCACTAATGGCGCAGTAACTGGTAAAACTGGTTCTTTAACTGCATTGCCAATTATTGAAACTCAAGCAGGTGACGTATCTGCATTCGTACCAACGAACGTAATTTCGATTACTGATGGTCAGATCTTCTTAGAAACATCATTATTCAACGCAGGTATTCGTCCTGCTGTGAACGCGGGTATCTCTGTATCTCGTGTTGGTGGTTCTGCTCAAACTAAGATCATCAAAAAATTGTCTGGTGGTATCCGTACTGCTTTAGCACAATACCGTGAATTGGCTGCGTTTGCTCAGTTCGCTTCTGACCTTGATGAAGCAACTCGTAAACAACTTGAACATGGTCAACGTGTAACTGAGTTAATGAAGCAAAAGCAATATGCTCCTTACTCAATTGCTGACCAGGCTGTTTCTGTTTATGCATCTAACGAAGGCTATATGTCTGACGTAGAAGTTAAGAAAATCGTAGACTTTGATGCTGCGTTAATCTCTTACTTCCGCTCAGAATATGCTCCGTTGATGAAACAAATCGATGAAACTGGTGATTACAACAAAGACATCGAAGCAGCAATCAAAGCAGGTATTGAAAGCTTTAAAGCGACTCAAACTTACTAAGTTTAGTTTTAGTTAAGTTTGGTTCACGGATCAACCTTCGGAAGCTCGAAAGAGCTTTCGAATACTAGGTTAAGCGTATGGCAAATTTAAAAGAAATTCGCGCCAAAGTAGCTAGTATCAAGAGCACGCAAAAGATTACTCGCGCGATGCAAATGGTAGCTGCTTCTAAAATGCGTCGTGCGCAAGAGCGCATGGCTCAGGGCCGTCCGTATGCCGATAATATGCGCCGTGTAATTGCTCACTTAGTCCAAGCAAACCCTGAATATAAACACCGTTATATGGTTGATCGCCCAGTTAAGCGTGTTGGCTATATCGTAGTGTCTTCAGATCGTGGTTTGGCAGGTGGCTTGAACATTAACTTGTTCAAGAAAGTTGTGCAGCATGTCAAAGCACAACAACAGCAGTCAATTGAAGTTGAATTTGCTTTAATTGGTCAAAAAGCGGTTTCGTTTTTTAAGAATTACGGCGGTAAAGTGCTTGGTGCAACTACCCAGCTTGGCGATGCGCCAAGTTTGGAACAGTTAACTGGCTCAGTACAAGTTATGCTTGATGCATTTGATAAGGGCGAATTAGATCGTATCTACCTCGTATCAAATGGCTTCATCAATGCAATGACTCAACAGCCTAAAGTAGAACAACTTGTTCCTTTAGCACCGGCAGAAGAAGGCGATGATCTCAACCGTACTTATGGTTGGGACTATATCTACGAACCAGAAGCAGAAGAATTGTTAAATGGTTTGTTGGTTCGCTATATCGAGTCTATGGTTTATCAAGGTGTGATTGAAAACGTTGCATGTGAGCAGTCAGCTCGTATGGTCGCAATGAAAGCAGCGACAGACAACGCAGGACAATTGATTAAAGACCTACAGCTCATTTACAACAAGTTGCGTCAAGCCGCGATTACTCAGGAAATTTCTGAGATCGTTGGCGGTGCCGCTGCCGTTTAACATTATTAAGTTTGAATTGAGGAGACAGCAATGAGTAGCGGTCGTATCATTCAGATCATCGGCGCGGTTATCGACGTCGAGTTTGAGCGCAATAGCGTTCCTAAGATCTATGACGCTCTCCAAGTTGACGGTACTGAAACTACATTAGAAGTTCAGCAACAGCTTGGCGATGGTGTTGTTCGTACCATCGCAATGGGTTCTACAGAAGGTCTTAAACGTGGCCTTAATGTAACTAGTACAAATGCACCGATTTCTGTTCCAGTAGGTCCAGCTACGCTTGGTCGTATCATGGACGTTTTGGGTCGCCCAATTGATGAAGCAGGTCCTGTTGCAACTGAAGAACGTTTGCCAATTCACCGTCAAGCGCCTTCTTATGCTGAACAAGCGGCTTCTACTGACCTTTTAGAAACTGGTATTAAAGTAATTGACTTACTTTGCCCGTTTGCAAAAGGTGGTAAAGTTGGTTTATTCGGTGGTGCTGGTGTTGGTAAAACCGTTAACATGATGGAGTTGATCAACAACATCGCGAAAGCTCACTCAGGTTTATCTGTGTTTGCTGGTGTTGGTGAGCGTACTCGTGAAGGTAACGACTTTTATCACGAGATGAAAGATTCTAACGTTCTTGACAAAGTAGCAATGGTCTACGGTCAGATGAACGAGCCACCAGGTAACCGTTTACGCGTAGCGTTAACTGGTTTGACTATGGCTGAATACTTCCGTGATCAAAAAGACGAAAATGGTAAAGGTCGTGACGTATTATTATTCGTCGACAACATCTACCGTTATACACTTGCAGGTACTGAAGTATCAGCATTGTTAGGTCGTATGCCATCTGCGGTAGGTTACCAGCCTACACTTGCAGAAGAAATGGGTGTTCTTCAAGAGCGTATTACGTCTACTAAATCTGGTTCGATCACATCGATCCAAGCAGTATACGTACCTGCCGATGACTTAACAGATCCATCACCTGCAACTACATTTGCTCACTTAGATGCAACAGTAGTATTGAGCCGTGACATCGCATCTTCTGGTATCTATCCAGCGATCGATCCACTTGACTCAACTTCACGTCAGTTAGACCCATTAGTTGTTGGTCAAGAGCATTATGAAATTGCACGTTCTGTACAGAACATTTTGCAACGTTATAAAGAGCTTAAAGACATCATCGCAATCTTGGGTATGGATGAGTTAGCTGAAGAAGATAAATTGGTTGTTTACCGTGCGCGTAAAATCCAACGTTTCTTCTCTCAACCATTCCACGTAGCTGAAGTGTTTACTGGCGCTCCTGGTAAATTAGTATCGCTTAAAGAAACGATTCGTGGCTTTAAAGGTCTATTAGCTGGTGAATACGATCACATCCCAGAACAAGCGTTCTATATGGTTGGTGGTATTGACGAAGTGATTGCTAAAGCTGAGAAACTCTAATTTAAGGAGATCATCTCATGGCGACTATGCAATGTGATGTCGTAAGTGTTAAAGAGTCTATTTACTCTGGCGCAGTAACGATGTTAATCGCGAAAGGTGCTGGTGGTGAGCTTGGTATTTTGCCAGGACATGCGCCACTCGTAACTTTGCTTCAACCGGGCCCGATTCGTGTTCAGTTGGAAAATGGTACAGAAGAAATCGTCTATGTATCTGGCGGTGTTTTAGAGGTTCAACCACATGTTGTAACGGTTCTTGCAGATACTGCAATCCGTGCTGACAATTTGGATGAAGCTGCAATTTTAGAAGCACGTAAAAATGCTGAACAATTGCTTGCAAACCAAAAGAGTGATTTGGACTCAGCTGCTGCTTTGGCTGCCTTGGCAGAAACAGCTGCACAGCTTGAAACTATTCGTAAAATCAAAAACCGCGCACTCTAAAGTGTCGGTTTGAGATTAAAAAAAGCCACCGTAAGGTGGCTTTTTTATTATAAATTTCAGACATAAAATAATTTAACATTTGTGTTTAAAATAATATATTTTTAATGTAAATTTGCGTCTCAAAATTTAAATCATCATAAATAAGAGATACTTAAAATGAACATCAAATATTGGTTACCTATTCTTGTTTCTACCGCTTTTGTTGGTTGTGCATCAGTTCCACAGGCCAATCCACAATTAGCTCAGCAAGCAAAACAATTAACAGCGCCAACTAATGGAAATGCGGTAATTTATGTATACCGCTCTAATAATGTAGTCGGAAGTGCTTTGAAAAAAGATGTCTGGGTTGATGGGGAGTGTTTAGGAGAAACAGCACGAGGTATATTCTTTTATAAAGAAGTTTCTGGTAATCAGGAGCATACCATTTCAACTGAATCAGAATTTTCTCCAAATCATTTGAAGTTTAAAACTGAGGCAGGAAAAAATTATTTTGTACAACAATACATTAAACCCGGCGTTTTTGTCGGTGGTGCTAATTTAAAATTAGTAGATGATACACAAGGTCAAAAAGCAATTAGTGAATACCATTTAGCTGAAACAGGTAAATGTAGCAAAACTACTATAGTGCTTGCTAAATAAAAGCTAAAAAGCCACCGTAAGGTGGCTTTTTTATTATTTAGATATAAGTTAAGAATCAGTTTTTGAATCTGGTTTCTCATCTCCAGCCATAATCATAGCTGCGAGTTTAACCATATCCATTTGAATGGTATTCAGCTGTTTTTCAATTTGGTCAAAATTGATTTGATCTAATTTTCCATTTAGTAACGGCATGCTAAGAGCTTGTTGATTGGCATGTAATAAACTTTGGCGAATATTCTCAATTTCCTGACTTTTGATATCCAAGGTAAGAAGAGCTTGATTTAAACCTTGTAACTGCTGTTTTAACGTTGAAACAGTTGTTTTTAATTCATTTTGATTTTTATCTTGAATCGCTTGTTCAACGTCAAGTTGAGTGTCTTTCAGTTGCTCGACATAATCTCCAGCTTTAAGCTGTAAATTAGCAGCATCTCGAACCATATAAAAAATATTACCGCTTTTAAGTTCGGTTTTGCTCGGAGCAATATCTGGTTCTTGTCGTTCAATAGCTTGATCAGAGGTCTGTTCGGTTATTTCAGTATTTTCTTGTTCAGTAGCATGGTCTTGTGCCTGATCGCATCCGAGTAAAAGCATGCCTGAGGCAAAAATTACAAAAGGAAGAAATGCACCCTGTAAAACTTTTTTCATAACTACAAACAACATCAAATAAAGCAAAAAGGTACTATAGGCATAAAATATGGAGAAAGATTGTATTTTTGCAAACAAACAACACTTTGACGAGATAATAAAAAAGAGCGTAGAAAACGCTCTTTTTCACATTTTTTTAAACTTTATTTTGCTAATTCTGCTTCAACTGCTTTAACGATTTGTTCATCATCTGCAGTTAGGTTTGGAGCAAAACGAGCAACTACTTCACCATTTTTATTAATTAAGAATTTTTCGAAGTTCCATAAAACTTCTGGCGCTGGGTTAGTTGGAATACCTAAACCTTCTAGACGTTCACGGAAAGGACCTTCACCAATGCGTTCCGGTTGAGCTGCTGTTAGAGTCTCATAAAGTGGATGTTTATCTTCACCTGCAACAGATACTTTAGAAAATAAAGGGAAATGAACATCATAATTTAACGAACAGAATTGCTGAATTTCTTCGTCTGAACCTGGTTCTTGTTCTTTAAAGTTATTTGCAGGAAAGCCTAAAATTTCAAGACCTTGATCTTTTTTAGCTTGATAAAGCTTTTCTAAACCTTCGTATTGTGGAGTCAAACCACATTTAGAAGCTGTGTTTACGATAAGTACAACTTTACCTTTGTATTGTTCTAGGTCAACCGTTTCGCCTGAAATGGCTTTTACTGGAATGTGGTATACAGATTGTGTCATGAGTCTTTCCTAAAGTTTGTAGTTGATATCAAGTAACGCATTTGTTTTAACTGCTATTGAGGGGTAGTGCAATAATATTCGTGTTCAAAAAAGAAAAAGATTTTAAAAATAGAATGAAGTTTAGTTATTCCTGATTTGGATTGGAGTTTGACCTGTATAGCGTTTAAAAAATTCAATAAAACTTGAACTGTGTTGATAACCTAAATCATAAGAGAGGCGTTTAATGGATGTCCCTTGCCGAATTTGATGAAGCGCATAAATAATTTTGGCTCGATTTCTCCATTCAGATAAAGAAAGCTGGAGCTCTTGTTGGCTCAGGCGTAATAGATGGCGGTCGCTGACTGAGAAATTTTGAAGTAATTGCTGTAAAGAGTGATCAAAAAGTGATGAATCTGAAAGCTTTTCTAAAATAGGTAATAAAACTGGATGACGTGTTTGAGGTAAATAGTGCGAATAAGCGGGAGCTTGTTGTAATTGGTCAAATAAGACCTGTAAAAGATGTTCTAAATATTCAGGTTTTTTCGACTGCTTTTGTTGTTCCAAGATTTGTAGTACTAAGGTGCGAAAAAAGGGCTGAATACTAAAGCATTGGCACTTATCTCCTAAAATAGAGCAAAGGTGGGGATGCAAACGAATACAAATATAGTGAATTTCATGGTCGATATCAGTTGATTGGTGAACGGTCTGTGGAGGAATCCAAAGGCCATAGCTAGGAGGGGATAAATATAATTGCTCCTCCACCTGCATTTCTAAAATACCATTTAGACTGAAATTAAAATCTCCCCAAAGAGAGGCATGAGGACGAACAATATCTTCTTTTTGATATAGAAATTCATGAACTTCAATACTGTTCAATAAAGAAAATTGCTGGTCCTCATTATTCATCTATATGCTCTGGCTCATATTTTAATTTTCACAAGTAGCTTTAGGATTATTTAAACCTTTTGCTAAAGTAAATGTACTAAGTAATGCTAAGGTAACAAAGCTTAATACACCATAAATTAAAGTATTTTCATTGAAATGGTCAACCACATATCCACCTAATAATGAACCTGTCGCAATCATGACCTGAAACATACCTACAAACAGTGGCATACCTTTTTCAACTGCATTGGGCGCATGTACAAACATCCAGATATTTGCTGAGGTAGGGAAGGCACCAAATGCGAACCCCCATAAAGCCGTTAAGACAATAGCACCAAATTCATGAATGGCAAAAAGTGGGAATCCAAAAAATACAATTGCAAAGCAAGCACTAACAAAAGCAAGTGTATATCGGACATTTAAATTACCGCTATAGCCAGCAAATGCATTTCCGAAAATACCTGCAATTCCATAGAGCAATAATAGTGAACTAATGGTTGTACCATTAAAGCCTGCAATATTTTTGAAGAAAGGGGCTAAATAGCTATATGCACAAAAATGAGCGAGACCGATAAGTAGAACAATAAGCATACCGCTACGTGCTTTAGGCGTGCGTAATAATGCTGGTAAGTCCCTCATATGGATTGGCGAGTCTGGAACCAGTTTAGGTAAAAAGATTAATTGTAAGATTAAAACAATTAAGCCAATTCCTGCCGTAATTCCAAAAGCGCTGCGCCAGCCATAAAATTCACTTAACCATGTTCCAATGGGAACACCCAAAACTGTCGCAAAAGTTACACCTGCCATTACAACAGCAGTTGCTTTGGCAATAGGGAGATGAGGGGGAGCTAATTTTCCACTTAAAGCGATTGCCGTGGCCCAGAACCCACCAATTGAGATTCCTAAAATTAAGCGACTGAGTAATAGAATATGAAAGTTTTCAGCAAAAGCAGTAATGGTATTGGCAATTACCATAATTGCCGTCAGTAAAATGAGAACATAGCGTCGATCAATTTGTTTCACAGAAACAGGCAATAGAGGAGCAGCAATTGCTGCCATAATGCCGGGTACAGTAATAATAAGACCTGCTGTACCTACAGAAATATTTAAATCTGTTGCAACACTATTTAAAACACCAACAGGTAAAAATTCACTTGTTACTAATGCAAATGCTGTAATAGCAACGGCCAAAATGGCAAACCAACTTCCTTGAGGGGAGGTCGTGGGTCGCGCTTTAGAGACACTGGGTTGGTCCATAGGAAATCCTTACTTGGCTAAATTTGGAGTGAAGAAAGGCAATTTATTAATTAACTAACGATCATTATGAAAATAAAATAGTTGATAAAAAATCGAACGTCAATTAATTTAATAACGATTGTTATAAAAATAGATGTGATCTTTATGACAAATAAGCATGAAACGAATTTGGTTGCTACTGAGGACACGCTGAAAAAAAAGCGTGGACGTCCTAAATGCTTTGATGAGCAACAGGTTTTGCAAAAAGCAATGTTGCTCTTTTGGGAGCATGGCTATGAAGCAACATCGATCAGTGATTTAACACAGGCTTTGGAAATTACAGCACCAAGCTTATACAGTGCGTTTGGAGATAAAGCGGGGCTGTTCTATCAAAGTATTGATTACTATTTAGCTCATGAAGCATGCCCTATTGAAACCATCTTTTTAGAAGCAAAAACAGCAAAAATCGCTTTTGAACTTTATCTATACGATAACGTCAAACGACTTGTTCAGCCAAATAAGCCTGCTGGTTGTATGCTCGTTGTTGCTGCTATGAATTGTTCTGATGCTACTCAGGATGTGCAACAGAACCTTCTCGATAAACGAATAAAGACCAAAGACAAATTATTCAAACGCCTTCAACAAGGCGTAGAGCAGGGTGATTTGTCTCCAAATGCGCCGTTACAGGAAATGACAGACTTTTATGCAACAGTCATCCAAGGGTTAACGATTCAGGCAAGAGATGGGGCGAGTAATGAGCAATTACACAAAGTTGTGGAACATGCCATGAAAACTTGGACATTATTTTAGATTCTAGAAAAGGATGATGTCCTAACTTCAATATCAATGTCGGAAATACGATATTTCAATTTATTAAGACATTCTTCAAAATAAAATCTCTTTTGTAGATGGTGTATTACTATGAGTCAGGTCATGAAATATCACAAATGGGCATTTATATTTCCCATTTTGGCAGTACTGATTTGGTCTTTAAATATTGTAGTCACCCGCTATGTCTCAGATTATATCTCTCCGGTAAGTATCAGTTTTTACCGATGGTTAATCGCATTTATTATTTTAACCCCATTTATGTTGTTACCCGTTTGGAAACAGCGACATCTAATAAAACCATATCTGCCTAAGCTTGCAATTTTGAGTGCATTTGGAATGGTGCTTTATCAAGGACTTGCTTATACGGCTGCCCATTATACGAGCGCCACAAATATGGGAATTGTAAATGCATTTATCCCGATCTTTACGATCTTTGTCTCTCTTGGCATTTTGAAAGATGTGCCTAATCGCTTTGCAGTTTTTGGCAGTATTTTGTCTTTTGCAGGTTTGCTCTATGTCATGTCCCAAGGAGATATTGGCCACTTATTAAGTTCTGGTGGACATCTTGGTGATGCATTAATGATTATTGCTGTGTTCTTTTATGCATTTTATGGGGTTTTTCTTAAAAAATGGCAGTTGCCACTTCCAATCATGACGAGCTTATATGTTCAGATTGGTTTTTCTGTAATATTTCACCTTCCTTTGATTTTCTGGTTCGGACTGGATGCTTTAAATGCACAAAATGCTCCGAGTGCTATTTATGCAGGAGTATTTGCTTCACTCATTGCGCCTTTAGTTTGGATGTTGGCTGTTCAGCAATTAGGCCCGAATAGGACCAGTATTTTTATGAATTTAGTTCCCGTGTTTACAGCAATTATTGCAAGTGTTTGGTTGTCTGAGCAGTGGACCATTTATCACACACTAGGTGGTGTAATAATTTTAATAGGTATTGTTATGGCTCAAAAGAAGGCCAGTGCTAAAAAGAGTGAACTCATACAAGAGCAAAACTAAAGTCAGTGAAAAAACTATGGCATATTTTGAAAAAAATTGATCAAAATATGCCATTTTTCTATCAGTTAAAGCTTTTCTATATGATTTATAAATAGTTTATAAAAACAGATTGAAATATAAATATTAAAAAATTCGAGTAAAAATATTAATATAATTTTAATTTATAAACGAAAAGCCGTAAATTCCCTACACTTTTCATGCTTTTTTTAGAGAAATTATATATTTCTCTCATTTGATGGCTTACCCCATAATAGCGACCACTACGAAAGATGCTCTTTTTAGCAGATTATCTTTCGTTGCAGAGATATCCAAACCCTCTGGATGCGGTATATACCCATCCTTTTTTATGCTCAGTTATCCCTATATAACTGAGCTTTTTTTTGTCTGAAATTAGGCGCGGATAATCTCTCCAGTAAGCGCATTAATAATTCTACTTGGCTGCTGACTTTGGCCTAAGTCACCATTGAGATAGTTTAATTGTGAACCAAAGTATTGGCAGGCATCTTGTAGTGAATGAGCAGGTTCTTGCCCACTTGGGTTGGCACTAGTCGAGACAATAAAACCATGAAAAGCATTGCATAACGCCACACACAAAGGATGTGTGGTGACTCGAACAGCCACAAGAGGATGTTCACCTTTAATCCATAAAGGAACATTTTCGCCAGCAGGCAAGAGCCAAGTTGTGGCTCTTTCTGACGGTTGGTGATTCGTCCAACAATCAATAATTTCTTGTTGGGTTGTTTTTGGTAAAGAGGTTAATAGGTGCTCAACTTGGCTAATATGACCTGCTAGCAAAATCACACCTTTTTCAATCGGCCTCTGTTTAAGTTCGAGAATTTTTTGAAAGGCTTGTTCATTAAAAGGGTCGCAACCTAGCCCCCAAACGGCCTCAGTTGGATACGCTAGGACTTCACCTTGACGTAAACTTTCGGCTGCTTCGGTAACTGAGGTGGTAATCATGGTAATACTCTTCCTTTCAATCAGACAGAATTGCTATTGTGCGCTCCACTATTAAGAACGACAACGTAAATACAGTCCAGATTGTTGCATACATAAACCCAGTAGTTCTAGTTCCATGAGTGAAGAGGTGAGTTCTGCAACAGGCTGTGAATGGTGCAAAACAAGCTGGTCAATATTTTGGCCGACCCAGTCTAAAGATTGATAAAGATTAATTAAATGTTTCGGAATTTCTGGTGCAGAAGAAACAACTAGCTCACTTTGGTTTTGCTGTTGGCTTTGCCATTGGGTAGGAAGGGCTAAATCTTCAATAATCTGTTCAGGATGATCGACTAAAATAGCCCCCTCACGAATGAGCTGATGGCACCCTTGATGAAACTCACTATAAATATGACCGGGAATAGCAAATACCGTTTTACCTTGCTCGGCAGCTTTGTTGGCAGTAATCAGTGAGCCACTTTTTAAAGTCGCTTCTACCACTAACACGCCTAAACTTAGACCACTGACAATTCGGTTTCTACGAGGGAAATGCTGTTGTAAAGGCGGCGTACCGGGCAAAAACTCAGTAATGATGGCGCCGTTTTGATCCAAGATCTGCTCTGCAAGTTTTTTATTTTGAGCAGGGTAGGTACTATCTAAACCTGTTCCTGTTATAGCAATAGTCCTTTGATGAGCTGAGGCTCCTTGATGGGCAGCCTCATCAATGCCATATGCCAAGCCACTACTTACATAAAATCCTTTTTCACTTAAGTAATACGCAAAATCATAAGCAACTTGACGGCCATGAGGACTTGGTTTTCGACTACCCACAATAGCAATTTGTGGTTGCAACAAAGCTTGAGCTTGGCCTTTCCCAAAAATGATGGGCGGATGGTCTGTGTAAGGTAGCAATTGCGTAGGATAGCCAGAGTCATCTGAGGTTAAGATAAAGTCAGTATATTGATGGATCTGCTGAACCAGTTTTTCAAACTGAGCTTGACCCTGAGCAGTTTGAAATTCGTCTACACGTTTTAAATGGTTGGCATGTAACCCGAGATTGCGCCATTGGGCGAGTCCGGTAGGTTGAGTGGCCTTTTCACAAGTACCAAAATAATCGACAATTTTTTTAAAACTGACCAAAGAGTGCTGCACCAAATACCACACTTTAAGGGTGTGGTAATGGTGTGAAGAAAGTTGAGTAAGCATTGTAAAGTGTATATCCAGCGTTAATCGTTAAGACGAGGTGGCTGAATGCTTGAACCTACTTTAATAGGTAAGTCACTTTCTAAGATATAAGCATAGCTAAGCTGGTCAAATGTTCTAAATACCATAAGGCTACCGATTTGTTGTCCAGGTAACTGTATTGGTTCTTTGGTTTTAGGGTCTCGAATGGTTTCACCTTTTTGGGTAATATCAAAAACTTGTCCCACCTGAACGCCTTGAGCTGTACCTCGGTCTAAAGTCACTACACTATTTTTGGTAGCGGTACCAATTGAGCCCATGACACGAATGATCTTACCGCCCTCTGTAACTTGTTTGGCATCCACTGGATAAAACAGGGTAGGCAATGTTGCATCTTCTTCTGGCATAATCCGATCGCCACGGCGTACTTCAGAATTGTAGCTATCAGTTAACTCAAGCGTTGTTATATCCTTTTCAGAAGAGATAGCAATCCCAGAGGCAACTTGTTGCAGTTCAATACCTAGGCTGTGCTTTTTACCTTTACTGTCTGTGAAATAGTAAGGTTCGCCTTCACGGTAAACTGCATAACGTTGACCATCAATTAAACCTTGTCCTCGCGCATAAATGGTTTGGCCTTTTGCCGCAAGTACGCACTGATCGGCAGTTCCCACTACATAAGGGGTATGTTCAATTGCATCAGTTGGTAAAATTGTGCTGTGTTCTAACCACTGTTTGATATGTTCAAGCGGAATAACAGGCACGTTGTCGTTGAGCGACTCCACACGAACTTGAGGTTGTAAGTTTGTCACTTTACCTGTGTAGCGACGAATAATGCCGACACAACCATCGCCCTCATCTTTTCCTATCAATGGTCGACCAGCTAAACTGCATAACAATAATCGATCACCCGGATAAATCCAGTGTGGATTTTTGACATGCTGGTTACTTGCCCAGATTTCTGGCCAACGCCAAGGTTTACTTAAGAAATGAGCTGAAATATCCCATAAGGTATCTCCTCGTTTTACAACGTAAACATGTGGCGCATTGCTTTTAAGAGAGGGTGGATTATGGTTCGGACTAGCAGCATGAACCTCTGCTACTGTACCTATTGCAACCCCTGTAACAAGTGCGAAAGCAAGTAAATGCTTTTTTATCCCCAAAGCATGAAATTCAACCATGCCGTTAAAAACCTTTTTCATTATGATAATTCCTAAAAATTATGTGTGCAGATGCGTTATAATGAGCGGCTTACACACAATTTTTCGATGAAGTATTTCCTTCATTTGGTTTTTCAATCAATGGCATAAGTGAGGACGTCAGTATGGCCTTATTACCTATTTTAAGTTTTCCTGATCCCCGTCTTCGTACCATTGCTAAGCCTGTTGAAGAAGTTACTGATGAAATTCGTCAACTTGCAGCAGATATGCTTGAAACCATGTATGCCGCACCAGGTATTGGTTTAGCAGCTTCACAGGTAGATCGTCATATTCAGTTAATCGTTATAGATTTATCTGAAGCTAAAGATGAACCTTTGGTTTTTATTAACCCCAAAATTACTCCGCTGACAGAAGATAAGCAGCAGTACGAAGAAGGCTGCCTATCGGTGCCACAAATATACGACAAAGTTGAGCGCCCGTCACGTGTGAAAATTGAGGCAATTAACCTTGAAGGTCAAGCATTTGAGATAGAAGCTGATGGACTTCTCGCTGTTTGTATCCAACATGAAATGGATCACTTAAATGGCAAATTATTTGTGGATTATTTGTCGCCACTTAAACGTCAGCGTGCGCGAGAAAAAGTCGAAAAAGTTGTTCGTCAACGTGAGCGTGAAAAAGTTGCAGTAAAACGTTAAAAATTTCTATTCTTCAAATATTAATATAGTGTGGATGTGATTTTTGGTTTTTCGTAGTGGTTTACTGCTTGCATGTGCAGCGGTATTTTTACAGGTTGCGGTATTTCTACAGCCGCTATTACCGAAGCAATATCAAATTGCTCCGGTCTGTGAAACTATTACCCGTGCTTTGCTGAAACCCAAAGCACAGACGGAAGCCATGTCACATACCATGCATTCGCATCATGAACATCATATCGACCAGTCTCAAGTACCTGAACACCATGACCATCATGATGCAAACCATCAATGTCAATATTGTACCGTCTATGCCAATCTGGTTTTACCGCCTGAATTCGGCGTAAAAGAAGTTTTAGTTCGCATACAAGTTCGCTTAGTCGCCTATCAACAAGCATTCAAACATGTTTATTTTACGCTACAGCGACTTTTCCTACTCCCGCAAGGGCGTGCACCGCCTCTATTTGCATAAATAAAAGCAATTTTTTGTTGGGGTCTTGATTGACTTCAATATCACTTTATTTATGTTTTAGAGCGTATAAAAAATGTCACAGTCTAAATTCTTATTACAACCTTTATGGGTTGCGATGTTTGCTGTCTCTCATTCGGGTCTAGTTTTTGCTGATTCCCAAAAAAATGATGTCGATACCAAAACACTTCATTCATTAGCGCCTATCGTTGTTACAGCACAGCAAGGTAACGATGCAAACGGTCTAATCGTACATGCAGATCCAAAGCAACCGATTCAGCCAGTACCTGCTACAGATGGCGCAGACTACCTGCAAAGTATTATGGGTTTTAACTCAATACAAAGCGGTGGAACAAATGGCGATGTAACATTCCGAGGTATGTTTGGCTCACGCATCAAAATTCTAACTGACGGGACTGAAAATTTAGGCGCATGCCCAAACCGTATGGATGCCCCAACTTCTTATATCTCACCAGAAAGTTATGACCGTATTTCTGTCATTAAAGGTCCACAAACAGTTCAATATGCCAATACGGGTTCAGCTGCAACAGTCCTTTTTGAACGTCAGCCTGAAAAGCTCACCACAGAGAAACCTTATCGTGGGCAAGCGAGTGTCTTGTTAGGTTCATATGGGCGTATTGACCATAATGTTGAAGCGGCAATTGGTGATGAGAAAAAATATATCCGTTTAAATGCCAATCGTTCTGAGTCCAATAGTTATCAAGATGGTGACGACAATACCGTGCCTTCAGCATGGAAAAAGTGGAATGCTGATGTAGCACTTGGCTTCACTCCAGATGAAAACACATGGGTCGAACTCACTGGTGAAAAATCTGATGGTGAATCGCTTTATGCTGGACGTTCAATGGATGGTTCTCAGTTTGCGCGTGAAAGCTTAGGGCTGCGTTTTGAAAAGAAAAACATTACTGATGTCATTAAGAAAATAGAAGGGCAGGTGAACTATAGCTATAACGACCATATTATGGATAATTTTAGCTTGCGTACGCCGCCACTAGCTGAAATGACACATGATGGTATGACTATGCTAATGCCGAATCCAATGGCAATGCAAGTGACGCGCCGTACACTAAACTCCCGTTTGGCCATGACCTCTGAATGGAATCAATGGAGCCTGATCACAGGTATAGATTCTCAATTTAATAAACATGGCGGTAGTATGTCATCGCCAACGATGCCTTCTATGAATATTCCATATCGTCAAGATATGCGCTTTCAATCTTTTGGTGCTTTTGGTGAACTCGGTTATCAATGGAACGATCTCAATAAACTGGTTACAGGTGTGCGTTTAGATCGAGTAACAGTTGAAGATGAGCGCGCAGATTCTCAAGCAAAAGGCTTTAATACTAAACTTGAAAAGACTTTACCAAGTGCATTTGTCCGCTGGGAAAATCAACATCCTGAGCATGACCTAAAAAGCTATATCGGTTTAGGCTATGTAGAACGTATGCCTGATTATTGGGAACTTTTTTCGCCTAAACATGGTAATGCTGGCTCGACCAATACCTTTAATGGTGTAAATCCTGAGAAAACACTACAGTTGGATTTGGGCTTTCAGCAACAACATGGCGCTTTAAATACATGGGCTTCTGCTTATGCAGGTTTAGTAGATGACTACATTTTAATGAGTTATCACCATCACCCAAGTACTGGAATGGGTGAGCATGATATGAGCCATGATATTACTGCGGGTGCCAAAAATGTCGATGCAACCATTGCAGGTGCAGAAGCAGGTATTGGCTATCAATTTACCGACCATATTCAGGCAGATTTGAGTGCGATGTATGCATGGGGTAAAAACACCACAGATGACAAACCTTTGCCTCAAATTTCACCTTTAGAAGGTCGACTAAATATTCGTTATGTGGCTGATAAATATAATTTAGGTCTCTTGTGGCGAGCTGTTGCTGAGCAAAACCGCGTGAGTCTACATCAAGGTAACATCGTGGGATATGATCTAAAATCAAGCAAAGGTTTTTCAACTCTTTCTTTAAACGGAAGTTACAACCTTCGTAAGGATATTGATGTATCTGTCGGCATCGACAACGTATTAGATAAAACCTATACCGAACACTTAAACAAAGCGGGTAGTGCAGGCTTTGGATTTGCGAGTGAAGAGCAGTTTAACAATATCGGAAGAAACTACTGGGTTCGTATGAGCATGAAGTTTTAATACGTTTTAACTTAATTATATGAATTGAAAATATTAATTGAATGAGAGAAAGGAAATGACAAATAAATTATCGCCTGAACAATCGTGGTGGGGATGGAAGTTACTTATTGTGGCTTCTATCTTGAGTTTATTATTTATGATTATTTTTTACTTGGCGATTAACAATGAGCCTGACTACATGCCAAGTCAAAAAAAGAAGCAGATGGTGGAGTCACACGAGCAAATGAATCACGCTGAAATGCATAGTTCATCGCCTCAATAAGTTCCTAACATTTAAGAATGGAAGTCTGATATCCAGACTTCCATTCTTTATTTTTAGGCTTGGAAAATTATTGATGCATACTCGCCAAGGTTTTTGCTTTACCTTGATTTTGATAAAGACTTAGACCAAGTTTTTGTATATTACGCCCTGATTTGGATAAAAAATTTTCAACTTTTGGTGAAAGCTTTGCACCACTATAAAGTAATGAATTACGCAAAATCAGATAATAAGCAAACCACGAAGCAGATTGTTGAGGTAATCCGAGTAATCTCATTCTTTTCTTACCAATAAAAAATTGAGTAAGTTCTAAATGTTGTCGATAAGCAAGCTTCTGCTGCAAAGAGCGTAAATGCAGATATTTTCTCTCAAAAGGTTCTTTAGATAAACTCGACCCTAATTCAATACTGCTGTGATCGGAGCGAGGGTGAGCAAATTGCATCCAGTAAAGTAATCGCCAGCCTTCAGTTTCAGATTGAATAAGCCATTTTTCATCAATACCCATCAGCCAGCCAACATAACGCCAAAAATGCAAAAAACTCTTAGTTTCCTGTTTTGTCGGCCATATTCCTAAAGCTCGAATACCGAGCAAAACCACACTGCTAAACGCTAAATTGGTCATTGCTAAATCAAACTGATTAAGAGGAATTCCCCAAACTTCACTATCCCACCGTTCAGACTTTTTCAATTGTCGGCGAACGAGTGCATGAATAAAGCGAACATAAATGGTTGAGGTAAAACCTGCGCTTAAATGAGTAAGCCCTTCAGGTTCAGTAATATCAACCCACCATTTTGTAGTTTCTGCTAAACGAGTACCCGCCTGTTTCTTCAATGCACCCGTTAAAATGAGAGGCTGATTAAACCCCGGGTATAAATATCCCGCCATTAATGATAAATCTCTAAGAATAAAACCATTATTAATTCCTAAACGATGCGTAAATTTAACAGCCTCATCAATTTGGTGTTGGTCTAACCATTCAGGCTTTTGTTCAATGTAATTAAAGAAATTTTCTAACTCAGTAGGTATTGGCTCAGATAAGTCATTGCGGCCTTGAAATAATATCTTCTCAAAAATCATGCGGTGATCTTTGGGATTTTGCATAACCCAATCAATCACCTTATCCATTTCAACGTCCCCTTCATAAAGAGCACGTTGTAAAGACACATATTCCGTATAGTTTGGCTGTGCTGGTTTTTCGCAACAGACATTTAAAAACTGAGTAAAGAAATTACTGTCTTGCATTTCATTAAACGTGGCAAGTCGAGTAGGGCTACTTGTTTGCATATTGTCACTTACTTATTGAGCTGAATAATAAATAGGCTAATATGAATAATTATTCGCATTCAATTCGCATTTAAAGAATAAAAAACCGATGAGAAAAGCCCCCCAGCAACAGCGTTCAAAAATTATTGTTGACCATATTTTAGAGGCGACACAACATTGTATTGCCCAGTATGGATTGCTCCATACCACGACTCCTAAAATTGCAGAGAGATCTGGAGTAAGTGTGGGTTCAATTTACCAATACTTTGAGAATAAAGATCAAATCATAGAAGAACTGTTGCGCCGTAAAAGCGAACTATTGGGGCAGCAACTCAAAGAATTAGTTATGCAGCAAGGAAATATTCCTTTGGATATCCTTATCCCCTTAGCAATTGAACTAGGATTTGCTGCATTAAAAGCCGATCATGGTTTTTTTATAGAGGTACTGAAGCATTGGCATGACTATAGTCATTCGCAAGCTGCTCAGATTTTAGAAAAACATTTTTTTGAAGTTGGACTATATACATTTAGTAGAAATCCCCATCAATGGGACTTCGAACAGGTGAAGCATAAATCCTTTGTAATCATCAATAGTACGCTTTTTACAATGATGAGATATGTTAGTCAGAACAATTTTCTTATCTCAGAACAACAACTTAAACAAGAATTATCGAGCATGATACTGGCTTATTTAAGTCAAAAATAAATAATTAAAATAATTATTGATATAAAACAATTGGTTAATATGGTAGTTGTTTTAAAAATGAACGCTCAAGTCATAAGTTTTAAATTTTCGCTTGCCAACGTAATTAGATGGTCTATAATGCACATCCATCGGCGGTGATGCAGATAGAAAATTGTTGAAAAACAGTTACTTGGAATTGAGTAGATTGCTTTAAGTGATAGATTTGATAAGAAGTTGGTTTTGGAAATA
>NZ_JAHPRP010000009.1:0-146382 GCF_025513915.1 Acinetobacter sp. WU_MDCI_Abxb74
TATATATGGCATCAATCGATTCATTAATATGCAAAGCAACTTGATTTAGTTATATGTTTAGCTAAAATGAACAAAATTAAAGTAAGACTCAATCAGCCCATCTGTAAAGATTTGGAAAACGCATCGGCAACCAATAAGACCAATGCAAGTATCCATACCAGTTGTGCTGGCGACCATAGCAAGAGTGAACCACCTGATCCCTTCCCGAACTCAGAAGTGAAACCTCTTAGCGCTGATGGTAGTGTGGGGTTTCCCATGTGAGAGTAAGTCATCGCCAGCTCATTATTCTAAAACACCCTCAACTGATGTTGGGGGTGTTTTTTTATGGGCGAAGTAAACTGAAAATGATAGAATAATTTTGGGATGAATTATGATATAAACCAAATACCTTAAAATGATAACAAGAGTATGAATAATGAAATTTGTAGGATTAAAAATATTTGTGTGTATGCTAGCTATAATATTTGTTAGTAAATCTATCTATGCTAATGAAGCTGTAGAAAGTTTATTTAGCACAAAAGCTTTTTTAAATATTTGTGTTAGTTCTAGAGGAAATCCAGAAATAATAAATAAACAAGCAAAAAATATGGGTTTTACTCAAATGCCTGATGAATATGCTGCACATTTTTTAAAACATTATAATGGGAACGCTTGGATGATAAGCTCTTCAGAAGGAAAGTTTGTTATTACTCAAATCGATAACGGCGTATGTTCATTATTTATAAATAAAGGAAACTCAACTGAAATTCAGAAGAGTTTAGAAAGTTGGTTGCCCCCAAAATCTACTGGTTTAACTTATAAAAAGGAAATATCTAAAGATAAAAATTTGACTACAACAAATTATATTATTTCTAAAGATGGAAAGGCTTTAGAGACATGGATATATACTAGTTCATCTGAAAAGAATACTTCACTAGTTGCGGTTATTTCACATCAAATGAATTAATTAAAACAATTTAATGTATAGAAGAGCCAACTTTTATTAAAGGAGCTCTTCTAAAATTGATCATTTCAACTGTCTACGAGCATGTTTTAAAGCAGTGCGAAGACCTTCTTCTAGAGTTGGGTGATAAAAGGGTTTCCCTAAAATATCATTTAAAGTTAAACCTTCACCTATTATCCAACTTAATAGATGGGCCATGTGTTCTGTGGCTTCTGTAAATAACTCGGCACCAAGAAGTTTTTGGCTTTTTCTTTCGATATAAACCTCAATGCCACCCTTATTTTTTCCAAGGACGATAGCTCTGCCTTGTCGTTCATAAGAGGCTTCACCTGTAATAAAGCCTATACCAATGTCTTTTAGTTGTTTAAAACTTTGCCCAACGATTGCCATTTCTGGATCACTAAATACAATTCCTAATGGGGTAAGAGTCTTAATTGAATTGATTTGTGGATAGTTCAAACAGTTATGAACAACTTTCTTCCCCTCATGTGCTGCTTCATGTTGTAATGGTGTTGAGGTATAAGCATCACCGACAATAAAAATTGGATATTGTTCTAATTGCTTGGTTTTTGCATTTATAGGTAATAACTTAATATCTTCAAAAGAATCATCAATATTTTCTAGTTTTAAAGTATCAAGTAAACTTGAACGGCCTGTTGCAGCTAGAACATATTCAGCCTTGAGAGTTTTCTCTTTTTCTTCAAGTTTATAATTTAATATAACTCCCTCAGAATTACACTTAACTTCACTTGGTAGAGTCTCGAATAGAATTTTTAACTCTTTGCCTAATTCTTTTTGCGCAAGTTGTTGAAGTTTCGGGCTAGTCAGTACTCCAATTCGTTTACTGCGAGCAAAAATTGTAGTTTCTACACCTAAACGATGCATTGCTTGAGCAATCTCAAGGGCAATCACACCACTACCAATGACAGCAATAGATTTAGGTAGTGTTTTCAATTCAAATATTTGATCTGTTGTTATAAGCCGATTACCAAGTTCTTCTTTCCAAGCTTTATCGTAATTAGGAGTTGAACCAACTGCCAGAATAAAACTTTTTGATTGGTACTGTTGCCCATTAATTTCTATAGTTTGTGCATCAATAAAATGTGCTTTACCAGAAATTTTATGTTCGGCAGGCCATTGTTCTACATCTTTTAAAGTTGCTTGTGTAAAACGATCACGCAATGTTTGTACGTGCTGCATCATTTGATCAGTATTAATTTTTGCAGATACGTCCAAAGCAACCTCTTGAGCATTTTGAATGTCAAACATTCGATTTGCTGTAGAGATGAGGATTTTACTGGGCATGCAGCCTACACGAGCACAAGTGGTATCCCAAGGGCCATCATTTATAATTAAAATATTATTGGTATGTTTAACGGCTTCTTTATATGCGCTAATACCAGCAGTACCTGCGCCAATGATAATAATATCGAACATTTTCATTAAGCTATTTTAATAGATATTTAGAATATATAGAAAAACCCTCTTGAGCAGAGGGTTTGGTTCTAATTATTTAGCTTTAAAATGTAAATTTTTGCATAAAAGGTGTTTTTATAGTGGTGGAAACAGTCCCATTTTGATTAGTAGATTGACCTTCGATGCTTATACCATTAATGACATGCTTAAAGTTTAATGTAGTTCCATTTAAGCTTTGTTTAAAAGTAAAAATATTTTGTCCTTCCAGATAAATACTGCCATTAAATTTTTGTGCATTCGTTGTTGAAGATTCATTTTCAACACGACTTCCTTCAAGGCTAGTAATATTAGGTAAGCTCAATATTTGGTTACCATTTAAACTTACTTTGTATGTCGCATTGTTTGTATTGCCTGGAGTCGAGTTCACAACAAATGAAATTGGCTCTGCAAAAGGAACATTAGGGTTATCATTGATAAGTACGTTGAAGCCAGAACCACCTTGAACTACGTAGAGATCACCATCAGTTGATGTATTATCTTTATATACGCTCATTGCACCGGTAGTCACTTCTTTTTCAGCTGGTTGGCCTGTCTCTGGATCTTGAACAATAGTAGTTGTAGTGATTTTATAATCACTTGTTGTGGAGTTGATTAATACAAATCTTTTTTGTTTGGTTTGTTCAAGTCCCCATGACTGTTGGAATGGATATGCAAAGGCCCCAGTAATTGTCACATCTTGGAAGTTTTTATCATTATTTTCATTTTGAAAAATATAAATTCTGGTATTTGATTGATAATCCTCTAAATTTGGAGATGTATTATCGCTTGCCAGTTTAATATTTTTTAAATCATCTGCTGTAATATCAAAGTCCCAGTCACTATAACCAGTGAGTAAAGTTTTAATTTCTTCACCTTTAAATACGTAGCAGGCGCGGTAGTCTGTAGTACTCTTAATGAAGCATTTCTCACGATAATGGTCAGAGTACTTGGTAAGATCTACTTTTCGAATATCTAATGTTAACTTGAGTGGACCTTGGGCGAAGGTGTCTAATGCGTGATCAATGTAACCTTTTGATAGATTTTCATTATTAATATCATAGGCACCAAATAAATATTTTCCTTCTTGTTTTACGCTATTTAAAACAGAAGTCGCCAACTCTTGATTTGTTGATGGTGTGGTTGGCGTTGTTGTAGAGCCAGAATTTGAATTTTGGTTATAGTAGCCATCACTGCCACCCCCACCACAAGCTGTCAAAAAAGCAGCCAAAGTAATCCCACATACCCCATGAGTAAGTTTCATCATTATCCCCAATTAAAATGATAAGTTATTTAAAATAATTTTTTAGATTTATAAAATAACATATATTTCATGAGGTTGCTCATTATATTTATGGGGAAGTTAGCTAATTAAATTCGTGTACCCATAGTTACTCCAACGGTAGGTTTTACTTGCATTGAAGAACACGCTGTAAGAATTAAACAACTTAAAAGAGCGAATATAAATTTATTCATAAAAATTAATAAATGATTCAAAAAGATTTAAATAGTTTAGAGCAATATTATTTTTAGTTCTGTTGAATTCGTGCAGAGATATGCAAAATAAGTTATCAAAAACCCTATTTTAAAGAAGAAATAGGGTTTTATAGGATCTTAATTTTTTTAACTTAGTCGTCTAATAAATCCATTTGTTTTGCTAATTGATATAGATTATTTGAACGGTTTCCTGTGCGGCAAAACATAAGTACAGGCTTTGGCAACTCGTTGTAATGATTCGCGAAAGTACGTACATCGAGTTCTGTAATTTGCCCGGCTACAACAGGCTGATAAACATAGTCTAGTCCTACTTGGCGTGCTGCTTCTTCAATTTGAGCACTTGTAGGTTGTTCTGGGCCGCCTTCCATATCTGGTCGATTATTAATAATCGATTTAAATCCTTTTTCTACAACTTGGCCAACATGTTCTGGACCGATTTGACCTGCGAAACCAACATTCTCTGACATTTCGTCACTCCAAAATTTAACAAAACCTCTTATGCTGTATCATAGCATTAAGCTTAACCTGAGATACAAGACACTCGTGTGTTGTTCTGACTGAGAAAGTTATGTCTTATAGCTGAGCTGTAAATTTTAAAATGATCATCAAGTTATTTTAAAATTGGTTATTCATATTCTATTTCAACGGAGCACATATGCACGCTTATATGGTTGAGCCTTTATATGTTCCATGTGGTCAGGAAACGATCGCAGCTGATTTTTATATTCCAAAAACAAATAAGAAATCTGCCGTTATTATTATGGCTCATGGTTTTGCTGCGTTGCGTCAATTTAAATTAGTTCAATATGCACAGCGATTCGCACAGGCGGGTTATGCTGTTATTTTGTTTGATTATCGATATTGGGGGGGGAGCACTGGTAAGCCCAGAGAAATGGTCTCTATTAATTCTCAGTTAGAAGATTGGAAGACAGTTATTCAATATGCTTCGACTTGTAAGCTTGTGGATAATCGAAGGATTGTGCTGTGGGGAACTTCTTTAAGTGGGGGATATGCGCTAAGTCTGGCTTCTGAGTTAAAGAATATTCAGGCGATTTTAGTACAAATTCCTTATGTAGATGGGGCTGAAACTGCCAAGCTCTATCCTTTGCAACGCTATCCTCAAGCATTGAAGTTATCGAGTCAGGACTATATGGGATCAAAAATGGGGCTTAATCCCAAAAGATTACCTGTCGCTGATCAACATAATTTGTGTTTTATGCCTACTGCAGATAGTTATTATGGTTATTTATCGATTGTAAATCCTGACTATTATTGGAGTGGGGAAGTTCCCGCGCGTGTCTTTTTTAATTTGATGAGATATCGC
Source organism: Acinetobacter sp. WU_MDCI_Abxb74 (assembly GCF_025513915.1). Lineage (NCBI taxonomy): Bacteria > Pseudomonadati > Pseudomonadota > Gammaproteobacteria > Moraxellales > Moraxellaceae > Acinetobacter > Acinetobacter sp. WU_MDCI_Abxb74. The sequence goes on from NZ_JAHPRP010000009.1 coordinate 5,217, forward strand.
CCAATTCAAGTTGTACGGCAGATTAATATTCCGGTTTTATTTATTGCAGCTCAAAAAGATTCCCTTATTCCTATTGAATCAAGTCGTGAAGCTGCGACAAATATTGCGCCTTTTGTGAGTTATCATGAGTGGGATATGAAACATTTTGATATTTATCACGGTTCATGGTTTGAAAAAGCAGTGATAACCCAATTAGAATTTTTACATCAGCATATAGGAGTGGTGTAAATGATTATTGTATGTGCATCGTGCGGTGCAAAAAATAGAGTTCCTGAAGAAAAAATTCCTGAGCAACCGAGCTGTGGGCAATGTCATCAGCCATTACTACCGCTTACGCCTATTGAGCTAAATGAGCAAAATTTTAGTAACTACATCACGAATAGTGATTTACCTATTTTCATAGACTTATGGGCAGAATGGTGCGGACCTTGTAAAATGATGGCGCCACATTTTGCACAGGTTGCAAAACAGAATCCAGGCGTTATTTTTGCCAAGATTAATACCGAAGAATCTCCTCGCTTGAGCCAAGCTTTTCATGTGAGAAGTATTCCGACACTTGTCTTAATGAACAAAACGACAGAGGTCGCGCGTATTAGCGGCGCATTACGTGCGCCTGAATTGCAGCAGTGGCTTGATCAACAACTTCAAACGAATTTCGGGAGCTAAGGTGTCAGAAGCTTATACCAAACCAGAAGGAATTTTATCCTTACAAACGATTGCCATGCCAGCCGATACAAACTGGAGTGGTGATGTATTTGGTGGATGGATTGTGTCACAAATGGACTTGGCTGGAGCAATTCACGCAGAACGTTTCAGCCGTGGCCGCTGTGCTACGATTTCCATTAATCAAATGACCTTTTTGGTTCCGGTAAAGGTTGGCTTTGTCATTAGCTGCTATACCAAAATCTTAAAAGTTGGAAATACTTCTATTCAAATGCAAATTGAAGTTTGGGATAGTCATGATGACTCTCGTGAACCAATACGCATTACTGAAGGAGTCTTTACCTTTGTAGCAGTTGATGTAAAAGGTAATAAGCGTCAAATACCTGAAGAAGCAAAACAAAAGTTTTTAGCATCTTGTGCATAATAAAAAAGCCCAAATTCAAATTTGGGCTTTTTTATATCTTTATTTCTTACGTTTAGGTAACCATGCCCACAGCATTTGGCACTGGATTGGTTCATTGCCTCCATCATCAATGACAATAACCGGAATCACAAGTTCACCTTTTTCATTATCCGCAATAAACTTTTGCTGTTCAGCGGATAGCGTTGCTGTAGCAGTCAAACCACCTTCAACCACTTTTAAATAATCTACATGCAATGATTTGATTAATAAAATGCGGTTATCAGGAATGTGTAAACCCGTTAGAAAACCTGTTGCAGTTTCAGCTAAAAGAGCCATAGCAGCAGCATGGACTCCTTTAATATGGTTCTGCATATTTTTTTGGTTATCTAAGCGGACAGTAACGTGGTTTGAGTCTACTTCCAGATAGCGAATATTTGCTGTACCCACCATTGGCACGATACGACCAAACGCCTTGCTCCAAAGTGTACTCCGAATACTTTTAGGGAATTTTGAAGTCGCTTTTACCAGTTTTGATAGACGATTGGATTGAGACATGGAATTACCTTAGCTTTGAATGTCACGACAAGAGATTAATCTTTAAAGTTATTAAACTGTAATGGCACACCAAATTGTTGTTCACGTAAAAAGTTCATCACTTGTTGTAGAGTGTCACGCTTTTTATCCGTTACACGAATTTTGTCGCCTTGGATAGAAGATTGCACTTTAACGCCACTTTCTTTAATGGCTTTATTAATTTTTTTTGCAGTATCCGAGTCAAGACCGTCTTTAAGTTTAATTACTTGTACAAAATTTTTGCCTGAAGCAGCAGCTTTTTGCGGGTCTAGAGCTTGTACATCAATTTTACGTTTATAAAAATGATTTTCTAACATGTTGTAAACTTGTTCACACTGGAAATCGCTTTCGGTACTGATTTTAATTTCTTTATTTTTTTCGTTTATTTCGACTGAAACATCATGACCACGAAAGTCAAAACGTGTTGCAATCTCTTTTTGTGTGTTCTGTACGGCATGATTAACTTCAAAAATCTCTAATTCAGAGACAATATCGAAAGAAGGCATAGTTTAGACCTTTACAAAGGGAAAGAATATTTGAGATGCTAAGAGGGTTTTCTTCATTTGCCAAGTGTTGTTTACATCAAAGGAGTGCACAATGATCCGTAAACAAGAAATTACAACATTTGAATTCCCAGAAAATGCTGTTATCTGGGATGTCCGTGATACAAATGCTTATGCAGAAGGGCATGTTAAAGGTGCGGTAAATCGCCCGATTAATGATTTGAATGCTGATATTTTGAACCAGGTCTCTGCGGGTCAGCCGATTTATATTTTATGTGGTGGTGGTAGCAAAGCTCCTCGTGCAGCTGAGACACTAGAAGGATTCGATGCCTCGCGTGAATATGTCGTGCTGATGGGGGGGACACGTGCAGCTCGTGATGCCGGCTTGCCTCTAGAGCAGGGCGCATAAAAAAAAGCACCTTCGGGTGCTTTTTTATGGAATTAAACTACTGTGTTTTGAAATAAGGCTTTTTAGGTTTTACTTTTTTTTGGAATCGTTGCGGATTCAATTTTTGTAATAAGCGGTCCGGTACTGGACAAGCTTCTTCTAACATCTGGGCAATTAAGATCTCACTGCATAGCGGAGCAAATAAGAAGCCCTTAGAACCAAGACCAGCAAAAGTAGCAATTCGGCTATTCGCCTGCATTTTTCCAACGAGAGGAAAATAATCTAAGCTTTGTGCGCGGATAGATGCTCGGCCTTGCCAAGTAGTCGTAGGAGGCAATTGTTGTGCATATTCAGGAAATACGCTGTGGATTAATTCAAAGTTATGCATATGGTCGTCGGCAAGTACTTCTTGATCCTCTCGATTTGGATAAAAAGACGCACCTAAAATCATCTGTGAAGCATTAAGTTGCATACAGTAGCCGCCATAGCTATAAGCTTCCTGTAAAGGCAGCGGAGCAAAAGTATTATCAACCCAGCTTACTTGCCCACGTATTGGTTTTAACTGTGGATAGCTTTCAAAAAAAGTCGTGCTTTGACGCGCACAGCACACAACCACATGGTCTGCCTCTGCAATAACTTCATTGCTAGTCTGCAATTGAACTTTATTTTCAAAAGAAACCAGTGCTGTGATATTGGCAATTTTTAGATCAATTAAGGGATGTTGCAAAATTTCATCACGTAATTGATGTGGTGAAACAGAACCCGCTTCGGTAAGTAAAACACTTGAATATACAGTTTCAAGTGAGTTCGTTGAGTGAGTAACAACCTGAGCTGGATATTGATTTACAAGATCCAGAAGCTCATCTGCATTTTTCAAGGCGATTTGTTGTATTTTTAGTGGGCGAAATGCTTGAAAATTTTTATAAAAATTCAAGGCATGTTGCCAACTTAAGGTCATGAGATGTTCATGGCTTTGTTCAATTGGACATAGTTTTGGATTAAGTAATGCTAAAGGGTTTCCAGAAGCGCCAGATAATGCTTCTGTTTGCTCATATAGGGTGACTTTATGCCCACGTGCTGCAAATGCCCACGCTGTAGTTAAACCTGCTATACCGGCCCCAATAATCGCAATATGCTGTTGTCCCTTACTTAATGAGTGAACTAAGCCTAATGGAGAGGACTCATCATCAGATTGAGGTGGATTCCAGATTGCTTTGAGCATTTCCCGTTTATGCCGAAAACCACGTGGACGTGAAATACTAATGCCGTGTGCTTTTAGCCCACGTTTTAAAACACCCGCGACACTAAAAGAGGAAAATGTACTGCCATAGTCAGAAAGACGGACGATATGGTTTAAAACGTTTTGTTCCCACATGTCTGGATTGCAAGAAGGTGCAAAGCCATCTAAAAACCAAGCATTCACTGCTTTAGTTTTAGCCATGCTTGGGAAAATATCTTGTGCATCCCCTAGCCATAAGTCAATGCTAAAACGCTCTTCAGGGAAACTTAAACGATGACATCCGGCAATAGGTAGCGGATATTGTTCAATTAACTGGTCTGCAAATGGTTTAAGCTCATCCCAGACATTTAAAGCGCGAATGAGGTCAGCTTTACTTAGTGGAAATTTTTCAACACTAATGGCGTGTAAATGGCTTTGATTATCAGGACGGACTTGTTGCCAAAGTTGCCAAAGTGCAAGAATGTTTAAACCCGTACCAAAACCGGTTTCTCCTACACTGAAATATTCAAAATCTTTTAGATTGGCTAAGCGTTCTGATAAGTCGTTACCATTTAGAAAAACATGCCGTGTTTCAAGCAAGCCATTATCTTTAGAGAAATAGACATCACCAAATTGTTTGGAAATGGGAACCTCGATACCATCGATGAGTTCCCAGTCCAGTTCTGCTGTTTGTATACGGTTTGATACGTTCATTTAGTTTAATAGATCGCTTGGATTTACCACTGGCGTCGACGTTTTGTATGAATATAACTAGCAATAAAAAATCCTAGCAATACGCCACCAGCTAAGGTAACCGCGCCATATAAAAACATTTGTGCGCTACGTTCGCTTTGTAAGACTTGAACCTGAACAGAGAGGCTGTCGTTTTTTAACTGTAACTCTTGGTTCTGAGCGAGTGCTTCAAGATTGGCATGTTCTAACTGTTTTAAACGAGATGCTTGATCTTGAACTAAAGCTTTGATTTTTGCATCTTGCTGTTGTTTATTCTTTACGAGCTGTTCTGCTGTAAGTGGTTTTGTTGCGGTCGACGCCGTGGTAGCAGCTGTTGGTAATGTAGCGGCGGGGCTAGCGGCCTGAGTTGAAGGCGCGCTTGGCGGCGGTGTTGCTGGTGTTGCAGCAGGTTCAACTGCTCCAGCAGTTGAACATATCAAACACAAGCCAAGAAAGCTTTTGATTGCAGGGTGCATATGATTACCCTTTTGGAAATGCTTTATTAAACGGTTTTACATCAATATGGGCATAAATGCCTTCTTTGAGAAATGGTTCTTCTTTTAACCATTCATCTAATGCTTCGCGACTGTCGAATTCAACAATCATGGTGCTGCCATAGAAACCTGCTTGAGGATCATTCGGGTCTTTTGGCATAGCTCCCGCTGTAACAAGGCGACCTTCATCATCAAGTTTTTGCAAACGTTCAATATGCTGAGGACGTACTGCTAAGCGCTTCTCTAGAGTTCCTTCGTTATCGGTACAGCTTAGAACAAAAAAAGGCATGTAATCGTATCTCTATAATCAATCAGGAACCACTTTAAGCGTCTGGTGACTTAAAATGTTTACGTAAAATAATGAACTGAATAATGATAAATGAAAACATCACAATCATGTCACCAAATGCAGTGAATTCACCCCAATATTTTCCGCCGTGAAATAAAAATGCAAAGAACACATGCAAACAAGACATTACTACAAACATGGCTGCCCAAGCGAAGTTTAGATTTTTCCAAGCTTTTTCACTTAAGTCTAAAATAGGATCAAATAAACGTCGGATGAGTGGCTTACGGTCTTTACCAAACCAAGGTGAAACCAAGAATGCGCCAGCAAAAACTAAATTTAAAATTGCAGCTTTCAGACGGATATAGAAATCATCACTTAACATGAGGGTGATGCCACCAAAAATGACAGTCATAAACAGTACAAACCACTGTTGTTTATCTAGACGGAATTTTTGGAAAACAAATAGGGCACCATATACCACAAGCATTGAAATAATTAAGCCAGTAGTTGCTACAAGAATATTATTATTATCGGCACCACCAGCAGACCCGATCAGTTTAAGTAAAGGATGCTGTGTGTCGGTTGGATCAACTGTTTTATATAAATAGAAGAAAATAATTAATGGAACAAAGTCCAGAAGTGCTTTCATGTTAGAGTATCTGATCAGGTTTGGTGAATGGCATAGTATAAAAGATGCAAGGCATAGATTTACATACACATAGCAATATTTCTGATGGAACTTTGTCTCCGGAATTACTGGTGCAAGCTGCTATAGATGTGAATTTGCATACTTTGGCTTTAACTGACCACGATACAATGGATGGGTTGCAGCGAGCTAGAATTGCTGCACAAGGTCATGATTTAAAGATCATTTCTGGTACAGAGATTTCAAGTCAGTGGTCACGTCCAACAACCAAAAAGAGTTATGGCGTACATATTGTCGCTTTAAACATGCAAGATGAAGCACCAATTTTAGAAGCATTAGAACAACAAAAAAGAGTACGAGCGCAAAGAGCTAAAGTAATTTGTGATTTATTAGAAAAATGTATTGGTTTTCAGATTTATGAGGATGTTCTTGCTACAGTAGAAGAACAGGCAGATCGGATCACCAGAACGCATATTGCTAAAACATTGGTGGAAAAGAAAGTTGTAACTCGTCCTCAACAAGCATTTGATCGTTTCTTAAAAGAGGGAAGACGTGCTTTTGTAAAGTTTGAAGGATTAGGATTAAAAGAAACAATTGACATGATTCACGAAAGTAAAGGGTTGGCAGTTTTAGCACATCCGACTCGTTATGATTTATCTGCAACTAACGTCCGATATTTAATTGAATTATTCGCAAGTTCAGGTGGAGACGCAATTGAGTTACCTCCACCAATGGAAACTTTATCTACTCGCCAGATGGTTGATCGGATGATTGAGCAATATCAGTTAGCCGTATCAATTGGCAGTGATTTTCATGGTGAAAATATGCCATGGATTAAATTGGGAAATACACCTAAACCCGCTGCTAATCAGCAAGGCATTTGGGAACGTTTCCTATAAGACTTTACAGTAAGTTATTATCTTGAGCCTGAATAGGTGGTGGGGTAGGTTTTCCTAGCGTTCCTAAAAGTTCAATTTCGATACTACGTACCATGGCATCTAAAGGTAAATCATTACTTTGAGTACCGAAAGGCTCTTCAATTTCTGAGCTTAGTGCATCAAGTCCTAAGAATGTATATGCCAAAATTCCAACCAGTAAAGGTGTTGCTAAACCAAGTAATGAACCAAGACTAAATGGCAACATAAAACAGAAAAAATAGACAGTGCGATTGAGCAAAACTGAATAGGCAAATGGAATAGGCGTATTGGCGATTCGGTCACAGCCTGTTTGCACAACGCTTAAATCTGCAACATTTTTATTCATCTGTGCATAGATGATGTCTGAGATTTCGCCTTCTTTAAGCGCTTGCAATAATTCCCAGTGGATGAGGCTTAGGGTGTATTGAGGGGCATTATTTTGCTGATAGAGCTGGGTGAGCGCTTGCTGGCTCATACCACTGGTTTGTATGAGCTCAGTTGGGTTCGCTGTCTGACGACGTAAACGATCACGTAACACATTAGCAAAAACAATCACATGTTGAATGACACGCTCTCGACGGGCCTGAGTCAAAATCCGGCAGTCACGGTCAAAATGGCGTGAAGTTGCAATTAAAACGCCCCATAATTTTCGGGCTTCCCACCAACGGTCATAACATGCAGTATTTTTAAATCCCAAGAAAATAGAAAGTACGACGCCAATAAGAGTAAAGCCAACCAAAGGAATCTCTGGAAAGCGATACAGATTGATATATTCTACGCCACCAATGATTGACGAGATCAACATAACAACACCTAGAGAAGGGAGAATTTTGGGTAAAATCGTCCCTCGCCAAGAGAATAAAACTTTGAAAATACTAGGTTGATCACGAACAATCATTTTATTTTAAGCATCACTATTTTTGTTTCGATCTTCTAGGCTTAGTTAAGCTTTGTCAATATTATTGAACTGATCTTATTGCGGGGTTGAGCAGTTGTTGTTCAGCAAATGAAAAGCTTCCTTCTGGGGAGATAATAAAATGATCTAACAAATGTATTTCGACAAGTTGACAGGCATGTTCCAGTTGTTGAGTTAAGGCAATATCTTCCGCAGAAGGCTGCGCTGAACCAAATGGATGATTGTGTGCGATAACGAGCTGGCAAGCATGTTGTTGTAAGGCGTAGCGTAGGGTTTGATTGACCGAGACAGCACAATGCTGCACTGAACCAAAAAATAGCTTTTTAAAATGAAGCTTTCTTAATTCTGGATCTAAACACAGCACTGCAAAGACTTCTTGTTTCTCGCCTTTTAATTCATAGCGCAAATAATCTAAAACCAAATCAGAAGAGTGGAGACTAAGATAATTTTGCTGAAAGTGATGATCGAGATAACGCCGTCCGAGTTCTTTGACTGCCAGTAATTGTGAATATTTTGTTGCTCCAATTCCATTAAATTGAGTTAACTCACTTAACGATGAATCAAATACTGCATTTAGGCTACCAAAATGTTGAATGAGTAAACGTGACAATTCGACTGCTGAATGTTGTCGGGAGCCTGAGCGAAGAAAAATCGCCAATAGCTCTGCATCAGAGAGACTTTGAGGACCTTGTTGCAATAACCGTTCTCTTGGCCGCTCTTGTTCGGGCCAATTTTTAATAGAAGTATTCATATTCCCCAGCACAATTCGCTTAAAAATTTATTTTGTTTGCCCAATCAATCTTGGGTCTGCGCGTATTTAATGCTATTGTGAGCGCCACTGCAACAGTAAGGTATCCTGTTCGTGAGCTTTGATCTAAGTGTTATTCCTCATAAAAACATTGTTTTAGCTGTTACTGGCGGAATTGCTGCCTATAAAAGTGCCATTTTAGTCCGTCGCCTTAAAGATTATGGCTTTGACGTGCGTGTAGTTATGACACATGGTGCTCAGGCATTTATTACCCCACTAACTTTTCAGGCCCTTTCTGGTAATCCTGTCCATACTGAACTTTTAGACCCTGCGGCTGAAGCTGGCATGGGACATATTGAATTAGCACGTTGGGCTGATTTATTACTGGTTGCGCCTGCAAGTTGCGATACTTTGGCAAAGTTTGCGCATGGTTTAGCAGATGACTTGCTCAGTACAGTGTTTTTGGCAACAAAATCTCCTGTGTGGGTTGCACCTGCCATGAACCAGCAAATGTGGGCTGCTAAAGCAACACAACGAAATTTACAAACCTTAGTCGAAGATGGCGTACATGTGATTATGCCGGATGCGGGTGAGCAGGCGTGTGGTGATGTCGGTTTAGGCCGTATGCCAGAGCCAGAAGAAATTGCAAGGCAAGTGGCTGGCTATTTCCATCAGGCTCAACGTGCAATCGCTGAAAAATTTGGGTTGTTGGCTGGAAAGCGAGTGGTTATTACTGCGGGGCCAACGCGTGAAGCGATTGACCCTGTTCGTTATATCTCGAACCACAGTACCGGTAAAATGGGCTTTGCTTTAGCTGCTGCTTGTTACGCTGCTGGTGCACAAGTGACGCTAATTGCTGGACCTGTAAGTTTAGATACACCGAATGGTGTAAAAAGAGTAAATGTTGCCTCAGCACGACAAATGCTAGATATCAGCATGAACTCGTTAGAAACAGGCTGTGATATCTTCATTGCAACTGCCGCAGTCGCAGACTATCGCGTCGCAGAAGTTGCCGAGCATAAGATTAAGAAGGCAGGGGATGAGTTGAATGTTTCCCTTGTGAAAAATCCAGATATTGTGGCAACCATTGCGGGTCAGGAAAAACGTCCATTTATGGTGGGCTTTGCAGCCGAAACACAAAATGTTGAAGAATATGCGGCAGGAAAACTGGTCGCTAAAAAACTAGATATGATTGCATGCAACGATGTGTCACGTGCAGATATTGGTTTTGCTTCTGATGAAAATGCCATGACGGTTTTCTTTGCTGAAAACTACCACATGAAAAAGCGTGAGTTAGAGAAAGCATCTAAACAAGAAATTTCTCAACAGTTGGTTGAAGCAATTTCGGATGCATTGCGCCGTAAATAATATGTTTTAAATAAAAAAACCGCGATTAATTCGCGGTTTTTTTATTTGTCTTACTTTAGACAACTTAAGGAATTTCATCTTCAAATTCAGGTTTAACCTGAACGATGAAGTCCTGACGGTTAAGTCCACGCCATAAGGCAAAAGCTGTACCGATATAAATTGAAGAATAAGTACCTACAAAGACACCAACAAACATTGCAACAGCGAACCAGTGTAGACCATCACCACCTAAGAACATCATTGCTAGAACGACAAGCAATAAGGTCATTGATGTATGAATGGTACGACGTAAAGTCTCGGTTAAAGCAATATCGATGATTTCGCGAGGAGTCGCACCGCGAATTTTACGGAAATTTTCACGGATACGGTCTGACACTACAATGTTATCGTTCAGCGAGAAACCAATAACAGCAAGTACCGCAGCTAAAACCGTAAGATCAAACGGCCACTGGAATAATGCAAAAGCACCAATAATAATGATGATGTCGTGGAATAATGACATTACGGCACCCATTGCGAGTTTAAACTCGAAACGGATAGTCACGTAAATCAACATTAAGATAAGTGCAAGTGCAACCGCACCAGCAGAACGAACATAGAGTTCGTTACCTACTTGACCACCTACAGAGTCCACTTTATGAACTTCGGCAGCATTATTTGGTAACTGTACAGCCTGAGTGATGGTATTAGTGAGGTCTTCAACCTTAACTTCTTGTACAGGCATGCGCACAAGTAAGTCTTTATTACTACCCAGTGTCTGTACTACAGCATCTTTAAAGCCAGCTTTAGCAAGTGCCTGAATAACTTCAGACTGATTTGCTGGTTGAGCATAGTTAAGCTCAGCTGAAACACCACCTGTAAAGTCCAAACCGAGGTTAAGACCTTTAGTTGCAATAAAGAAAATACTCGCTAACGTAATAAGGATCGAGAAGATTGCCGCAGGTTTGGCAATCTTCATGAACGGGATGATTTTTGCATCATCCGGACGACCATATTGTTTTGAATCTTGTTGAGTCACTTTAGTCATTATCGATCTCCTTAAATGCTCAACTTTTTCAAATTACGGCGTTTACCATAAATAATTTGTACAATTGCGCGAGTCACTGTAATTGCAGTAAACATCGAACACACGATACCAATCATTAATGTTACGGCGAAACCTTTGATCGGGCCTGTACCAATTGCAAACAAAATGAATGCAACGAGGAACGTCGTTAAGTTCGAGTCAAAAATGGTGTTATAGGCTCGATCATAACCGGCCACAATGGCCTGTTTGGGCGATGCGCCCCAGAGCATTTCTTCTCGAATACGTTCGCATATCAATACGTTCGCATCGACAGCCATACCAATGGTAATAACGATACCCGCAATACCTGGTAAGGTGAGGGAAGCCCCGATCCATGACATAACTGTTAAAATCATTGCCAAGTTAACAACAAGAGCAAAGTTAGCAATTAAGCCGAATACACGGAAGAACACTACCATCCAGATTGCAACAAGCAAGAAGCCGATTTGAGTTGATAACACGCCTTTATCAATGTTTTCTTGACCAAGGCTTGGACCAACTACACGCTCTTCAACAAAGTACATTGGTGCAGCCAAAGCACCTGCACGAAGCATTAATGCAAGTTCAGATGCTTCTTGAGGAGAACTTAAACCGGTAATACGGAAAGTTGAACCTAAAACGGCCTGAACAGTTGCAGCATTGATGACTACAGATTCAGTGTATGGAGTACGAACTTCTGTTTGCGCACCAGTTTTAGGATCTATGACATAAGTAATTTTTTGCTTATTTTCGATGAACAATACCGCCATGCGTTTACCAACAGCATTACGAGTTGCATCGGACATAAGCTTGCCGCCAGCACTGTCGAGGGTAATATTTACCTCGGCACCACCAGAGTCTTGGCTAAAGCCAGAGCTTGCATTTTGAACGCGCTCACCAGTCAAGATACGGTTGCGTTGCAACAAAAGTTGACGACCGCTATCTAAGGACTCATAAGCAAAAACTTCTGTGCCCGGAGGCAAAGGTTGACTATTATATTTACCCGTATATGGGTCAATATATTGGTCATTTGAGTCAGACACTAAACGGAATTCGAGGTTTGCTGTACGGCCTAAAACACGTTTAGCTTCAGCTGTATCTTGCACACCCGGTAATTCAACAACAATACGATTGCTACCCTGACTTTGTACCAATGCTTCTGCAACACCAAGTTCGTTAATACGATTACGTAATGTTGTTAAGTTTTGATTCACCGCATATGACTGGATTTCTTGACGACGTACATCAGTATAAGAAAGCTTTAGAGTAGAACCAGTAGAGCTTGCTAACGCCTGTTGGGTATATTCATTCCCATTACGACGTAAAAAATCCATTGCTGCATCACGGTCAGCATTGTCAGCAAATTGAACAGTGATTACATTATTGGTTAATGCAAGACTATTAAATTTGATCTTGTTTTCACGGAACTGACGACGCAAATCGGTGGCAGAGGTTTCCATACGTTGGGCAACGGCTTTGTCCATATCTACTTCAAGTAAGAAGTGGACACCACCACGTAAGTCCAAACCAAGTTTCATTGGTTTAGCCCCAATCTTTTGCAACCATTCCGGTGTGGTTGGTGCAAGGTTTAGGGCAACAACATATTGATCACCTAAGTCACGACGTAATACTTCTTTTGCTTTTAATTGCGCTTCAGATGAACTGACACGCAAGAGGGCAGCATTATTTGTAAAACTATTGTCATGGCTTGCAATATTTGCTGTTTTTAAAATTTGCTCTGCTTTTTGCACCACACTTTGATCAATTTGGGTACCAGCTTTGGCACCGGAAATTTGAACGGCGGGCTCATCCGGATATAGACTAGGCAGTGCGTATAATGTACTGATTACCAGAACAACTAGAATCAGTAAATATTTCCATGCAGGGTAACGCATTCGCTTTCTTCTTAAATGAAAAAGCCGTGCTAAAGCACGACTGTTTTAGGATTAAAGGTTATTTAGAGTGCCTTCAGGTAATACTGAAATTACGCTGGCACGCTGAATTTTTACTTCTACACCACGGCTAAGTTCAACAACTGCATAGTCACCTTCAATTTTGGTCACTTTACCCATTAAACCACCAGCGAACACAACTTCGCTACCTACACCTAAGCTCTCGATTAAAGAACGATGCTCTTTAGCACGTTTTGCTTGAGGGCGCCAAATTAAGAAATAAAAGATTGCAACGAATACGACAATCATCAAGATGTTTGGCAAAATACCTGTAGTTGGGCCAGCTGCCGGTGCTGCATGTGCAGCAGAAATTAAAAAGCTCATTTTGATTTCCTAAAGTTAAAAATATGAGTCAGATACCTGACATAATCCTGATTCGTTTTGCAATTTACCTTGTCTTGAGGTTGAGCGCAAATCGGGCTTATTCATCAACCGGACATGGTGGAACTTCTAAACCACGGCGGGCATAAAAGTCCTGAACAAATTCATCAAATGTGCCATTCTCTAATGCATCACGCATACCTTCAGTTAAACGTTGGTAATAACGTAAGTTATGAATGGTACCGAGCATAGACGCTAACATCTCTCCACATTTTTCAAGATGGAATAGATAAGCACGGGTAAAGTTCTTACAAGTGTAGCAATCGCAATGTGGATCGAGCGGGCTCTGGTCATGGCGATATTTACTATTACGAATACGTACCAGACCATCAGTGACAAAATAATGACCGTTTCGCGCATTACGAGTTGGCATTACACAGTCGAACATATCGACACCGCGGCGCACCGCTTCTACGATATCTTCCGGTTTACCAACGCCCATTAAGTAACGCGGTTTGTCCTGTGGCATTTTGCTTGGTAGATAATCTAAAACTTTGATCATCTCATCTTTAGGTTCGCCTACAGATAAACCGCCAATCGCATAACCATCAAATTCGATTTCAAGAAGGCCATTTAAAGACTCATCACGTAAGTCTTCATACATGCCGCCCTGAATAATGCCAAATAACGCATTTTTATTTTTGAGCTCATCATGATGATGGGTTTTACAACGTTTTGCCCAGCGCAAAGAAAGCTGCAATGATTTTTGTGCTTCCTCATGAGTTGCAGGGTAAGGCGTACATTCATCAAAAATCATGACGATGTCAGAGTTCAAAACCTGCTGAATTTCCATAGAAATTTCAGGTGATAAAAATACTTTTGAACCATCAATCGGTGAGCGGAAAGTAACACCTTCCTCTTTGATTTTGCGCATTGCGCCAAGACTAAAAACCTGGAAACCGCCAGAGTCAGTCAAAATTGGCTTATCCCATTTAATAAAGTTATGTAGACCGCCGTGTTCTTTAATAACTTCAAGACCTGGGCGCAAATATAAATGGAATGTATTTCCTAAAATAATTTGTGCCTGAATGTCTTCGATATCACGCGGTAACATACCTTTAACTGTGCCGTAAGTCCCCACTGGCATAAAAACAGGTGTTTCAACAACACCATGCTCTAAAGTTAAACGACCACGACGGGCGCGCCCCGACTGACCTAATTTTTCAAACTTCATCTAAAAATCCTGAACACGAGCAGAGGCGAAGAAACAGTTCGCTGCTAAAAAGAGAGCTATTTTCCTTGATTCTGCGATGTAGTTCTACTACTAAATGTAGCGGTTATATAAAAAGATGGGAGAAACTAAGAATAGCTTTTATCGCATCGATATTTTAATGAAGGAAATATCTAAAATTTAAACTTATAAAAATTCTAATTCACTGGGTAAAGCTGAACGATATTGCTAAACATATACCCCCTTCTATAGGGGAGATAGGTGTTTAAGAATATCGCTCAGTATTTTAATTTTAACCTTCTAATTTATCAATCAGCATTGCATCGCCATAACTAAAGAAACGATAGCGGCTTTTAACTGCATGCTCATATGCAGCCAAAATGTTGTCGCGATTTGAAAGAGCTGACACCAACATGAGCAGGGTAGATTCTGGTAAATGGAAGTTGGTAATTAAACGGTCTACGATGCAGAACTGGTAGCCCGGATAGATAAAGATTTGCGTGTCGCCAGTCCAAGCCACAATTTTACCGCTATGGGCTTGAGCTGCGCTTTCTAAAGCACGTGTTGCAGTTGTACCTATGGCAATCACTTTATTTCCGCGTGCTTTAGTCGCCAAAATCAAATCTATTGTTTCTTGAGGAACATCACACCATTCACTGTGCATGATATGGTTAGTAATGTCATCAGTACGAACGGGCATAAATGTGCCTGCCCCTACGTGTAAAGTCACAAAAGTTTTTTGAACATTTTTTTGTTCTAACTTTGCTAATAATTCTTCGTCAAAGTGCAAGCTTGCAGTAGGAGCCGCAACACTGGCAATTTTTTCAGGATTATGGAAAACCGTTTGATAGCGTTCGGTGTCTATTTCTTCTGCTTCACGGTTAAAGTAAGGCGGAATAGGTAACTGGCCATATTGCTCAAGCACAGGCAAGATTGGCTGTGAAAACTCAACCACAAATAAGTTTTCGTGACGACCACGTACAATCACAGGAATGTTATTGGCACCAACAAAAAGCTCAGCGCCGGCTTTAGGTGAGTTGCTCGATTTAATATGACAATACGCTGTGGTATGGTTCAGCATGCGCTCAACCAAAATCTCAATAGCACCGCCTGTAGAACGTTTTCCTTTAAGACGAGCTTTCATGACTTTGGTGTCATTGAGCACTAATAGATCACCTTCTTCGAACAGGTCGATAATGTCTGTGAACATGTGATCGTGATATTGACCCTTTGAGTCTAAGTGCAACAACCGCGAAGCACTGCGTGATTCGAGAGGGTAACGGGCAATAAGTTCATCAGGTAATTCAAAGGAAAAGTCAGACAGTTGCATATTTAGAAAAAAACACCGCAAAAATTGCGCCTAGTATAAACTTTTTCGCTTTTTTATGACTGTGCTTCTGGCTTAAATCATGAAAAATGTTTAAATGGTCTAAAAGTGAACGATAATATTCACTTAGGGTTTGACAAGTTTTACAAACGCGCTAATATACGCAACACAAACATACTTCCTCTCCCGAGGTGGTGAAATTGGTAGACGCGGCGGACTCAAAATCCGCTGTCAGAGATGACGTGTCGGTTCGAGTCCGACCCTCGGGACCATATTCAGAATCGTAAGATTCTACGAAAACCCCTAAGTTAACGGCTTAGGGGTTTTTTGTTGGACTAGAACAATATCGATAGAATTTAAGAAATTAATAATAGTTAATAATTTAGTTCCAAGGGAAGGACTCGAATCGTTGTCTATAAACTTAGGCTTCTAATAACCTTTCAATTTCAGGCTCAATGAAGTCCTTAACCAAATTCAACAAGAACTTCATTTATTAAAGTCGAATCAAGACGGATTCTAAGCTCTTTTCAAAGAATATTTTTTAACCACCTTTCTTCTATTTAGAACTCGCATTTGTAATATCTTACAATTCTCTCCCTTAAAAAATTTGTTGTATTTTTCTAAAAAATATTCACTTTATGTATCTAAAAACCTTTAATTGAAACTTCACATTTCTATTTTGAAAAGAAAGTTGCTCTTTTAATGTACTGTGTTAAAGTTTGTAGTAGATCATAATGATTATAAGTAAATTTCTTTGAGAGCGGTTCCGACCCAAAACGACAAAATCTGTGAGGCGGGCAATGACATTCCAACGTTTAGAACTAAACCAAGTTGAGCAGTTAAGTGCTTGCAGAATATCTTTGTTGCTTGGATTAAATGCCGAGCAGAACTATATCGAGCAATTTTTCCGGTTTAGTCTTCGTCTTTTGAAGTGTAAAAAAGCCTTATTAACTTTTAATCAAGAACCTTACTTTTGGCATCGTTGCCCAGATGGTATGTCCGCCATTTCGTTTAAACCTTCAAAACATTTAAAACAGTGCTTTGCTAAACAGCAGGTGATTAATCACTTACATCCTTCCTATCAAAATTTAACCAACTATTTAAAAGAATTAAATATTGAATGTAGTCGGGCGTTAGCAGTACATCTTTTACACCCTGATAAAACCTCTATGGGCTTCGCTGTTTTCTTTGATGACGATGCAGCTACATTTGAAGATGATGATATCCAGTTGTTGCTTGATTACTGTTCTACTTTTATGCAGCAGGTTGAGTTGAAATTTAACTATGAAGAGTTAAACGAACTTTATGAACAACAAGTTGCGATTAACTCAAGTAAAACTAAATTTTTCTCGATTATTTCGCATGACTTACGTGCACCTTTTCATGGACTGCTCGGTTTTTCAGAAGTACTCGCCAAAGAGCGTGAAACTTTAGATGAATCAAGCATTCAAAATATTGCAGACTATTTATACGACACTTCGCAATCGACCTATAACTTGCTCGAAAGTTTACTGACATGGGCGATGGCTGAGGGTGGGCGTTTTGTGTATCACCCGATTAATTTTAACCTTAGACAAGTCAGTAATATCGTTTTTGATGTTTTATATACCTTAGCTTTAAAGAAAAATATTGAATTGGTGAATGCTGTACCAGAAGATTTAAAAATCTATGCCGATATCAATATGATGACCTCAGTGATTCAGAACTTGGTGTCAAATGCGCTGAAATTTACGGATGTTGATGGTTCGGGCAAAGTCTTTATTGAAGCCAAACAAACTGGTGAAAATATTGAAATAACAGTTCGAGACACCGGTCTAGGTATGACCAAGCAACAAATGGCGAATTTGTTCCATCCACGTATTACAGCCAGCTTTAAAGGAACCGCAGGTGAAAAAGGTGCAGGCTTAGGTTTAAGCCTTTGTAAGCGTTTTGTCGAGATTAACCAAGGGCAAATTGATGTCAGCTCTAAAGAGGGTGTAGGAACAACATTTAAGGTTTTATTACCTTCAGCTCAAGAAAGTCATGAGACTCATGTCGAGCATTACTCTTCAGCGGAAGCAAAATTAGTCTAATCCCTTTTCCTACCACTACTCGAACTGCTATAACTAAAAAGAGAGTACGAGGAAAAGAGCTTTTTATATGAATGCGGAGCAGTTACAAAAAACATTGCGTGCTAGTCAGTATGCAGAACAAGTTTTAGGCCTGCATCAGGCTGTTTTAGAGCAAGATTACCAAATAGATCAATTTACTGCACCGCTCTCAACTGAACAGATTTATCAATTTGTACAAACCACATTAGATGGAATGGGCGACGAAACATCTTGGATGCGCGCACTTCGTATTTTGCGTGGCCGTTTAATGTTCCGCTGGATCTGGCAGGATGCCAATCAACTGACCGATGTTGTCACACTCACTCGCGAACTTTCTGATTTTGCCGATGCCAGTATTTGTGCGGCAAAGGCTTTTGCACGTGTGGCACTTGCGGCTAAACATGGTGAGCCTTTCAGTTATTCAGGCAAAGTTCAAGATTTGATAGTGGTTGCCATGGGGAAGCTTGGTGCACAAGAACTTAATCTATCGAGTGATATTGATCTGATTTTTGCTTTTGATGAACAAGGCGAAACCAATGGTCGTAAATGCATTGATGTACAGCAATTCTGTATTTTATGGGGACAAAAATTAATTTATTTGCTTGAACACATTACCGCAGATGGTTTTGTATTCCGAGTAGACATGCGCCTGCGTCCTTGGGGGGATGGCTCGGCATTAGCAATTAGCCATGCAGCTTTGGAAAAATATTTAAGCCAGCATGGTCGTGAATGGGAACGCTATGCATGGATTAAAGCGCGTGTCATAACTGGAGATAAAGAAGGGCAAGAATTGTTAGAAATGACACGTCCCTTTGTTTTCCGTCGTTATGTGGATTACACCGCTTTTGCTGCTATGCGTGATATGAAAGCGATGATTGAACGTGAAGTTCTGCGCCGTCATATTGAGGATGATATTAAACTCGGGGCGGGTGGTATTCGCGAAATTGAGTTTATTGTGCAGGTGTTCCAGCTTATTTATGGCGGCTCTAAACGTGAGTTACAAGATCGTCAATGTTTAGTCAGCCTTGAGCACATCGGCGAAGCAGGCTTGTTAGAAAAACAAGCTGTTTTAGAATTAGAAGATGCTTATCTATTTTTACGCCGTGTTGAACATGCCATTCAAGCCCTCAACGATCAGCAAACTCAGCTATTGCCCGAAGAAGTGGATCTAAGACAACGTATTATAGATACATTAGGTTTTGGTAGTTGGACTGAGTTTATTGAGGTTCTGGATGAGAAACGTCAAAAAGTAAAAGTTCAATTTAAGCAATTGATTGAAGATACCAGCTCTAATGCAGCGACTGAAAATTTTGGGCAGTTAGAGCAGCAATTAGATGAAGTGTTGGATGACAATGCGAAAAATCTGATTCATGAGTTCTGGCACGGGCATGCCCTCAAAAAATTACCTTCAAATGCTGTTCAGCGTTTAAAAACATTCTGGCCGCATTTAATTGAAGTGATCCTACAGTCTGAACAACCTCAAACCGCACTTTTGCGCTTAATGCCGCTGATTGAATCGGTCATGCGCCGGACAGTGTATTTGGTGATGCTGATTGAAAGTAAAGGGGCATTACAGCGTTTAGTGAAAATGGCGACCGTAAGTCCATGGATTTGTGAAGAGCTAACACAATATCCAGTACTGCTTGATGAGTTTTTATCGATGGACTTTGAGTTGCCAAAACGCAAGGACTTAGAAGATTCATTGCGTCAGCAGTTGCTTCGCATTGAGATTGATCAAGTTGAAGACCAAATGCGGGCACTTCGCCTGTTTAAAAAGAGTAATGTGTTAACCGTCGCGGCAAGCGATGTGTTAGCTGAAAGCCCGCTAATGAAAGTATCCGATGCGTTAACCGATATTGCTGAAGTGAGTGTAAATGCAACCCTCCATTTAGCTTATCAGACTGTAGCAAAGCGTCATGGTTATCCATGTGATGTCGATGGTAAACGTTGCTCACTCGACTACAAGGCCTTTGCTGTCATTGGTTACGGCAAGGTAGGTGGAATTGAGCTGGGCTATGGTTCCGATTTAGATCTTGTCTTTATTCATTATCTAGATGAACAAACTGATACGGATGGAACGAAGTCTATTACTGGCTTTGAGTTTGCTATGCGTGTCGCTCAAAAGTTTATGTCTCTGATGACGACTCAGACACTTGATGGCCGTGTCTATGAAATTGATACACGCTTAAGACCCTCCGGTGAGGCTGGTTTATTGGTTACAAGTCTTAAGGCCTATGAGCACTATCAGTTGAAAAGTGCATGGCTTTGGGAACATCAGGCATTAGTTCGAGCACGTTCTATTGCTGGCGATGAGGTACTTTGCCAGAAATTCGAAATATTTCGCCGTGAGATCTTGACTCAATCTAGAGATGAGGCTTATGTTCGTGAAGAAGTATTGAAAATGCGTCAGAAAATGAAAGACCACCTAGGTTCATCTTCTGAACAAAAAAAACATGGTATTTTTCATTTAAAACAGGATGCAGGTGGTATCGTCGATATCGAATTTATGGCACAGTATGCTGTACTTGCGTGGAGCGGGACGAACCCCGATCTCGCCCATTATTCTGATAATGTAAGAATTTTAGAAGATGCTGCTAAAGCAGACTGCTTATCCAGTGAAGATGCCACAGCATTAATTCGAGCCTATCTTAGTGAACGTGCCGAAAGCCACCGCTTAGCCCTTGCGAATCAATCCATGCAAGTAAGCGCAGCGGACTGGCGTAGTACCCGTGCGGTCGTTTGCAATTTATGGCAAAGATTAATAGACCCAACCGCCTCGGTTGAGTTGGATAGTGAATGATTTTATAACAATTTGGAGTGTTCCATGAATTTGGCTGATCGTGATGGTTTTATTTGGCAAGATGGGCAATTAGTTGATTGGCGTGATGCAAAGATTCACGTCTTAACACATACTTTGCACTACAGTATGGGTGTATTTGAGGGTGTCCGTGCTTATGAAACCCCTAAAGGTACTGCCATTTTCCGTCTGCAAGACCACACAAAACGTTTGTTAAATTCAGCTAAAATTTATCAAATGAAAGTACCGTATGACCAAGCAGCGCTTGAGCAAGCACAAATTGATGTCGTACGTGAAAATAAATTAGCTTCTTGCTACTTACGTCCGCTTATTTGGATTGGTTCAGAAAAACTTGGTATTGCAGCTACAAATAACACCATTCATGCCGCAGTTGCAGCATGGGCATGGGGTGCCTACCTAGGTGATGAAGCAATGGCGAAAGGTATTCGCGTTAAAACTTCTTCATTTACTCACCATCATCCAAACGTGACGATGTGTAAAGCAAAAGCGTCTGGTAACTACACATTATCGATTCTTGCTCACCAAGAAGTTGCCCATTGTGGTTACGATGAAGCAATGTTAATGGACCCACAAGGTTATGTATGCCAAGGTTCAGGTGAAAACGTATTCTTGATTAAAGATGGCGTTTTACATACTCCAGATATTGCTGGTGGTGCGCTTGATGGTATTACACGTCAAACTATTATGACGATTGCTAGAGATCTTGGTTATCAAGTTGTTGAGCGTCGTATTACTCGTGATGAATTCTATATTGCTGATGAAGCATTCTTCACAGGTACTGCCGCAGAAGTAACGCCAATTCGTGAATATGATGATCGTCAAATTGGCGAAGGTTGCCGTGGCCCGATTACCACTGAAATTCAAAAGACTTTCTTTGATGCGGTTCAAGGTAAAAACCCGAAATATGAACACTGGTTAACTTACGTAAAATAAGTTAATCCGTTAACATAAAAAGGCGAACTTTGGTTTCGCCTTTTTATTTTTGGATAGGGAGCTTTTATGCATATTGTCTATGTCTCTGATGGTAAGGCAGGGCATCGTTCACAAGCATTAGGCTTGTTTCAGGCGATGCAAAGACAACAGACAGATACAACTTTTGAAGAGATCCTCATTACTGATTTACCTATTATTTCTCTAATTCAGGCACTTTTCTCTTCAAAAAACTCCTTATTTAAACAAGCCCCCGATTTTATATTTGGAGTGGGAAGTCACACTCATTTTCGTGTCTGGTTACTCGGTAAGATTTTTAGAAAAGCTAAAACTATTATTTTGATGAAGCCTAACTTACCAGTGGTTTGCTTTGATTATACTGTTATTCCAGAGCATGACGGCATTCATGCCGATAGCCATGTGATTGTCACGCGCGGCGCATTAAATCCAATTCGTAATGAAAATCGCCATCAGGCAGCCAGAATTTTAATCGCATTAGGCGGTTCATCAAAACGACATCAATGGAACCAAGACAAAGTATTAAGCAGTGTTCAAAAAATTGTTGAGCATAATCCAGACGCTGAAATTATTCTGACGACTTCACGCCGAACGCCAACAGAATTTATCGATATTTTAAGGCAGCAAAGCTTTGCCGGGCATTTAAAAATATTTCCAGTTGAGCAAACACCTCAAGGCTGGATTTTTGAAGAAATGCAAAAAGCAGAAGCTGTTTGGGTGACAGAAGACAGCGTATCTATGATTTTTGAGGCGCTGACAGCAGGTTGTCGGGTAGGGGTAATGGCAATGGACCGTTTGAAAGACGATCGCATTACCCACTCAGTTGATCAAATGTTAGAATCAAAGTTAATTTCACAGCAGACTTGTGTTGTACAGTTACCACAACCTTATGCTTTTAAAGAAGCAGACCGTGTGGCAACATATCTTTTAGCGAAAAATTAAATTTTTTATTTTGAGTAAATAAATGAAAATATTGCATATTGCGAATTTTGGCTTTAATAAACAAGGCGCCCATTTTTACTGCACAGACCGTAAAATTTCTGCCGGATTAATTGAAAATGGCCATTTCGTTTATGACTTTAGTTTTCGTGACATGGCTCGTATGGGAACCATTTTTAAAACAAAAAAACTGGGTGCCAGTTGGGCCAATAAAGAAGTACTAAAGGTTGTTAATAATATTGAACCTGATCTGGTACTCATCGGACATAGTGACTTAATGAGTCCAGATGTTCTAAAACAGATTAAAGAATCTTATCCAAATACTAAAATTGCATTTTGGTATGTTGACCCGCTTTATCTCGAAAGCAAACTCGATTTCGTAAAAGCATTTTCACCTTATCTGGACGCTATTTTCTGCACAACAGGTGGAGAATATCTACAAAAATTAAAGCAGCCTCATTTAAGCGTAGCCTATTTACCTAATGTGGGCCACCGTAATGTAGAAACGCTACAACAATTTTCAAACACTAACACAGACAAGACTTTTATTTTCTGTGGCGTGGTTTATAAAGAACCTGAGCGTGAGAAGTTCTTAAAAGATTTGGCAGATGCATTGAAACAAGGCCATGTGAACTATCAATATTATGGCTGTTTTGAGCAACTGGGTGTTTACGGTAAAGGTTATTATAAGGTTCTGTCTGAAACAAAAATGGGACTCAATTACTCACGCCGTAATGATGTAACCTTGTATAGTTCTGATCGTATTGTACAGCTCACTGGTAATGGTTTACTCACCTTTAGCCCAAGAATTCCTGGCTTTGAAAAACTCTACACTGAGCAGGAAGTGGTTTACTTTGATGATCAGTTCGACTTGGCCAAAAAGATACAATTCTTTGATCAGAATCCAGAGCAAGCTGAAAAAATAGCGAAAGAGGGATGGGAGAAAACACGCAAATCTTTCAATGCTAAGCGCATCACCCAATTTATGGTTGAAGTGACATTTAAGCAGCCCCTTTCAGAAAATTATGAATGGTCACATGAGGTTTATGCATGATGTGGTTTTTGTACGTTGCGGTAGGCCTACTAGCACTTGCTGCACTGTTATATGTGCTGGGTAATTATACATTTTGGCTTCCGTTTCGTTCGAGCAAACTACCACGTATTGTCATGTTGCATCAGGTGACACCTAAAGATGCGGCCTCTGGCATGAATATGCCTCCTGAAAAGTTTGAACAACTCTTACAGTTATTGACGCGTAAAAGAGCTACTTTTTGCTTTGTCTCTGAGCTTGAACAATATCGTGGTCAAAAGAACGTTGTTGCTTTAAGTTTCGATGATGGATTTATGGATAATTATCTATATGCCTATCCATTACTTAAAAAATATAATGCAAAGGCTACCATTTATTTGGCGACGCAAATTGAAGGAATCGAAAAGCTAACTCATGAGCAAATCCATGAAATGGCAAGTTCTGGCTTCATAGAGTTTGGTGCGCATACACAACATCATGTGAATTTACTTAAGCTTGATGATCAAACCGCTTATGATGAAATGCTTCAATCTAAAAAAGATGTCGAAGCACTAGTTGGAAAATGCTCTAGCTTTGCTTATCCGTTTGGTCGATTTAACGAAAAGCACCAGAAAATGGCGCAAGAGATTGGCTTTAAAAACGCAGTATCGACTCGTAAAAAAATCGAAGCGTACGAAGCACTTAATCAATTTAATATTCCACGTGTCAGCACGCATGGTGCCATGAATGCTCTACAGATGCGTATCGCCCTTGCTAAAGGACGTTATAAGTTATGAATAAAATTCCATGTAGTGTCTATATTGTCACTTTAAATTGTGGCCCTTGGTTAGAGCGGACTTTACAAAGTGTCAGTGATTTTGATGAAGTCATTATATTAGACTCGGGCAGTACTGATAATACTTATGACATTGCACAGCACTTTGAAAATACGCAAATTTCTCATCAAGACTGGCAAGGTTATGCTGGGCAAAAAAGTTTGGCTTTAGCAAAATGCCGAAATGATTGGGTACTCAATTTAGATGGTGATGAAGTCTTATCTAACGAGTTAAAACAAGAAATTGTTGAAACGATTCAACAGAATAAGCTTGATGCATTAATCACACCCATTAATGATGTTTTCTTAGGGGTTCCCAACAGCAAGCATACTAAAAAACATGCGAAAGTACGTTTTTTCCGCAAGTCTAAAGGGCATTATGACCTTGCCAATAAAGTCCATGAAAATGTGATTGTGGAAGGTGAGTCACAGCGTGCGCAACATGATATTTATCATTATGGCGAGTCGAGTATTTTCGTTAAAGTCGAAAAAAATAACCAATATTCCAATTTAAAAGCATTAGAGAAATTCCAAAAAGGAAAGTCTCCAAGCGTTGCAAAATTGGTTTTGGTGATGCCAGTGACTTTTATGAAGTCTTATTTTATTCGCCGTAGTTTCTTAAATGGTTGGCGTGGTTTCGTAAATAGTATGATTAACGCGTTTTATGCATTTCTAAAAGAAGCTAAGCTATTTGAACAGACCATGAATAAAGATAAAAATAAGTAGGCAAGCTATGAAAATTGTTCAGGTATTGGCAACGAGCGGTGGGATTGGTGGTTTAGAGCAGCACACTTTTAATTTGGTTAATGAGCTTGCTTTGAACCATGAAGTGCACGTGATTGCACATCCTTGCTATGTAGACAAGTTTAGCCAACAAGTACATTTTCATGCCGTCGATTTTGCACGTAGCCGCTGGAATATTTTTTTACTTTGGCAACTTAAAAATCTGATCCAACAAATTCATCCCGCTATTGTTCATGCACAAGCGGGAAAGGCGGCTGAGTTGATTGCCCGTATTAAGCCATTTTTATCTGGCCCTAAATTTGTAACGACGGTACACGGTACTAAAAATAATAAATCTGCCTATTTAGCTGGCGATGCGGTTATTGCTGTGAGCCAAGCACTCACACAAGGGATTCCCGAGTCGAAAGCACACGTGGTTTACAATGGGGTTTATCCTCAACCTGCTCTTACAGCTGAAAATAAAGAAAAATTACTTCAATCGATTCAAAAAGATTTTGCTGAACTAGACCCTAGTAAAAAAGTGGTTATGTGTATTGGACGTCTAGAGCCAGTAAAAAATATCAATTTACTGATTGAGTCGATGCAACAGATTGATGCCAATTTATGGATTATTGGTGATGGTTCACTTCGAGCAAGTTTAGAGAAACAAGTCAGTGAACTAAATATTCAAAACCGAGTCGCTTTTCTCGGTTTTAGAACTGATGCACGTGATTTGGTTCAGTTGGCGGATATCGTGGTTTTATCTTCTGACCGTGAAGGTTTTCCATTGGTGATGGTCGAGGCTTTACAGGCCGATAAAGCAATGGCTTCAACCAAAGTCAACGGTGTGATCGAATGGTTGCCAGAACAATATCTGGCAGAAATTGGAGATGCAGAGGGCCTAGCAAGCGCAATTCAAGCTGCACTTAAACCAGCTGCACAAGATGACTTTAGCCCTCTATATGAAAAAGCCAAGGCTGAGCTCACTGTGCCAGCCATGGCTGAGCAGACGCTTAATATTTATAAGCAGCTGTTAAAAACTTAATTATTTTTTGGTGTAAGACGGATGGCGTCAAGTACCACAAAGTTATCTTCGACATTAATAGTATGGCAACCGTCATCTGCGTGATTCCAGTCAGGCAAAACCACTTCTAGCAATTTTTCTTCATAAGTTGTTGGGCTGAGCTGAGTAATCGCTTTTAATTCGATATTCCCACCATAACGTTTTAAAGAATCTTGACTTGGTCGAACCAGTTGCCCTTTATAAATAAAAGGCTTGCCCGCCATACGAAACTGCTGACTGCCTCTGCACACTGGATTCATTGGGTGCTCTTGCCATTCAGGATTCAAAATATCTTCGGTAAAGAATAGATCTAAACGGTCACCAAACTTCTTACAATCACGACGTGTTGAAGTAAAAAGATACCATAAGCCTTCATGATAAAAAGGTGTACTGTCGACTGCTTCGATATTTTCGATTAGATTAGAATGCTTTTCCCATTTCAGTGGAAACTCAGTACATGTCCAAAGCTCAATGGTTTTATTAGCCGAAGTCTCTGGAATCATGTACCAAGTGTCTTTTACTTTGAATATACAAGGATAAGAGAGGTGATAGTCGAGTTTTAAGATTGTCTCAGGTGATGTGTAGGTTCCGTCTTTAAAAACTTCCAAGACCGAAAGAAAGCCCACAGGATGTTCGTCATCAACTTCTTCAAAAAAAATGAAATGACGGCCTTTCTCATAAGCATAAAAGCTATCTGCAAAGGTAAACTTTCTCGGGGAGTGGATCTCAAAGAGTGAATGTAATTGCTCAAGTGTTGTAAAGGGTTGTTCTAGCCAGCCGAAACGCATATACCAATGAGAGTCAAAAGATTTTGCTTTTTTTGCTTGTTGGTATTTGTACCATTTTTTTTGAATTGAACGAATCATGACAATACAAGAAAATAAAAAAGATATATTAACTCTATTTTACATTAGATATGATACTTGCTGTTTAAAAGGGGAATAGCTTAATGAAGATTTATGTTGTAACTATCGAAGATGAAAAATCACCTCGTTTAAGTAAGTTCCTCGGCCAAAATTTTTTCAAGACGAGTAAGGTTGACTACACAAAAGTAGGTGTTAAGGGCGTAGATTTATCAGTAAAACAATATTTTGAAATGGCTGTAAAGGGCCGTTCCCAACCTTTAACACCAAGCGAGCTAGGATGTACCTTATCTCATTTAAAAGCTTTAGAGCTTTTCCTTGAATCGGAAGATGAATATGCATTGATTTTTGAAGATGATGCAATATTGCCCGATGATTTAACCATCGACAAGTTAAAACAAGAATTAGAAAAAACATCTTTACCATCAAATTTACTATTTAGTTTAGGTGGTATTCAAATGAAGGAATGCCTAAAAACAAGAGGTGAATTTAAAGACTATAATTTTTTGAATAAAAAAGTATTAGAAGTAGTTCCAGATTTTTTCCATCGTGCTTGTTATGCATTTGCATATATTGTTGATAGAAAAATGGCTGAAACATTACTTAAATATCATCATAAAATAAGAAAAGCAGATGATTGGAGTTATTTATTTGATTTTGATTCAACTGTTCATATCTTAATGTCATTTATTGTTGATCATCCAGTAATTGAAATTGGAGAAAAAGATCCAATATTAAGCCGATTAGAAAGTGAGAGGGCTAAAACTGAAGATTTAGAAAAAAGTAAATATGGTTATGGGTTGAGAAAAAATTTAGCTAAATTGTCATATAAACAATACTTTTAAATTTTAATAATATTTTTTAATTTAGAGATATTTTATATGACAGCTTTAATTAGTATTATTGTGCCGGCTTATAATGCCTCAAATACTATTCTTGATACGATTAAATCAATCGATGAACAAACTTATAAAAATTTTGAGTGCATAATTGTAGATGATGGCTCTAATGACAGTGCTGAGTTGTGTGAAAATATATCTGATTATTTAGGTAAAGATAAGTATAAATATTTTAAAAAAGAAAATGGGGGAGTGTCGAGTGCTAGAAACTGGGGAGCAAATAATGCCTCTGGTGATTATTTGATGTTTGTTGACTCTGATGACAAAATTGCATCTAGCTATATTGAAAAATGCTTAAATATATTGCAAACACGTCCTGATTTAGCATTAGTGTGTACAAATGTTCAAGAGTTTGAACGCTCAAATAATAAGATTAGCCATAAAATAGTAAGTTTAAAAGAGTTCATTTTTCATAATGCTATTTTTCCATGTATAGCTCTAATGCGGACTGCTGACTTTAAAAAAGTGGGAGGCTATGATGAAAAACTTAAAGTATGTGAAGATTGGAACTTATATATATCTTTATTAAAAAATAACGAAAAATATTTTGTTATTCCAGAATACTTATATTTTTATAGGAAAAGATCAGATCAGTCTAGTTTAACTGATCAAATTGATTGTCAAAAAATTTCAAAAGAAATTGCTTTAAATAGAATATTTGATAACCATAAAGATTTATACAATGATCAACTTGGTTCAATCTGGAATATGGTTGAAAAGAATAATGAAGCTATAAAAATTTCTAAACGGTATAGTAGAAGTGTTAGTCTGATTTTTATCATATCACTAATAAGTTTCTTTATTACATTCTGGAATGGTTCTATTCAATATATTAAAATAACTTTGATTTTTAATATATTTGTTTTTGCAGTATTTCTTTTTTTAAATAATAAATTTAAAAAAGAAATAGCTAAGTATAGGTATTGATAGATTTTAAAAATCAAGAAGAGAATTTTTCTTCACTTTATTTAATTTGATGTATGGCTCTAATAAAGATCTATCTGAACCAATTAGTTTTATAAGATAAGGCATATGTAATGGTCTATAATTTAGTACTAATGATTCAATAAAATGGATGTGAGATTTTTTATTAAAACCGTGATAGATAAAAGCATTTTCATCGCAATTAACTAGTGAAATACTCATATCCATTTTTCTTAAAACTTTTTGACAAGCTACATAAATAACTAGGTATTCAAGTCGACAAATATTTTGAAAATATTCATTATAGTTTGGACATGTTTTTCTAATTTCCTCAATATAGTTCTTAATCCCTAATTTAATGGCATAGGTTAGTTCAATTAACCATTCTTTAAAAAAAGGATTATCTTTCTCAGAAGCTAGGAGCCAACTTTCAATGACTGGGTACTGTTTTACTGTTGTATTGGCATTTCTATAATACCCAAATGCTTTGGTTTTATTGTTATTACATAGATCAATAATCCAATCTAAATTATGATAGAGGATTACACTTGCATCAACCCAAATACCTCCATATTTATATAATAAATATAAGCGTAGTAGATCTGACTTTAATTGAGGAGTGAGTTCTTTAAATTGAGAAAAATCAAGGTCACAGAAATCATTTATATTATTATTGTCTAAAATATGAACAGTATATTCATGATTCAAACTTTTAATACATTCTAGACAACGCTCTACAAGTTCAGGTTTTTTAGAGTCCCAGTATATCCATATGATTTTTGGAATATTAATTTCACCTTCAGATTGAGGATGAAGGGTGATTAGATCTGCTAGGTTGTTAGGTTCAATATTTTTGGTACGCTTATCTATATAGAATTTAAGATGAAACCTTAAAAGGAAAAAAATTTTTCTTGTAGATTTTCGTAGACCCATAACAACCTCAAATGATAAATAGAAATATCTTTTTATTTATCGGCATTGCCTTTTAAAACCATATAAATCAGTGCAACAAAAATAAGCAATGCACCTGCTAAGCTGCTTATGCAGAAATAAAGAATACGTTGATTTGTATTGATATTAAATAATTCATTTGCAAGGATATAGCGCATGAAAAACCATTGAGCAAGAGAGAATACAATTACGATTAAAGCATGTCGACGTACATCAGAGCGCATTGCCATAATGAATTACCAAGGGAGAAAAAGTGGTGATATTATGCCACTGACCTGCCTATTCGCAAAGCATAGCTTACTTAAGTGAATTATGTTATTGATATTAATTGATAAAAAACCCTGCATAAGCAGGGTTTTTTAATTTGAAAATCCAAAAATTATTTAGTTTCTTCAGCTTTTGGCTTTTCACGTAAGCGGATGCCCAAGTCACGAAGCTGATTTGCTTCAACAGGAGCAGGTGCTTGAGTAAGCGGACATTCAGCAGTCTTAGTTTTAGGGAACGCAATAACGTCACGAATTGAAGTCGCGCCAGTCATTAACATCACTAAACGGTCAAGAC
Source organism: Acinetobacter sp. WU_MDCI_Abxb74 (assembly GCF_025513915.1). Lineage (NCBI taxonomy): Bacteria > Pseudomonadati > Pseudomonadota > Gammaproteobacteria > Moraxellales > Moraxellaceae > Acinetobacter > Acinetobacter sp. WU_MDCI_Abxb74. The sequence goes on from NZ_JAHPRP010000009.1 coordinate 35,575, forward strand.
CAAATGCCAAACCACCGTGAGGAGGAGCACCGTAGCGAAGCGCATTTAGTAAGAAGCTGAATTTCTCTTCTGCTTCTTCATCAGAAATACCAAGCGCTTCAAAAATCGCTTTTTGCATTTCTAATGTATAAATACGAAGTGAACCACCACCAACTTCAGTACCGTTCAATACCATGTCGTAAGCAACAGAGAGTGCTTCACCTGGATTGCTCTTCACTTCTTCTACGCTTGATTTTGGTAGCGTGAATGGATGGTGAACAGAAGTCCATTTGCCATCGTCAGTTTCTTCAAACATTGGGAAGTCAACAACCCAAAGTGGAGCCCACTCACACGTTGAAAGATTCAAATCATGGCCAATCTTCACACGAAGAGCACCCATTGCATCATTTACAACTTTAGCTTTATCTGCACCAAAGAATACGATATCGCCATCTTGCGCACCAACACGTGTCAACAATTCAAGTACGATCGGTTCAATGAATTTTACGATTGGAGATTGAAGACCTTCAATCCCTTTAGCGAGTTCATTAACTTTGATATAAGCCAAACCTTTTGCACCATAGATGCCAACGAATTTGGTGTATTCATCGATTGCACTACGTGGCAATGACGCTGCACCTGGAACACGTAAAGCAACAATACGGCCTTTAGGATCTTTTGCAGGACCTGCAAATACTTTGAACTCTACTTCTTGCATTAAGTCTGCAACATCGACGAGTTTCAACGGAATACGCATATCAGGTTTGTCTGATGCATAGTCACGCATTGCATCTGCGTAAGTCATACGTTGGAATTTATCGAATTTAACGCCAAGAAGTTCATCGAACATCTTCACAGTGAGGACTTCCATTAAGTCCATAATGTCATCGTCACTCATGAACGATGTTTCAACGTCGATTTGAGTAAATTCTGGTTGACGATCAGCACGTAAGTCTTCGTCGCGGAAACATTTTGCGATTTGGTAGTAACGATCAATACCACCCACCATCAACAATTGTTTGAATAATTGTGGTGATTGTGGAAGTGCATAGAAACTACCATTTTGTACACGACTTGGTACTAAGTAGTCACGCGCGCCTTCAGGTGTTGCACGTGTCAAAATAGGTGTTTCAACGTCTAAGAAACCATTATCTTCGAAATAATTACGAATAAGATTGGTCAATTTAGAACGGAAGCGTAAACGATCCAACATTTCAGGACGACGAATATCTAAGAAGCGATATTTCAAACGAATTTCTTCAGAAATATTGGTATTTTCATCATTTAATGGGAATGGTGGAGTTTCAGAAGCGGCAAGAACTTCGATGTCTTTACCTAAAACTTCAATTTGACCACTCACCATGTTGGCATTTTCAGTACCTTCATAACGGCGACGAACACGACCTGTAATTTTTAATACATATTCAGAACGTGCTTTATCTGCAGTTGCAAATGCTTCTGGAGTATCTGGGTCAATAACTACTTGAACGAGACCATCACGGTCACGCATATCAAGGAAAATAACACCGCCATGGTCACGGCGACGATGTACCCAACCGCATAGTGTAACGGTTTGGTCGATTTGGGCTTCAGTTAAAGAGCCACAGTAATGAGTTCGCATCATAATGAAGATTATCCAAACTATATTGGCTGAAAAGACGGATGCGTAAACCGCGCACCGTCAAAAAAAATAAGTTTTCGATTATGCCTTGTTGCATGGTTTGTCACAAGAAGTAGATCAAAAAACCGCAGAAATTAAGCGAAAAATGAGCAATTTGGCAGCAAGATTTCCAAATTATCCCAATCGTTGTTGTCTATCCAAAAATAGGAAAAGTAAGCAACCTAAACTAAATGTGCTGAGCCAACCTTGCATAAACTCATTAATAGAACGGCCAGTGAAATAATAGGTATCGGCATGCCAAACCTCATGCGGAATGTAGCGGGCATAATCCCAAAAAGAAAATAAACCCAAGAACGTCGATAGAATAAACAAAGACCATGCAAAAACTTTAATTTTTATACTGACCTTCCAATGTTGTTTATAGCGCTGATAATAGTGCAGGCACATCCAAGCGAGAAAAGGCAAAGCAAGAGCAGAAGAACCAAGTTGTAAAAGACGATGTAATGGATATGGGCGTCCAAAAAGATGAACAGTTGTTGCTAATACATCTTTAAATACAAAGGTTCGGAAGTCTGCATGAGTTAAGCCATCCCATATTAAATGAGTCGCTATACCGATGATTAGTGCAAGCAATGTTCCAATCAAAAATAAAAAAATACGTTTTAAAGAATTGAGCGCAAGATCATGTTGCACACCAAAAAAACGGTAAATCACTGGACGGTAAAGGAAATACCAAACAGCACAAAAAAGTAAGCCTAATGCAAGGTTAGGATAAATCAGTCCCTTCCATTGGTGAGTCAGCATGCTGGAATGAACTGTAAATAAGCGGTAAAGATCGGGTGTCATACTCCCAATTGCTAAAGCAGCAATCGGTAAAGTGTTTTGGCTAAGCTTAGATAAAGGAGGTGCTATAACGGCATGAGAGATTGTAAAAGGCATTAGAAATCAAAAATTACTCACATCATTCAAACAAGCAGTCTAGCGAATCATCGGTTAATAAATGTTTTTTATTGCAAAAGAATCGAAATGTTATAATATAACAAAACAAGACGCGTAACGATTAGAGAATCACCTCATGTTGTTCTATAAAAATATTTTGACCTTATCCATTTTAGCTGTCATATCCGTTCCATCGTTTGCAGCAGAAAATGAAAATGTTGAAAAGTTAGAAACTATTCGAATTAAGGCTCATCCACTTGAGCAAACTTCACAAGATTTTGCCGTTGCAGATACAGTCGTTGACCAAAAGCATTTATCGCAAGGGGCCGCCACTATTGGGGATGCACTCAGTAGCGAAGTGGGAATTTATGCTAATCAGTTTGGGGCTGGTTCGAGTCGTCCAGTCATTCGGGGACAAGATGGTCCACGTGTTAAGGTGCTTCAAAATTCATCAGAAAATATTGATGTCTCGACCTTGTCTCCTGACCACGCGGTAACTGTAGACCCTGTTCTTGCAAAACAAGTTGAAGTGATTCGAGGTCCATCTACTTTGCTATTTGGTGCGGGAACTGTCGGTGGTTTAGTTAATGTTATTGATAACAAGATCCCTACGCAAATGCCTGAAAATGGTTATGAAGGACAAGTTGGCTTACGTTACAACACTGGAAGTGATGAAAAACTGGCGAGCGCTGGTGTAACGGTAGGTTTGGGCCGCCAAGTGGCTTTACGCGTTGAGGGGTTAACACGTGATGCGAATAACTACATTGCACCAAACTATATTCATGAAGGTGAAAAAGAACGCCGTGTAGACAATACTTTTGCTCAGGGTGATTCAGTTAACGTCGGGTTATCTTGGATTTATGACCGTGGTTATACCGGTATTTCTTATAGCAACCGCCGAGACCAATATGGTTTGCCTGGGCACAGCCATGAATATGAAAGTTGTAGCGCTCATCTAGGTGGAAGACCACATTTGCATTGTGGCGATCATGAGCATGAAGATGGTGAAGAAACTCACGATCATGGACATGAAGAAAATGAGCATGAACATGGCGGCCCATGGATTGACTTAAAATCCGAGCGTTATGATTTTAAAACTGAGTTAAATGATCCTTTTGCGGGCTTTCAAAAGTTACGTGCTCAGGCAAGTTATACTGACTATCAACATGATGAAATTGAAGAAGGGACAATTGCGACCCGATTCCAAAACAAGGGCTATGACGGACGTATTGAGTTAGTACATAACCCGATTGCTGATTGGGAAGGCGTCATTGGTGCACAGTTGGGCCAGCAAAAATTAGATTTAACAGGCGAAGAAGCCTTTATGGCACCGACCACTACCAAAAAGTGGAGCGTATTTGCCTTAGAACATAAACAATGGAAAGACGTACATTTTGAGCTTTCTGCACGTGCAGATCAGCAAGAAATTGATGTAGATGATAACTCTAAACAAGATTTTGATGGTTCTGCATTTTCTTATGCAGGTGCTGCGAACTGGGAGTTTGCGCCAAACTATAAACTTTCTTTTGTAGCGTCACATCAAGAACGTTTACCTTTAGCTCAAGAGTTATATGCAAATGGTGGGCACTTTGCGACCAATACTTATGAGTTAGGAAATGATCAACTCGGTAAGGAAAAATCGAATAATGTTGAATTAGGTTTGCATTATGACAATGACAAACTCGACTATCATCTTCATGTTTACCATAACTGGTTTGATGATTATATCTATGCGCAAACCCTTGACCGCTATAAAGACTTCCGTTTAGTTCAATACACCCAAGATAAAGCGCGTTTCTATGGTGCAGAGGGTGAAATTGGTTATCAAATTACCCCAATGTACAAGATCAGTGCTTTTGGTGACTATGTGCGCGGTAAAATTGATGCAGAAGGAAATGCACCACGTATTCCAGCAGGACGCTTAGGAACTAAAGTCGATGCAGACTTCGGTGATGGTTTTAGCGGTTCTGCCGAGTATTATCATGTCTTTAACCAAGACAAAATCGCGGCATACGAGACTGAAACTGAAGGCTATAACATGCTCAATCTTGGTGTGGCGTATTCTGGGCAATATGGTGTAAAAACAGATTATCGCGTCTATATGAAAGCGAATAACTTGTTAGACGACACGGTTTATCAACATGCATCGTTCTTATCAAATATTCCACAAGTTGGACGCAATTTTACAGTAGGTGTTGATTTTAAATTTTAAGGCTTTAACACGAAACTAAACTTGAAAAATCAATCCAAAAGACCTAATTTGAAAGCATCAAGTTAGGTCTTTTTTATGCGTATTTTTCAGCGAATTCATCAAAAAATAAATTGGTCAGGGCGTCGTTATATGGCGGTATTACTTTGCGTTGTTGCTATTGCATATCTTACATCGGCAATTTACCACACAGTAAAACCATTGCCACAAGGCATCAACTTTAGTGGCAAGCTTAGACATGCCGACGTTAAATTTTTAGCAGATAAAACCTATCTTGATGCAAAAGGGCAACAGCAGCTTGATCAGCACATTTTTGATGAAATCTTGAAAATGATTGATGAGGCGCAAACCACCATAGTCGTGGATATGTTCTTATTTAATTCAGAAGTTGGTGATTCAAAAATAAAGCAAAGACCACTTATGCAAGAGTTAACCGATGCATTAGTGAGTAAAAAAAGACAAAACCGTCAAATCCAAATTGTGATGATTACCGACCCGATTAATTCGGTTTACGGTGGCCTAAAGCCTGAGCATTATCGACAGTTACGCCAAGCGGGTGTTGATGTAATTGAAACCAATTTAGGCCCATTACGTGCATCTAACCCATTCTGGTCCGGCTTATGGTACATCTGTTGCCAGAATATTGGGAATAACCCAGACAAAGGCTGGTTACCTAATCCGTTTGGTGATGAAAAAATTACACTTCGTAGTTATCTGAATTTATTTAACTTTAAGGCGAATCACCGTAAAACTGTGGTAGTCGATACCGATGCAGGCTGGAAATCACTCGTAACTTCGGCAAACCCACACGATGGTAGTTCTAGACATTCTAATGTTGCGTTGGTTGTAACAGGAGCCACAGCGGCTGATGTTCTACAAACTGAAGCAGCGGTTGCACGAATGTCGGGAAGTAGTGCTCCCTCACTCATTTTAGGTGATTTTGAAAAAGACGTAACCAAACCTCAAGTCCAAGTCTTAACTGAAGGTGCGATTTATCAATCTGTATTGAAATTGATTGATTCAGCGAAGCCGAAAGAGCATCTTGATTTAAGTATGTTCTATTTATCTGAACGCAAGATTATTCAAGCTCTAAAAAATGCTCAAGAAAGAGGCGTGGTTGTTCGCGTTCTACTTGATCCAAATAAAGATGCTTTTGGTCGACAAAAGAATGGTATTCCAAACCGTCAGGTGGCTTCAGAGCTACATGCTGTGGGCATTCCAATCCGTTGGTGTGACACACATGGTGAGCAGAACCATAGCAAAATGATATTAAAATATAACGCTCAGCAAGCTGAGTTGATTGTAGGATCGGCTAATTTTACAGCCCGTAATTTAAAAAATTATAACCTTGAAACTGACATGTTGGTTATTGGAAAAGTTCAAGATCAAGTCTTTCAAGATGCTCAAGATTACTTCAATACATCGTGGTCAAATCTGCAAGGTAAACAGATGAGCTTGGACTATGCGAAGTATGCAGATGAGTCGAAAGTGAAATACTGGATTTATCGTTTTATGGAATGGTCAGGATTGTCGACTTTTTAATTCTATTTTTTATATAAACGGTAAGACTCTATGTTCACGACGGAGTCTTACTTAGTTTCATCGTAAGCTTGAAGCTTATTCGCTGCCGTGATTTTGTACAAAATTGGCAAGATGATTGGCGACATGGATGTCGCCGTTTCACTGTGTGGCAGGGAAGCTACATCAGTGAAACAATGGTTTTTGTCACTTTTGACCTTTCAAAAGTGAGGCATTAGCCTATACAAAAGACATTAGAACATCACTGTAAGTAAAGGCTGTGCAATAAGAAGGATAAAACTAAATAATATGATTTTAAGGCGCTGGCGGAATCAATTGATCCAAAGTCTTATCATCTAACTTTTCTAATTCACTCAAATCAGTCTTAATTTTCCACTGTGACTCATCATCTACAGGATTTGGTAAACGTGCCTCAAGCCAGTCACAGACCACATCTGGAGAAAACTCCGGATGATTACATTGAATAATCCACGATAAAAAATCTTTTGCTTCACCGTTCATATAAGGTGGTGGAGAAACAGGAAAGAATAAGGTCGGTAGGCGTTCATTTGTTGATAGGTAGTTTAAAACATGCCCTAATTCTTGAACTGTTTGCCATGCAAGTGGGTGTTCTACATCAATACTGAACTTAAACCACCAAGCATGTTCGCCATCTGCTCCATGAGCCATGATACGGGCTTCTTGTACGGTTGGAACTTTGCAAAAAAATTGATGAAGACGTTCAAAACTGATTTCAGACACAGCAATTGACCTAGCTAGAAAAAAGCTAATGTTAGCATAGATACAGATTCTTCATATTTTCTTTATAGTCATTACAAACCTTAGCAATCTCATCTGTTTTATTCATGGTTTCTCCTTGACTGTCTTTTAATCTAGCTTCATATCAAGATAAAAAGGAAATGGGCCATGAAAAAGCCAATCGTTCTTGTACTTTCGACATTAATGTTGGGTATATCAGCTACCGCGATGGCCGATACAAATCATCGTTGGGATAATAATCATGGTAGAGACCATGACCGATATGAACATCGTGATCGTGATGACCGTCGCCATGATTACCGTAATGATCATCGGGCTCCAAGTTGGTCAAATGCCGATCGTGGAAAGCACTATGGCCGTTATGTTGCATTCAAGCGTGGTGAACGTATTCCTACTCAATACCGCAATAGCCGTTATTATGTTTCAGACTGGCGAGCGAATCGCTTATATGAGCCACCACGTGGATATCATTGGGTTAAAACACCTAACCAATATCTATTAGTCGACTCAAAACATCAAATTTATCGTGTTCGTTAATTCTGAAATAAAGAATATATAAATGGCCTCAATGTTGAGGCCATTTTTTTTATGCTAATTCGTCATCTTGCGGTTGAGGGGGCTTTAAGGTTGTTGGTGTTTTTGCATGTTTTTCTTTCATCACCGAAGGGTAATTCCAAGATGCAAAACGAACGACTAAAATAGATAAAGCTAAAATAAGAATTGAGCCTGTAATAATGACTTGGTCCATATCTGCTTTATGGTCATGTTGGATATCTGAAATGAGTAGACGGGTTAATGCCGTAATCGCAACATAAATAAGAAAGCGTACAGGCATATGATTGGTTTTAAAGTAAATGCCAACCATTGCCCCAAGTTCTAAATATATAAATAACAATAAAATATCATCAATTGAAGCATACTTTTTGATGGTCAAAATTTCAAAAACAGTATTAGCTGCGGACCAAGCTACCATACAGCCAATAATAAATAAGGCTAAATAGTGGAATGCTTCTACGGCATAGTGACCGAAACGGTCTAAAATCCGCTCGTATTTTTTAGGATCAGGCATAATGGGATCTTTTATTTGCTTCAGAATGATTAGAAATTAAAACAAATTCCATGCCAATGGAAATAGTTCGCTTAAAAAGTTTATCTTTATTTAATAAAAAGAAAAAAGTAGAGGAATAAGCTTTGTGTTCATTAATATGGTAAAAATAAATTAAATTTTACTAAGTATGAAAGGATAAAAAATGAAAGCGGTAAAGCTATATCGTTATGGAAATCCTGATGAACTTATTTATGAAGAAATAGAAAAACCACAAATAAAAAATGGGGAAGTTTTAGTAAAAGTTTCAAGAGCTGGAATCAACTTTTCAGATATTTATCAACGTAAAGGTGTAAATCCTTTGCCATCTTTACCTTATATTTTAGGACAAGAAGGGGCAGGTATTGTTGTTGAATCTTTAAGTTCAGAATTTAAAGTAGGCGATAGAGTTGCTTGGCTTGCTTCAAATGGGGCTTATGCTGAATATGTGAGTATTCCCGTAGATAAATTAATTCATATTCCAGAGGGTATTAGTGATGAGATTGCGGTTTCTGGTTTAATGCAGGGACTAACTGCCCATTATTTAGCTTATTCGACTTATAAGGTTAACTCTGAAACAGTTGCGTTGGTTCATGCAGGAGCGGGTGGCGTAGGTGCATTGCTCGTTCAATTATTAAAAAAACAGGGTGCAACCGTTATAACAACTGTATCTTCAAATGAAAAAGTAGTTCAAGCTCAATCTGCTGGAGCCGCCTTTGTAATTGATACGAGTAATCAAAATTTTGTGGAAGTTTGTAGAGAAGTTACGCAAGGCCAAGGTGTAGATGTCGTTTATGACTCTATTGGACTCGTGACTTATGAAGGAAGTCTTTCTGTTGTTAAGCCATTAGGGCTGTTAGTTTTGTTTGGCCAATCCAGTGGAAAAGTTCCACCTATTGATCCAATTGCTTTATCGAAACAAGGATCAATTTATTTAACGAGACCGACATTGGCTACCTACACAGCGACTAGAGAAGAACTACAAAAGAGAGCGCATGAGGTGTTTAAATTAATAGAAGAAAATATATTAAAGGTAAATATAAATAAAGTTTATTCACTTGATCAGGCTTCGCTTGCCCACCAAGATTTAGAATCAAGAAAAACCACAGGAAAGTTACTTTTAGCGCCTTAGGAAATAATCTTTATAAACAAAAAAATGCCTGAAAGTTCAGGCATTTTTTATTTATTATTTAACTGAAATTGAGTTATAAATTAATCTTCACTAAAGCCTCTTTGCTCTATATTTGGAGCATGATAGCCAACAAAAAGTTATCTTAAGTTTGTATGTTGTTGGAGAATATCTTCAAGTGAAATATGACCTAAAAAGTTACCAGTACTCTCAATAGCCTGTTCTTGTTCGATAGCATGTGCAAATTTTACAGCTGCTTGATCTTGTAGTTGCTGATAAAGACGCTGGCAGTTCGGGAAATGATTAATATCAATTACATCATGATATTTCAACCAGCGTGCTATACCCGCGTAGTAGCCATCAACGAAAGACAATTGATCGCCCATTAACCATGTTTGCTCTGTCAAGCTATGCTCTAAAGCAGTAAATGCTTTTTTGACTTGTGTTGCTCCATATTCACGTAATGCGTGAGTGGCTTCTTCCGATGAAGAATGCTCAAGGCTATACCATAAGGGGCTAAATGCGTTGAATAACGTGGTATTTAAGAAAGCTAGCTTCTGATTGAACTGATTAAATTTTTCTGTTCCTTGTTGATAGTGAAAAGTAGTGTTTGAGCTTTTTGCCATGAGATAACTCAAGATCGCCATGCTTTCCGTTAAGACTTTACCATTGTCGTAGAGCAGGGCTGGTGTTTCACCTACAGGATTAATTCGGCGGTATGCCTCGGTATTGCATTGTTCTGGCATCTCGATTCTACATAGTTGATAGGGTAAACCAGACCATTCCAATGCAACAATAGAGCCAAATGAACAACCAGAAGGGATACCATAAAATAAAGTGAAAGTTGACATGATGATTACTCTTGTGTGGTGTGTAGAATCATCTTAAGTCGGCAGAAAAGTTTCTAGTAGTCAGGTATTATGAAACTTATTGTCTACATATATGGACATTGAAGAATGCTACTTAGACAAAATTTGAATGACGTTTTTCTCTTTGTTGTGGCTGTAGAGCATCAAGGATTTTCTGCTGCAGCTAAACAACTCAATTTACCTAAATCCACGATTAGTAAGCGTGTGGCGATATTAGAAAATAAGCTAGGTTTAACCTTAATCCATCGTAGTTCACGTAGTTTTGTACTAAGTGAAGCTGGAAAGCTTTTTTATCAGCATGCTAAAAATGCGGTCGATGAATTTCGCTATGCTGAAGAAAATTTATTAATGCAGCAACAAGAGCCTAGTGGTGTGGTCAGATTGAGTGCTTCGGTGCCAATTGCTCAGTTTCTTTTATCTGATTGTTTACCTGAGCTTGCAGAACGTTATCCTAAATTATTATTACAAATAGAGGTAACTGATCGCTACGTAGATGTCATGAGTGAAAACTTTGATATTGTGATCCGTAGTCATTTTCAATCATTACCAGATTCTGGGTTAATTCAACGTGTGCTGACAAATGACAAGATTATTGCTGTTGCTGCACCTACTTATTTAATGAACACAGCCTCAATTAATTCACCACAAGATTTAGTGGACCATCAAGGATTATGGTCTGATCTGCAAATGAATCCTTGGTCCTTCAAGCATATGTCTGGAGAAAAAGAGATTGTACGACCAAATATTCGCTTTGTGGCAAATGAAGCAGAAGTTTTGAAAGGTGCTGCGAAGCGAGGAATTGGTATTACGCTTTTACCCGAAACATTTTGTATGAATGAACTATCGAATGGAAGTCTAATTCATGTTTTACCAGATTGGTCTGCAGGTAATGTAACGACCAGTTTGCTCATGTTAACAAGACGAGGATTATTACCCAGTGTAAATATTACTGCTGATTTTTTAGTAGAGAAATTAAAAAGATAAGATTTTTTGAGCTTTTGTTGAATTAAAAAAAATGCCTAATTTCTCAGGCATTTTTTATTCAATAATTAATTAAGCTTGGTTTGTGAAGTAGTCTTCACTAAAGCCCATAACTAAGTCAGAACCTGCTTTGATTTTAGCAATACGCGCATCAATATCTGGCAAGATACGTTCAACAAAATATTGAGCTAAAGCAAGTTTGTTTTGATAGAAATCACCAGACTTATCTTTTGCTGCCCCTGCAATTTTCGCAAACATAAATGCAAAGCTGAGTAGGCCAACTGCATGTAAATAATCAACTGCCGCAGCATTTGGGAAATCTACGTTTTCAGCAGCTTGTTCAATAATGAACTGAGTAATAGCTTCAATTTCAGTTGCAGCATCTAAAGTTGCATCTTTAATGAAGTTTAAGTCTGTGTCTAAGTCGTTTGCAAAGTCACGAATTTCAGTGATGTATTCAGCAATGAACGCGCCGCCACATTTAATGGTTTTACGACCAATTAAATCTTGAGATTGAACGCCGTTCGTTCCTTCGTAAATTTGAGCAATACGGAGATCACGGATACATTGTTCCATACCCCATTCACGGATATAGCCATGACCACCAAATACCATTTGAGCATCTAAAGTTGCTTGGAACGCTGTATCTGTGAGGTAAGCTTTAGCAATCGGCGTTAAAAGTGCAACGCGATTATTGGCTTTTTTTACAGCTTCTGCATCAGTTGAGAATTTAGTGATATCGAGCTGTTGACCTACATACACTGCAAAAGCACGAGATGCTTCATTGTTTGCGCGTACGTTTAACAACATACGACGTACGTCACCATGTACCAAAATGCTATCTGCTGGTTTGTTTGGTGATTGAACACCTGCTGCACTACGGCCTTGTAAGCGGTCAGTCGCATATTGTGCTGCATTTTGATATGCAAACTCAGATGCGCCTAAACCTTGAATACCCATTGATAAACGTTCGTAGTTCATCATGACAAACATGGCAGCAAGACCTTCGTTTTCTTTACCAACGAGGTAACCTTTTGCTGCATCAAAGTTCATCACACAAGTTGCAGATGCTTTGATCCCCATTTTATGTTCGATAGAACCTGGTCCAACTAAGTTGCGTTCACCTAATGAACCATCTTCATTTACAAGATACTTAGGTACGATAAAGAGCGAGATGCCACGTGAGCCAGCAGGGGCATCAGGCGTTTTAGCAAGTACCAAGTGAATGATGTTTTCTGCTAAATCGTTGTCACCACCAGTGATGAAGATTTTAGTACCTGTAATGTTATAAGTACCATCTTCATTAGGTTCTGCTTTAGTTTTGATAATACCTAAGTCAGTACCTGCATGTGGCTCTGTCAAACACATGGTGCCTGACCATTCACCTGAATAAATCTTAGGTAAGTAAGTTTCTTTTTGTTCTTGAGATGCATAGCTGCTTAAAGCCATGCCTGCACCCACAGAAAGAAGCGGGTAGAGCATAAATGATGGGTTAGTCGCAAATAACATTTCATCAGAAAGAACGGTGAGCATTTTTGGCATGCCTTGACCGCCCCATTCTTCGTCGGCACCTAAGCCAATCCAACCGCCTTCTGCATATTGACGGAATGCATCTTTAAAACCAGCTGGTGTGAACACTTCGCCGTTTTCATAGCGAGCGCCTTCTTCATCACCAGTACGGTTTAATGGATGAGTCACGTTCTGAGCAAATTTAGCCATTTCTTCTAAAATTGCTTCAGCAGTTGCAGCATCTACATGAGCGAGTTTCTCATTAGACTGCCAAAATTGTTCTGCTTTGAATACATCATTTAAGATGAATTTCATATCAGCTAAAGGAGCATTGTAAATTGGCATAATCGTTCACCTTTTTTGTGCACATTGGCCTGTGCTAGATATCCTGTAAAACGAAATGGATATGGAATTTAAAGTGTAAATTTATCATTGATTTTATAAAAAAAGGACCGTCAAAACTGAGCAGTCCTTTTTCGTTTTTTAACATTGCATATCGCAACTAACTATGGTTAGAAAGCGAAATGTTCAGCATCTAATGACATTAATGGATCGAGACCACCCGCAATCACATCGACATGTGAGCGAACACGTGGCAAGATTTTTTTGAAGTAGAATCGAGCAGTTGTTACTTTTGCATTGTAGAAATCAACTTCGCTAGTACCTTCTGCTAATTTCTCTTGTGCAACAAGTGCCATACGAGCCCATAGGTACGCTAAAGTGATATAACCTGAGAAGTAGAGGTAATCTACAGCAGCAGCACCTACTTCATCTGGGTTTTGCATTGCACGCATACCAATTTGCATGGTGAGATCGCCCCATTCTTTGTTAAGCGCTGTAAGCGGCTCAACAAATTCTTTCATGGCAGCGTTGTCTTTGTTTGCTTCAACAAATTTGTGAACCATTTTGGTAAAGTCTTTCAGCATTGCACCTTGAGTTTGCAATACTTTACGACCTAACAAATCAAGTGCCTGAATTTCAGTTGTACCTTCATACAAGCAAGCAATACGTGTATCACGTACGATTTGTTCCATGCCATGCTCAGAAATGAAACCATGACCACCGAAGACTTGAACACCGTGCTTAGCAGATTCAGAACCAGTTTCAGTTAAGAATGCTTTTGCAATTGGAGTCAGTAAAGACAAGATGTTGTCAGCAAACTTACGCTCTTCTTCTGTTTCGCCTTTTTCAACGATGTCAGCGTATTGAGCAAGTAAGTAAACAAGCGCACGGCCACCTTCAGCAAATGCTTTTTGAGTTAGAAGCATGTTACGAACAGCAGGGTGAACAATAATTGGATCTGCATCTTTTTCTGGAGCTTTCGGACCAGAAAGTGAACGCATTGCTAAACGTTCTTTCGCGTAAGTTAACGCACCTTGGAAAGATGATTCAGAAGCTGCTAAACCTTGAACAGCAGTACCAATACGTGCTGTGTTCATGAAGGTGAACATACAATTCAAACCACGGTTTTCAGGTCCAATCAAATAACCTTTTGCTTGGTCAAAGTTGATGACACAAGTCGCGTTACCATGAATACCCATTTTGTGTTCGATAGAACCACAACGTACCGCATTACGCTCGCCCACAGTTCCATCTGCATTTACATGGAATTTAGGAACGATGAATAATGAGATACCTTTAGTGCCTTTTGGCGCACCTGGTAAACGTGCAAGAACGATATGAATGATGTTCTCAGCCATGTCGTGTTCACCAGCAGAGATAAAGATTTTCTCGCCAGAAATTGCATAGCTACCGTCAGCATTTGGTTCTGCTTTAGAGCGGATAATACCTAAGTCCGAACCTGCATGAGATTCAGTTAAGCACATCGTACCTGTCCAGACACCTGAAACAAGGTTTGGTAAATAAATATCTTTCTGTTCATCAGAACCATGATGTTCTAATGTACGTACAGCACCATGAGACAAGCCAGGGTACATACCCCAAGACCAGTTTGCTGTACCAACCATTTCAGAAATTGCAATACCTAGAGAGTTAGGTAAAGCCTGACCACCGTATTGTTCTTCTGCTGATAAAGACGGAAAGCCAAGTTCAATATATTTTTGATAAGCTTCTTTAAAGCCTGTTGGAGTGGTAACTACACCATCATTCCAAGTACAACCTTCGCGGTCGCCAACTTGGTTTAAAGGAGAAAGTTCATTTTCACAAAAGTCTGCCGCAGCTTCTAAATATTGATCAACCAATTCACGGCTTACGTTACCTTGGAAATCAGGTAATTTTGCATAGTGTTCTTCAGCATTTAATAATTCATGCAAAACGAATTGCATATCACGTAAGGGCGCTTTGTATTGTGGCATATCGGGTTCCTCAATACTGGTGAAACCAGAGTTATAATCTTAATCTATGATAATGTGCCATCAGGCACCTTGGACTATTACATCGTGCAACAACTTGCATAACTGCACAAGCACCTCAGGACCTTTACTTTGTGACTGCAAAGTCAAGAAAAAAATGCTTAAACTAGCTAAGTGCTTTGAGTGTAAACACTTTTGGTTATGTTTATATGATACAAATAGTCAAAATCGTAAATAGTTATGTATAAACAAAAGGCGCCGATTGGCGCCTTTTTTGTATGGTTTTTAGAATTATTTTGCTTGAGCTGATGTTGGAGCAGGGGCGTTAACTGGTGGTTGAGGGCGTTTTGGTTCAAAACGAAGGTTACAGGTACCTTCAATTGTTTTATCGCCAACTTGCACATTTATATTCTGTCCATTCGCCTTGCCATCACATGCTTTTTGGATTTGTTCAAAGCGAGCTTTACGTTCTGAACGGTGTTGTTCCCATGCTGCTTTTTGTTCAGGTGTGAATTCGCGGTGCTTCATACGATGGTGACCCTCACGTGGGCCATCTTGCATCATGCGATGTTCTGGTTTTTGTGGTTGAGTCGTTGATTGACAAGCCGCTAAACTTCCCATAGTTACAATTGCCGCACTGAATAATGCAATTTTTGCCGTCATTTTCATATTTAAAGCCTTTTAATGTTGTGTTTTAAGATGGCTTAAAGATTAGATAATAAAGATGTAGAAACAATGGAGAGTTTTTCTTTTCGTTGTTGGTTACAATGTTAGGGTCTGTTGGTAGTTCATTTTATGAATTGTGTTATAGGCTAAAACCACATAAGGCATGAAGCACAGGCAATGAAATGTCCTTGGCAAGCTTCATAACGAAGATTATGGCAGTTTTAGCCATAACCTTTCAGGACGGGACTATTTTTCAGCATTTCGTCGTTAAGAGTTACTTGCTTAGATCACTAAGCTGCGTATCTCTTGCCTAGAAATACAAGAAAAATAGCCTTCGTCACAATTATCAAATGAAGTACCAGCAGACCCCCCTTTAGCGTAAAAATGAGAGAGTGCTTTTGAACGTTCTACGTGTTCCCATTGCATTACGGTTATTTTTAACAGTCTTGCTCACCACATTGCTTATTGCGACTGCAAGCTTGAGTGTTTTGCACTGGACAATGCAAAAGAACTTCGCCAAATATGTAGCCGACGTTGAAATGCAAAAGCTCGATCGCCTCATTACCAATCTTGGCGATGTCTATACGGTGTACCATGATTGGGGGAATGCGATTCAGGCACAAATTTTACAAATTGAAGGGACCGCAGCTCCAGATGATTATGATCGTCTCTCGCAGTGGTGGCTTCGTCGACAATATGATATTGCGATACAACAGCATTCTTTCGATGAACATGCCCTCATCAATATTTCACCTCAAGTTACGCCGACAAATAAAAATACTATTTTTAGTGATGAAGAGTTAAAAACACTTGAGCAAAATTTACCTTCTCAATATCAACCATTTGAAGGATTAAGATTCCCATTAAGTGCAAATCAGTTTCGGCCAAGTGATGATAAAAATAAGTCAAAGAAGGGCAGCTTAAAAGATATTGAAACTCAAAATGGTAAGAAGCGATTTATTGCTTTGCCTGACCGTTTAGGTTTAAGTTCTCGCTTATCTTTATATGATGCAAATCACCAGTTTGTGGTGGGTGAACCGCCTTCTTCAGATCAGATGTCGTTTCGCCCGATTATCTTAAACAATCAAGTCGTGGGATATTTGGGCTTAAAACCTGTTTTAGATAAAGAAGATGCTTTGAGTATTAATTTCTTTAGTAATCAAAAGCGTTATTTACTCTTAATTTATGCTTTAACCTTGCTTTCAAGTTTAGTTGCAGCGCTATTGATGGCGACTTATTTTAAGAAACCGATTCAGCGTTTATTAAATGCGACAAATGAATTAACGAAAGGAAATTATCAGCATCAAGTTGTTATTAAGCGAAATGACGAATTAGGTGATTTATCTACCCAATTGAACCATTTGGCAGAGATTTTACATCGGCATGAAGAATCACGTCGTCAATGGGTGGCGGATACTTCCCATGAATTAAAAACGCCATTGGCTGTATTGCAAGCACAAATTGAAGCGATGCAAGACGGTATTCGAAAAGCAACGCCTGAACATCTGGAGGCGATGATGCGTCAGGTTTCAAGTCTGAAAAAATTGACCCAAGACCTTGCAGACTTGGCACAGGCAGATGCCCAGCAGCTTAAGTGTTATTTGAGTTCTGTTAATCCGTGGGAAGTTGTATTACAAGAGGTTGAGAACTTTAAACCGAAACTTGAGCAAGCTGGTCTCGAAATTCAAGTTGAAGGAACAAGTTCTCCGCTATTATTAGATCGTGATCGGTTTAAACAGATTATTGTTAATTTAATTAGTAATAGTATTCGTTACACAGAAACAGGTGGCAAAATTCATATTCATACAGCTCAAAATCCACAGGAGTGGACTTTGTATGTGGATGACAGTCCATTTGGTTTAAATGATGAGCAGTTATCGCGTTTAGGTGAACGATTCTATCGCGTCGATGATTCGCGTACGCGTAGTACAGGTGGAACAGGGCTAGGCTTGGCTTTGTCTTGTAAAATTGCGCAAGCGCTTGGTGGTACACTCAGTTTTGAACATTCACCATTAGGTGGTTTACGTTGTGTACTCACTTTTAAAAAGCAGAGTTAAATATAAAAGGAAAAATATCTCATGAAACATGTGATGTTGGTTGAAGATGAAGTCGAATTAGCGCATTTGGTGCGTGATTATCTTGAAGCTGCCGGTTTTGAAGTAAGTATGTTTCATGATGGTCAAGATGCCTATGCGAGTTTCCAGCAACGTAAACCTAATTTAATGGTTCTGGACTTAATGGTTCCACGAATGGATGGTTTGACCATTTGCCGTAAGGTTCGTGAACAGTCAGATTTACCGATTATTATGGTGACTGCCCGTACCGAAGAAATCGACCGCGTCTTGGGGCTGAATATGGGCGCTGATGACTATGTATGTAAACCGTTTAGCCCAAAAGAGTTGGTTGCTCGCGTACAGGCCGTTTTACGCCGTTTAGAACGTAAGGCAGAGCCTGAACAAAATGATTCTTTCCGAATTGATAAAGCACAGCAAAGAATTTGGTATCAACAAAAATCGTTGAGCTTAACGCCAACCGAATTTCGTTTACTTGAGCTATTTTTAGAGCATGTTGGACAAGTCTATTCACGTGCACAATTATTGGATCATATTAATCCAGATAGTTTTGACGTTGCCGATCGTGTGATTGACAGTCATATCAAAAACTTGCGTCGAAAAATTAGTGAAGCGGCTGAAACTGGTAACCGCCATGAGTGGATTCAAGCAGTTTACGGTGTAGGTTACCGCTTCGAATACCCAGAAGAATAAGCACTCACAAAAGTTATTCTGTGGATAACCACAATGTTATCCACAGAAAATGTGGATAGTTTTAAAGATTTTATGGATAAATTATAATCTTTGTCTGATTCAGTACTAATTGCCAAATCTCATCTATATCCGCATTTTTAACGGCGATACATCCTAGTGTCCAATCCTTATGTGGCATATAAGTCGAGCTAAAAGGCATAGATAAAAATGATTTTGGAACTGATCCATGAATCATGATATCTCCACCAGTTGGTTGATTATGTTGCTTGGCATAAGCAATATCTTTCGCATCGGGATAGGAAATATGCAAAGATTTATAATATGCACTTTGTGAGTTTCGCCAGTCTATAGAGTAAACCCCTTCAGGAGTTTTACCATCATTTTCAAAGTGCTTATGTCCTTTAGGATTAAAGCCTAGACGAATAGGATAACGACGAATCACCTCGTTATTATTTTTAAGTAGAAGTATGCGTTGATTTTTAAATACTTCAATTGAGGTGACGGGCTTTGTGTTGATCAGTTCTAATATTTCCTCTGTTGAAAGAGCTTTATGGGATGATGTAAAAGTCGGTAAATATTTTTCATAATTATAAAAGGCGATTCCCAATGGAATCATCAGAAGCGTACAAATAATGATAGGTTTAATTTTCATATATTATTCTTTGGTGTTTAAGGAACTCTCTTAAACTACCATTAAAGCAGCTTAAGAGAACCCTATTAAGAGAGTCTTAGTTCTTAAAGGATTAAGAAGAGCAACTTACCGCTACATCTGGTACGTCACTTGGTAAAGGGCCGAGATCTTCTGGTTTTTCTAAATCTTGCTGTCTGGTATAGGGCTGGTTAAGTAGCTTGAATAAACGATCTACTTCGCTAAAATCATCTCGTTCTGCCGCATCAATAGCACGTTGAGCCATGTGATTACGCAAAATATAGACTGGATTAGCTTGTTGCATATTTACATCAAGTTCATCGGTATCTTGATGTTCACGAATGCTTTGATATTGGTTAAGAAACTCATCAAACTGTCGAATATCAAGGCAATCATCTCGTAGAGTTTTATATTCTTTATTTTGAAGTCGGATAAAGCTCTGAGTGTAATCGAGTTGTTCAGTTTGTAAGATTTTTAAAAAACTAAAACTACAATCAAGACTGTCTTTATGAAAATGGGGAACTCCCATTTTTTGACATAAACCAGTTGTGTAATGTTCCATGAAGGTTGGTTCAAATTGTTCTAAGCAACGCGCTAACTCTTCTTTGAACTGATCCTTTTGTTCAGGCTCAGCGAGAGGGATTAAGTTGTTTAACCACGTCCATAAATTCCAATGACCTATACTTGGTTGATTTTGGTAAGTATAACGGCCTTGATAATCCGAGTGGTTATTGATCCAGTTCGGACGGAAGCGCTCCATAAAGCCATATGGACCAAAATCGAGTGTAGAACCAGTAATGTTAAGATTGTCTGTATTCATCACACCATGAGCAAATCCAACCAACTGCCATTTTGCGATCATGATTGCCGTATTTCTAATAACTGCTTTGGCAAATGCTAAAATTGGTTGTTCTACTTCTTGGCATTCTGGATAGTGCCATTCAATACATTTTTGAGTAAATTCTGGCAGCAACTCTGGAGCGTATTGATTAATCCACTCAAAATGCCCTAAACGGATATGACATTCAGACGTTCTGAGTAGCATTGCTCCTGGTTCTAGTTTTTCACGCTGTACGCCTTGAGCTGAGCTTGTAAATCCTACTGCGTGACTAGAAGCCACTCCTAAAGCATTTAAAGCATGCCCAGCTAAATATTCACGAACGACAGAACGCAACACTGCGCGGCCATCTCCCATTCTTGAATAGGGCGTCGGACCTGCACCTTTAAGGTGTAAGTCTATAGTTTGACCTTTTGTATTTAGTATCTGAGCGATGAGTAAGCCGCGGCCATCGCCAAGTTGACCAGCCCATTGTCCAAATTGGTGGCCAGCATAGACCATAGCCAGAGAAGGGAACTCAGAGAAAGTGCGCTGTCCGCTACAGATTTCAACCCATGCATTTTTTTCGTCTTCTGACCATTGTAGTTCATCTGCCAAAGCGGTATTGAAATGGCCCGCTTTTGCACCACGTAAAGGCGATGGCTGCTGAACATGGAATAATTTAGACGGAAGTGAAGGATAGAGCGGGTTAAATTGCATGGGCTTGGCAAAATAGAGAAAGCAGATTTAACTATACCATAGTTAAAAAGCGGGCATAAAAATAGCTCCCGAAAGAGCTATTTTAGATAAGAACTTATTCTAGTCTGATACTACGTTAGTGTTCTTTTTAATGTTACGCATTAAAGTTTCTAAACACTCACGATGATGACTTAAACGGTGTTCAAGCAATTGGAAATCAACTTTAAGCTTGTGATCCATTCTATGAATCTTTTCAGCCATTGCTGCTTTTTTCACTTGTAACTCTTGTTCTTTAAGTTTTGCCCAATCATTTAAAGTATGGGTAAATGCTTCGTATTCTTGTGCAATACGTTGCTTCATTTGACTAATGTCAGCATTTACATCATGACCATAAATAGCAAGGTCTTGTTCAGCATATTTGAACTTCATCGCTAATTCTGCTTTTTTAATATTAAAGCTTGGAATACGACGTAAATTTTTAGCTAAACCAAGTTTCGAACATGACCAGATCAACCATTTAGTTGGGTCATATTGCCACCATTTCACGCCATTACGATAGTCGTACTGGAAGATATGGTGATAGTTGTGGTAACCCTCGCCCCAAGTAGCAATCGCTAACCAGAAATTATCACGTGCAGTGTTTTCGTCTGTATAAGGACGGTTACCCCACATGTGGCAAAGCGAGTTAATAAAGAAAGTGACTTGATGGCTAATGATTAATCGCAATAGGCCACCTATGAGGACTACACCCCACAAATCACCAGTTGCCCAACCAATTAAGCCTAAAATTCCAACATGAACTGCAACTACGAGTAAACCATAGTACTTATGTTGAAACATCACCAGTTTATCGTTCAATAAGTCTGGCGCGTTTTTAAAATCTGGCTCAGATGGTGAATGATCGCGGATCATCCAACCCATATGGGCATACCAAAAACCACGCTTAATTGAATATGGATCTTCATCAACATGATCAACATGTCGATGGTGTGTACGGTGACCAGATGCCCAGAACAAAATACTATTTTGCACGGCAAATGTTCCACCAATCATTAAAAGAATTTTAAGTGGTAACGACGCTTCATAAGCTCGGTGAGCCCACAGGCGGTGATAACCAGCAGTAATCCCCATACTACTTAGAGCTAAAAGAAAAAATAAGCTTACCCATGCGCTTACACTAAAATCATAATAATACGCATAAATCGGGATTATGATTGCAGCAAGAATTGGTAAACCAATTAAGGTAATGCTAGCGGTCCAGTTAATTGGGGCTTTGAGTGGGGCGGAAGTCATATCCGGCAGCGCTCCTAGAAACCTTGTCAGACAAGGTACAAAGACAAAACGACATAGCAAAACCAATCATCAAGATATATTGCTATTCTATCCTTCATATTAGCACGTGCTTAGTGAGAATCACTAACATTATTGTACAGATGTATTGAAAGAACGGTAACAGATTTAAACTATGTCACAGAGTTTTTCAAGTAGGAGAAGTTGTTTAATGAACGTACAACGATTGAAAAAAAAGAACGGCATTGATATTGCAAGAAAATTATCATTGAAGTGTATCTTGGTCACAATCAGTCTTGTATTAGCAGCATGTCAAAGTGCGCCCAATCAAAATACAAAAACAGTTCAAACAAAAAAAACAGTTCATCATGTTCAACCCCCTGTTGTAAAAAAGAGAGTGAGTCCTGATGGCATTCAAGATATTGATTGGCAAATTACCCAGATTAATGGTCACAAGGCCAAGTTTTTTAACCAATGGCCAGTTCTTTCTTTAAATTCTGCTGTCAAAACAGTATCAGGCCATACGGGATGTAATGGAGTGTTCGGACGATATGCATTTGATTTTATTCAGCAAAAACTTGATATGCAGGTCAATGCAGGACATTCAAGTTGTGATGGTGCATTGGCTCAAGAAGCAGAATTGATTGATTCTTTACAGCGCATTCAAAAATTTCAGTTGGTAGGCAATACACTCTATTTGCTTGACCAAAGCGGTCAGCGATTGATTCAGGCACAAAAGAAATAATAAAAAAGGTGGTAAAACCACCTTTTTCATATCTAAAGCGCTTGTAACATGGTTGTTGGAATATCTGTAATTAGCCCTTGTACATCTAAATCTCGTAAAGATTTAGCTCGTTCTACATCATTCACTGTCCAGACACTAATGTTCAAGCCAGCCTGTTGTGAAAGCTGAATCATTTCATCTGTTGCGAGTTGATCGTGCCAGCCAATGTGACCACAGCCATATTGATGCGCAAGCTCAATTGCGATTGCACCCACTGGAAGTTCAACTAATAAGCCTCGTTTAAATTGAGATTTTATATCGCGTAAGGCAGTTAGAATTTGAAGATCGAAACTTGTGATTGTTACGATTTTCTCAAAACCCTGCAATTCAGTCTCAAGCTTTTGAACGAGTTTTTCTGCTAAAGCCATGTCTCTTACAGCTTTTACTTCAACTTCAATATGCTCAAAGTTATCAAGTAAGTTTAAAACGCCCGTCAGTGTAGGTGTCGGCTCTGCACTTGGCCAGTTGGGCCAGTTTTGACGATGATCAAATGATAATGCTTGAGCCAAACTCGATTGCTCAACAATTTGATCTATTCCCGCAGTACGTAAAAAGTTGTCATCATGGATAACAACTAATTCTTGATCTTGAAGCTGACGAATATCAAATTCGACACCACGAATACCTAATTTTTTTAAGTGTTGAAAACCACCTAGCGTGTTTTCAGGAGTTTCTTTGCGTGCACCACGATGACCAATAATGCGCATAATTTTCTTCTATCAAGTATTTTTAAGAATGGTCCTTCAAAAGAACAAAGACTATTCTTAATCTAATCTATTTTTAAATAATCTCATTAATATTTTTTTGCCAAAGCACTTCTTGTCCACCCTCAGCACGTTGTAAAGCACGCGATGCGACAAATAACCAGTCAGAAAGACGGTTTAGAAGTTGGAGCGCCGTGGTTTGAATATTCTGGTCGCGTATTTGTACCGACAGCAGAGATCGTTCTGCACGGCGGCAAACAGCACGCGCCTGATGGGCGTAACTGCAAGTTAAAGAGCCTGATGGTAGAATAAACTCTTTCAGCATGGGTAAGTCTTCATTCATACGGTCAATTTCTTTTTCAAGAAATTCAATGCAAACAGGCTGAAGTAAATTGTAGTTTGGAATACAAACCTCTCCACCTAAGTCAAATAACCAATGTTGAACTAAGCTTAGACTCTTATCCCAATTTGCTTTGTCTATTACTTGACTTGCAGTGATTTGAGCACGAAGTACCCCAATAATAGCATTCAGTTCATCGACATCACCAAGTGCTACAATTCGTAAATCGTCTTTGGCAACACGAGAGCCATCGCCTAAACCTGTTGTGCCTGAGTCGCCTGTGCGTGTATAGATTTTGCTTAAACGGTGTCCCATGATGGATATCCTGAACATAAAAAAGGGGATAATGTCGGTCAGAACATTACCCCGAAACTGGAGTTAAGAAAATATTTTTATAGTTGGAGTGAAAAATTAATAACGGAAAGTTACGCCAACAGAAGCTTGGCGACCACCATTAATGTAATAGTAACCGCTACCATAAGCTGTAGTCTCATATTGAACATCACCAATATTCTGGATGTTTGTAAATAGTTTTATATTGGGATTCACATTCCAAAATGCATTCACATCGACAGTAGCATAGCCTGAGATGGCACTATTTTTAGGTCTAGATTTTGCAGAAAGTGACGTGCTTATACCATAAACTTCGTTTTGTAAACCAGCAGTCAGCGTCAGACTTTGACGTGAACGACGACTTAAATCTTGATCTGTCTCTTTATCTTTAGGCTGAACGTATGCATAAGACAGATGAGTAAATAATTCATCATTTACCCAATTTAGATTGAATTCACCACCTGTAAAGGTTGCTTTTTTGACATTGTATAATCTGCCTTCATATGTAATTGGATCTGTAACAAATGTAATTAAATCATCGACTTCATTGCGATATGCAGATAATTCTAAACTTAACTGATCAGTAATTTTTTGATCTAAACCAATTTCATAAGAAACACTTTCTTCAGACTTTAAATTAGGATTCCCCCCCCAATTAAGTGCATAAAGATCATTATTAGTTGGGGCGCGGAATGCCGTACCGATATTAGTATAAATACTTGTAGTAGGTAAAACTTGATAGCGAACGGCTGCTTGACCAACAGTATGCGTGCCAAAGGTTTCGTGATCTTCTACACGTAAACCTAATTGAGTATGGAGTTTATTGGATTGATATTGATGTTGTACGAAATAGCCTGTACTGTCGACCTCTTTATTATATTCAACTTCATAGGGAGCAGTACCTGAAAGGACATTAGACTTTATATTTTTAGTTGCAACGCCTGCTAAAATATTCTGATTTGGTGTAAATTGCCACTTGCTATAAAGTTCAGCTTCTTTTGTTGTGTTATAGATAGCATCGTGTGATTCGTTTTGTTCTAAGTCATCTTTAAATTGTGATAAACGTGCATTCACTGATACTTTATCGTTAATATTTACACGACCTTTAATATTAATGATCTCATTCTTAAAATCTTGAGATACATTCTTTAAACCTAGTAAAGTATAATTGGCGTCTTGAATGGATTCGACATAAACGGAATTACCTTGGTTTTGTGAATAGTCTACAGAGGCGGCGTACTGTTCTTTTTCAACACCAATTTTTGTACTAAATCCTTTTTGATCATAAGATCCGGTTTTTACATTAGCATTTTTAAAATCTGTAACTTGAGTACCATCAGATTCTAAACGTTGTCCACGAATTTGTGCATAGAAGCCATTTTCAGCGAGATCAGCACCGACCACAGATTTATAAGTATTTTGTTCACCTATTTCACCAGTGATGAACGCACCAGTTTTCTCAGGTGTTTTTGAAATTAGTTGTACTACCCCTCCAATAGCATCTGTTCCATATAAAACAGATGCTGGCCCTTTTAATACTTCAATTTGTTTAATATCTGTTGTGTCAATAAAAGCCAATGATGCAGAACCAGCAGAACCTGTATTTAAACGAACACCATCACGAAGTACTAATGTATGGGTTGAATTTGTACCACGTGTAAAGATAGATGCAGCTTGCCCGTAACCACCATATTGCATCATATCAATAGAGGCATCGCTCATGAGTAAATGTGGTAGCTCTGCGATTGGTGATTGTTCAAGTATCTGTGGCTCAATAATTGAGATACGAGCGGGCACATTTTTAATTTTTTCTTCTGAACGAGTGGCAGTCACTACAATTGGATCAAGCTGAGTTGCGTTGGTTGTATCTTCAGCAAAAATAACAGGTGAAAACCCCATCGCAATAGCGATAGCCCCTACCAGACGAGTAGGTTGAAAAGACTTAGACATAACATGCTCCATACATTCACCCCACGTGAATGATCGGGTAGATAGATGAAACAAGTAGGTCTCCGGACTTCAGCGCCATAGTTAATTTATGGACATATTCACCTTCCCACAGAACTGCAGTGGTGTAAGTCGATATCGACTTAAAAAATATGTTTTACATTGTTACCGTTGCGGGGGCAGTGCCGGACTTTCACCAGCTTCCCTAAAGCATGAATTGCTTACACTTGCTTCCAATTTTACGCAGTATAAAGTGGCGATTTATTTCATACAATGTCATTTAGCCCAATTCCCAGAGAACTTTTACGCAAGGGACAAAAATTGCATTACAATGGCCATTATTTTAAGAAATGGTTGTAGTTTAGGCAGATCATGAGCCCCTCAAACCAAAAGCGCACACGAGCAAAAATCTGTGGAATTACTCGCCCTCAAGATGTCCAGTCAGTAGTTGCGGCTGGAGCAGATGCGATAGGTTTTGTTTTTTTTCCGCCAAGTCCCAGACACGTGACAGTTGCACAGGTTCAAGAATTAGTAAAAAAAATTCCGCCTTATGTACAAATGGTTGGTTTGTTTGTAAATGCAAGTGCCACTGAAATTCAAGATGTACTTGATTGTGTTCCCCTAGATGTATTACAACTACATGGCGACGAAACTCCAGAGCAATGTCAGGAAATAGCTCGCCATTGTAAACGTCGCTGGTATAAAGCGATTCAGGTTAAACCTGAACTAGATGTAATTGCTGAAATTCAAAAATATCAGGCGGCTGGTGCCAGTGCTGTATTGCTCGATGCGTGGCATCCTGAGCTTAAAGGGGGCACAGGACATCAGTTTGACTGGTCTAAATTCCCAAAACTTGATATTCCTTTAATCTTGGCAGGCGGTTTAACTCCTGACAATGTCATTGACGCTATTCATACTACCGGTGCTTTTGCAGTAGATGTGAGCGGAGGCGTAGAGTCCGCAAAAGGTATAAAAGACCAACAACTCATTGAACGATTTATGCAAGGAGTCCAACGTGGATCAGCAAAACAATGTGATTGACTATACACAGTACCCAGATGCTGCAGGGCATTTCGGTATCCATGGCGGACGTTTTGTGTCAGAAACTCTAATGGCGGCATTGGAAGATTTAGAAAATCTCTATTCCCGCATGAAAAATGATGAACAGTTTCTGGCAGAATTCGACCGCGATCTCGCCTACTATGTAGGTCGTCCTAGTCCACTTTATTATGCTGAGCGATGGTCAAAAGAGTTAGGTGGTGCCCAAATTTATCTTAAACGTGAAGACTTGAACCATACAGGCTCACATAAGGTAAACAACACGATTGGTCAGGCGTTATTGGCAAAGCTTTCTGGTAAAAAACGTATTATTGCCGAGACTGGTGCTGGGCAACATGGTGTGGCAACTGCAACAATTGCAGCGCGTTTGGGTCTTGAATGTGTAGTGTACATGGGTGCTGAAGACGTTAAGCGTCAAGCCATGAACGTTTATCGTATGCGTTTATTGGGTGCAACAGTTGTGCCTGTGCAAAGTGGCTCAAAAACGCTTAAAGATGCTATGAACGAAGCGATGCGTGACTGGGTAACTAATGTTGATAGTACTTACTATGTGATTGGTACGGTGGCAGGTCCTCACCCATATCCACAACTTGTACGTGACTTCCAGTCAATTATTGGCCGTGAAGCACGCAAACAGATCTTGGAGCAAGCAGGTCGCTTACCAGATGCATTGGTTGCTTGCGTCGGTGGTGGTTCAAATGCAATGGGCTTGTTCTATCCATTCTTAAACGATGCCAATGTAAAAATGTATGGTGTTGAAGCAGCTGGTTTGGGTATTGAAACTGGTAAACACTCTGCACCATTAAATGCAGGTCACGTTGGCGTGTTGCACGGTAACCGTACTTACTTGATGAGTGACGAGCAAGGCCAGATTATCGAGACACACAGTATCTCTGCTGGGTTAGATTATCCGGGTGTTGGTCCTGAGCATAGTTTCTTGAAAGATATGAAGCGCGTAGAGTACGTGCCGATTAATGATACAGAGGCTCTGCAAGGCTTCCGTGATTTAACCAAAATTGAAGGGATTATTCCTGCGCTTGAAAGCTCGCATGCAATGGCATACGTCTCTAAGCTTGCACCAACGATGTCTAAAGATCAGATTATTATTGCGACTGTTTCAGGTCGTGGTGATAAAGATTTGATGACTGTTGCACGCATTGATGGCGTAGAAATGGTTGAGATGTAAGCGGAAATAAAAATGCCAAGTCTGTTTATGGTAATGTTAGGTGGGCGTCATGCCCGCGCAAATACAGAAGTTCATGATGTTGTCATGGCTGTAGGAGATACTTTAGAAGAAGTTTATCCTCAACTTAAACAGGCTTGGTTTGGTGAGGCTCAAGGATTACATATTGATGCTTGGGCTAAGCTTTCGGGAGTAAAATCTCAAGAGCAAAATTATCAAATTCACTTCACCGATGCAGCACCAAAACCAGATGACTTAAAGTTATATTTAATTAATTTGGGCGGATATAATGCTCATGAATTTGGTGAGCTCCATCGTTATGAGTTTGTCGTTGCACCTAATGCAGTCATTGCAAAACAACTGGGTAAACAATTTATAGATCGGCAGTGGCAAAAAGCGCATACAGATCGAGTCATTGATATTGATGATTGCTTAGCAATAGATTGTGTAGCAGGACGCTATATTCATTTAATAAAAGGCGATTTTGCTGCAACAGTTTGGGAAAATACGTATTTGACCGTGGTATAGGTCATTTGAAATCTAATATTCATATGGAAGTGGGTAAATGGATTTAATTCAAGAAAATGGACAGCCTCGTTATGGGCGTTTTGAATCTGTACCGTCAACCATTCATGTACAACATTATATTTATAAAACCCCTTATGGTAAGGTCTTAAAAGGCTGGCGTAAGCAATTAAAATACAAGAAATTTAAATTCTGCGGCATTCAACATAAACACTATAGTATTGGTCTGGCCATTGCGGATATTGGCTGGGTTGGGCACGGTTTTTTCTATATTTATGACCATGAAACAGGGCAAGTGATTGAGTGGAATGCGATTCAGCCTTTGGGACATAAGACCAATCTAGATGAACAGCCGCTTTTTAACCAAAGCTATTTTTCTAAATCGCCTTATCAGTTTGATATTCAGCATGCCAATGGTGTGCGGTACATTCGAGTCACTAAATATGGTGAGATTCAACTGAGCGCTCGAATTTTTTGTGCTGGCACCGATATATTAAGTTTATGTACACCGACAGGAATTAATGGTTGGACCTATACTCAAAAGCAGACCACGCTGGGTGTAGAGGGGATGTTTATTAATAAACAAAACCAAATTGTACAATTTGATGAAAAGACTTTTGCATCTTTAGATGATACTTGCGGTTTTTTGCGTCCTGAAACAGCTTGGTTTTGGCTTTCATGTAATTTCTGGGATGAACAAGGCAGACGTATTGGCCTAAATTTAGCTTCTGGTGTTAATGAAAGCTTTGGTAACGAAAACTGTTTATGGATTAATGGGGTTTTATTTCCCCTGACAGATGTTCTATTTGAAAAAGTAAGTGATGAACTTTGGCAAATTAGTTCTCTAGATCAAAAGCTTAATCTACAAATCCATATTGGTTGGTGTCGATACGAAAATATTAACTTAAGAATGATTGGGAGTCAGTTCAATCAGTGGCAAGCTAAAATTAGTGGCACGATTGAACATGAGACGAATGATGTCATCACTTGCAATGAGCAATACGGTTTACTAGAACAACATTATGCAAAGTGGTAACAAGCAGGTTATAAACCTGCTTGCCAAAATGCTTCACCAGCCGCAATTGGATCATTTGTTTTCTCTAATGTTTCAATCCAAACAGGGTATTGGCGAATCACCGGATGCTGACTTGGGTGGAAGTCTTTTTTAAACCAGTCCAGATATTGGCTTTTCATGGCTGTTAAAGTACCATTTTTACCAAAGAACCAAGGTAAACCCTTAAGGCTCATCAAGAGTCTTTCTCTAGAACTAAAACCATCACATTTCAACATGACATTGGTGCGATAAAGCGTAAAACCAAACATCAATACTGTTGTAGCAACTAATACAAAGCGACGTGTTGACTCAGGCACTTCACCTACCTGCTTCATAACATCAAAAGCAACATCTCGATGCTCCATTTCTTCAATGGCATGCCATGCAAACAGTGCTCGAACATACGGATGTGCATTTTCCAATGTTTTTCTGTGGCTATAAAATGTCTCTGCCATTAAGGCTGTTAAATGTTCGGCAGCAGCAGTCATAGCAATGTTATATTGCGGTGAGCGTTTTGTCAGTTCAAAGCGGAAAATCTTTTTCAGCGTGGCCGTGAATTGGTCAACTGGCATGCCTTGCTCTTTCATGATTTGATTCATTTTGTCATGAGCAATACCGTGCTGAGCTTCTTGTTTAATAAAGTCCACAACTCGTCTTTGTAGTTCTGGATCATCAATTTTGTCACGGAACATACGAACACATTCAATAAAATAACGCTCTCCATCTGGAAAGGTTAAGCTGAGTGCATCGAACATACGAGTCAAAAAAGGATCATTATTAAACCAAAAGCGAGGTGCTTCGTTTAAATGAAAATCTAAATCTTTACGAACCACTGGCTCGACCTGATAAGCAACATGTGCGTTCATATTTTTATTTCTCGCATCTAACATGTTCACTAGTATGTCGCGACTGGTCGGCTTTGTTTTGACAGTTATTGCCAATTTTTATACAGTTTGCGACAAGATGGCATTAGAAAAAGGATGAGCCATGCAGGATTTCACCATTTCAAATGGTTATTTTTACCTTTGGAATACGTATTTAAAAGAAAAGGGGATGGACTGGCGGTCATTAAACTTAACTGAAGCACAAGCTCGCCAAGTTCAAAATATCTTATCTGCATCTATCGATGCTCAATCATCTTTAACTTTTTTTCTTGAGCTTTTAGAGCTGACCGAATCTCGATTACAAGTTTCCAATTTAGCATTGGAAATGGCGACCTGTATTACACCTGCCAATTTTGGTGTGTTGGGTTATATGGCATCCCGAAGTGATAGCCTTGCGCAGGTGCTCGAATATGTCATGAAGTTTCATCGTCTGGTGATTGATGGTGAACAAGTTGTGCCTATGCAAGTTGAACAAGACGCTTCTAAAATTCGTTTGTATTGGCCGTTGGTTGATGACAGTAATATTATACTTTGTGAACTGACCTTGGCGGCTATGGTGCAGCTTGCCAAACAAATTGCGCCATTACATGATTTTCTTTTGCAACAAGTTGAGTTCGTACACCGCGCACGTGGCCCATTAGTGCACTATCAGCGTTTCTTCCAATGCAAATTATCATTTGGAAAACCTTACTATGCATTAACTTTTGCAAGTGAGGGACTAAGTATTCGCCCTCAACATGCAGACCCGACTTTAATGCAACTTTTGGTAAAACAGGCAGAAGAGGCGTTAGCTCAGCGTAAAATACATACAGATTTAGCTCAGCAAATACATTGGATCGTACATGAATATTTTAAGCAAAGGCAGCAAGCCCCTAAAATAGAAGATATTGCCATCGAGTTGAATATTTCAGTGCGAAGCTTGCAGCGTCAGTTACAGTCATTAAACACTTCATTTAAATTAATTTTAGATGCAGAGCGCATGAGACGTTGTGAAATATTACTCAACCAAAATGCAAGCCTAACTTTAATTGCTGAACAATTGGGATATTCGGACCAGTCGGCACTTGCACGGGCCCATAAAAATTTGACAGGACAAACCTTACTCACAAGAAAAAGACAATTACAGCTAACCCATAAAAATGCAGTGAAATAGTCTTATTATGGCGGTTTTCTATTTAAATGACGATCTAATAATGGTACGAAAATAGGAAGCTTTGATCATTGAGAAAAGTTTCAAAATATTGATAAATGTACGCCATGGGTTGTATGAATCATACAATCGAATATCGCCATAACGTTAGAGCTGTTCAATGGACAAAAAATAGCGTTAAAATGCGATGTTCTTGTATTTCTACAAACAACTCCTCAATTTTAAATAATTCAAGGAAAGCACAACCCTATGTCACGTCTTGCCACCCGTTTTGAAAAGCTTAAGTCCCAACAACGTAAAGCGCTTGTATCTTATGTTATGGCGGGTGATCCACAACCGCAAGTAACAGTTCCGTTACTGCATAAAATGGTTGCGGCAGGAGTAGATGTCATTGAGCTTGGTTTACCATTTTCAGATCCAATGGCTGATGGTCCGGTAATTGCGCTTGCCGCTGAACGTGCACTTGCAGCAGGGACTAACACATTAGATGCTCTTAATATGGTAAAGGAGTTCCGTGAACAGGATCAGGATACACCTGTTGTTTTAATGGGTTATTTAAATCCGGTTGAAGTGATTGGTTATGAGAAATTTATTTCTCACGCGAAACAGTGTGGTGTAGATGGCCTATTGCTGGTGGATTTACCGCCCGAAGAGTCAAAAGAGTTTGGTGCTGTGTTGAAGCAACATGACATGGATCAAATCTTCTTGCTCGCGCCAACTTCTACAGACCAACGCATTCAACATGTGGCAAATCAGGCAAGTGGATTTATCTACTATGTTTCACTCAAGGGTGTAACGGGAGCTGCAACACTAGATACGGCAGAAGCTGCTGCACGTATTCAGAAAATCAAAAATGCTACTGATATTCCAGTGGGTGTTGGTTTTGGTATTAGTGATGCCGCTTCAGCAAAAGCAATGGGTAGTGTTGCTGATGCTGTGATTGTAGGTAGTGCTTTCGTTAAAAATTTTGCAACGTTGGCAGCGGATGACGCTGTTGAACAGACGGTGAATAAAGTCAAGGAGCTTCGAGCAGCGCTCGATGAGTTAGTATGAATCAAGAAGTGAAATCAGGGAAAGTTCTTAACCCTGCGACCCCATGGACACAACGTCCAGTTCCAGGTATTGAAGTCGCAAATGAGCAACAAATTCTCAAAGCAACATTTACTGAGCCAACGATTGAATGCCCTGAATGTCATGCTCTCGTGACACGTACAGCAATCTCTTTCAATGCGTATGTTTGCCCGCAGTGTGATGAACACTTACGAATGAAAGCTCGTGATCGTTTGAACTGGTTCTTCGACAATGTGGTAACAGAATTAGGACAAGAGTTTAGCGCGAAAGACCCGTTAAAGTTTGTCGATACCAAGCCATATCCAGATCGTATGCGTGAAGCACAAAGCAAAACTGGTGAAACAGAAGCTTTAATTGCAATGCAAGGCAATTTAAATGGCGTTGATTTGATTGCATGTGCTTTTGAGTTCGACTTTATGGGCGGCTCTATGGGTACTGTAGTGGGCGACCGTTTTGTTCAGGCTGCCGAACTTGCTATTGCAAAACGTCAACCATTAGTCTGTTTCGCAGCTTCTGGTGGCGCACGTATGCAAGAAGGCATGTTGTCACTTATGCAAATGGCGCGTACTTCAGCGGCGATCCAAAGATTAAAAGATGCAGGCTTACCTTATATCGTAGTTTTAACACATCCGGTGTATGGTGGTGTAACAGCTTCTTTAGCAATGTTGGGTGATATTCATATTGCTGAACCTAAAGCCATGATCGGCTTTGCGGGTAAACGTGTAATTGAGCAAACTGTACGTGAAACATTGGAAGAGCCGTTCCAACGTGCAGAATATTTGCTTGATCATGGTGTAATCGATCAGATTGTT
Source organism: Acinetobacter sp. WU_MDCI_Abxb74 (assembly GCF_025513915.1). Classification (NCBI taxonomy): domain Bacteria; kingdom Pseudomonadati; phylum Pseudomonadota; class Gammaproteobacteria; order Moraxellales; family Moraxellaceae; genus Acinetobacter; species Acinetobacter sp. WU_MDCI_Abxb74. Next base: position 69,237 of record NZ_JAHPRP010000009.1, read on the forward strand.
CATCGTCATGCTTTACGTGATACTGTATCTCGACTTGTATCGAAATTGATGAACTTACCTTGAATCAACAAGCTCCACTTTCAATAGACTCTTTAGATACATGGCTCAATTATTGGAGCCATGTTCACGTTACAGGGATAGATCTTGGTCTGGAACGTGTAATTCCTGTTGCAGAAAAGCTCGGTGTAACTCAGCCTACTGCTAAAGTTTTTACAGTAGCCGGAACGAATGGTAAAGGCTCAACAACAACTACACTAGCTGCCATATTAAATCAGCAGGGTTATAAAGTTGGGTTATATCAGTCACCCCATATCTATCGCTTTAATGAACGAGTCAAATTAGGTGGAGTCGAAGTCGATGATCAAAGTCTGATTGATGCTTTTGTTCAAGTCGATCAGGCTCGTCGCGATTGTGATTTAAGCTTATCTTTTTTTGAAGCAACCACTTTGGCTGCTTTTGTCATTTTTAAACAACAGCAATGCGACGTATGGGTGCTCGAAGTTGGTTTGGGCGGACGCTTAGATGTTGTTAATGTACTTGATCCTAACGTTGCGGTTATTACTAATATTGGCCTAGATCATACTGATTGGTTAGGCGATACCATTGAAAAAATTGCTTTTGAAAAAGCAGGAATTATTCGTCCACAAATTCCGGTTGTCTTTGCTGGCGAACAACTTTTACCTCAAGCAATTCAAGATAAAGCAGAAAGTACGCAAGCAATTTTATATACCGTTAATCGTGATTATTTTTATAAACTCGCCGATGATGGACAAAACTGGTACTTTGCCTCAGAAGGAACCACTTTAAAGCTTCCTTTAGGTCGTTTAGCCATCGAAAATATTGCGGGGGCGGTTGCAGCCATTTTAAATAGCGGACTTGAAATTTCTCAGTCTGCTTTAGAAAAAGGTATTCAAGCTGCACGCTTAGCAGGACGTTTTGAACAGCGTCAAGTGGAAGGCAAAACAGTAATTTTTGATGCCGGACACAATCCACATGGTGTTGAATTTTTGTTAAAGCAATTGCGAAATTTCTTAGAATACAATAAACAGTACACAGAAGTTGTCGCAGTATTTTCAATGCTGGCAGATAAAGATATAAAATCAGTAGTCGATTTATTGAAACCTACTGTTTTACATTGGAAAATTGCTGAATTGAATGTGCCGCGTGCTGCATCGATTCAGCAGCTCACTGAGGCCTTGCAAGGTCAGACAGTACAACAATATGGCAATATCAAAGAGGCATTTAAATCAGCGCTTGAGCAAACAAATAACAATCAGCTGATTTTGGCCTGTGGTTCGTTTCATACTTTAGAAGCGATTTGGGAGTATTTGGAAGAATGTCAATGAATAACAAACAACGCTGGATGGGTGGTGTTGTTTTACTGGGAGGTGGTGTTTTATTGGCAGCATTACTTCTAAAAGGAAATGAGGAAATAAAACAGGTTGAGGTTCAACCACCCGCATCCACATCGCCAAAAACTCAAACTAAGCCAAAGCAAGCAACCGAAGGACAAATGGTACAACTACAACCTCTAGCGGTTGATGTTGAAACAGAAAAGCGTTTGCTAGAAGAACAGCGTCGTTCTCGTGAAAAAGCTGTTGCAGAACAGGAAGCACGTGCAGCAGAGTTTTTAGCAATGCAACAGCAAGCTGAAGCCGACGCTGCTCGTAAAGCAGCAGCAGAGTACGCTGCGATTAATGCACGCCGTACAGCAGCTCAAGAAAGTTCAGATAATATTCCACCAGAGTTAGTGGGTGAGGCGAAAGCTAAAAACCAGCAAACCAATGTAGCGAATAAAACAACTGATACTTCAAAAATAGATGCAGACAAAAAAGCAGCCGAAGCAAAACGCCAAGCAGAAGCAGCCAAAAAAGCAGCTGAAGCAAAACGTCAGGCAGAAGCTGATAAGAAAACAACTGAAGCAAAACGCCAAGCAGAAGCTGATAAGAAAACAGCTGAAGCAAAACGACAAGCAGAAGCTGATAAGAAAGCGGCTGAAACAAAACGCCAAGCAGAAGCTGATAAGAAAGCAGCTGAAGCAAAACGCCAAGCAGAAGCTGATAAGAAAGCGTCAGATGCTAAACGCAAAGCAGAAGCTGATAAGAAAGCGTCAGATGCTAAACGCAAAGCTGAAGCTGATAAAAAAGCTGATGCTGAAAAAGCGCGTGAACTACTGGAAAATGGTGATAAAAAGTGGATGGTGCAAGTTGCATTGGCTGCTAACCAGGCAAATGCAGATTCAGTTGTTTCTAAATTACGAGCTAAAGGCTACAAGGTAACTACGAGCCAAACTAGCAAAGGAATCCGTATTATGGTTGGACCAGCGAAAGACCGTGATACAGCAGATGCAGCTCGTAAGAAAATTACTTCTGATTCAAGTTTAAATATGAAATCGGCTTGGGTCATTGACTGGGTGCCACTTGATCAGCGATAACGGCTGATCATCCCCTAAATCAAATCAGGAACACTTCAAAGGTTTTATTCTTGTGAGGAGTGTTCCATTCAATAGGGGATCTTGAAGATGAATACAACGATCAAAATATTAGAACAATTTGTTTTTGCACAAGAGTCGGTGATTAGCGCACTGTCTGGAGTCGCTTGTGTGGGGGATGATGTTTACTTTGTTGGTGATAATCTTCCTTATTTATTAAGAATCAATCGAACCCAGAACATGGCCGATGCAACGTTTTTTGAAAAAATTCCATTATTTGATCCTTCAGAGCAAATACCGCTAAGTGCATTAAGCAAAGAACAGAAGCCTGATTTTGAAGCTTTAACCCCCATAAGTTGGAATGGACAATCACAGCTTTTGGTGATGGGCTCGGGTTCTACAGAAAATCGAAAACGAGCATTACTCTATAACCCTGCCAATGATCAGGTCAAAACTTTCTTGAATGCGGTTGATTATGATTTTTTGCAGCATCAGGTTGAATTAACAGGCGGGGCTGATCTCAATATAGAAGCCATATGTTCAGACCATCGTTATCTCTATATCTTTCAACGTGGTAACATCAATCTCCATCATGGGGTTTTAGTCTTTGATTTAATCAAAACTCAAGCAGGAAAATCCTTAGCAAATGCACTTATACATTCGCTCAAACTGAGCTTAGCTGAGCTTGATGGTTCAGCAAGTGGTATTTCAGATGCTTGTTTTTTAGCGGATAAAAATTTGATTGTTGCTACAGCTGCGGTCGAACAAACACTCAATACCTATGATGACGGTGTTGTCTTGGGAAGTTTTATCTTGGTGTTTTCGCCTGAGGGTAAAGCTTTAGCGACTCATTTGATTCGAGATGCGAACGGACAGACACTGCCAATCAAGGTTGAAGGGATTACTTGGTTCGAGTCGAGATCCGATGGCGAAGTCTTTTTATTAGTGACAGACAGTGATGGTGGTGATTCTGAAATTTTGAAGGTATTACTTAGCAACGCCGCTTTGGGAAAATCATAAAGTTAAATCATATTTTTGATAATCATCTATCTTTAAATGTATGTTTTTCGATGTAATTGATAATAATAAAAACAATAAATAAGTTGGTGATTGAGCCAACTTATTTGCCTAATAATCGTGTTTTGCATACAAAAGCAATCCAGTCTTTAACTGCTAGAATTCGACAGTTGCTGTTGAGTCCATTTAACATTTTCAGGTGTAAATAGGCGGTCAATATTCTTCCAGATAATATGATAGCCATAACCGCCTTGTTTCATTTCTTTAACCGCATCATCAATTGCCCAATTCTCAAAAATAATTCGATACATGGCAACACTAGCTCCTGTACGGTCTGAACCATGGTAGCAGTGCAATAGAACACGTTGATTATTCTGCTTGGCAATCTTAATTTGTTGCATGACTTCTAATAGATCTTGTCGGTCGATTGCCCATGTATTGATAGGAATATGTGCAAGGTTAAAATTTTCATTTTTAAAAACTAAATCATCTGAGGCTCTAGCTCTTAAATTAATAATGGTACTTATTTGATGACGTTTTAGCTCGGGAACCATCGTTGCATCGGGTTGTTCACTGCGAAAAACAGTATCACTAATCTGATAAAAGTTATGGGTCTCAGAGACTAAAGTCCCCCAGTCTTGGGGGCGATGCTCATGGGCAATACTTTCATGCTGCATACATCCCTGTAAATTTATACAGATGACAAGTGTGATGAGCGATAATTTTTTCATGTTTGGTACCGGTTAAGCTCATAAGGATCATGAGCACAAATTATTTCAATCGTTGGCTCATGTTGAGCTAAATGCTGTAAGCGTTTGAGATTAACAAGACGTTTTTGATTATCTTCTGCAAATGTTTTTTCCAGCAAACTAAGTGATCTTAATTTATTTTTAGGGTTTAACTCCAGATGTGAATAGTATGCATCTCCACAAAATAATAACCATCGATTTTGTTGCTTTATGGCAATGCCACAATGACCAGCTGAATGCCCCAATAGAGGCACCATTAAAATTTCATCTTGAAAAAGAGGGAAGCCTTTTACTTTTTCAAGGTTAAACCATGCTTCACCTTGCTGATATTCAACAAAGTTCCAGTAGCGATGATCTTTATATTGATTGGTTCTATAGCGAAGTTTTCCCTTAAAATTTGGAAGTTGGGCTGCATTATATTCTGCTGCTAAAACATGGACAGTGGCATGGGGGAAATCTGAAATTCCACCTGCATGATCAAAATCAAGATGAGTAACAAAGATGTGCTGTACATCCTTAGGATTAAACCCAAGCTTTTGGATTTGCTGGATGGCACTAAATTCAAGGTTAGTCTCAATTTTACCTAAACGTTGAACTAATGAACCTAGTCGCTGCTTCATGTGAAGGTAATCTTGCAATCCAAAACCTGTATCAATAAGTACAAGGCCGCGATCGGTTTCAACTAGCAGGCAATGGCAGACAACCTCAGCCCGGAAGCCTTTTTGTCCAAAGAGTGGGGCACAAACAGGGCACATGCTGCCACACTTTAAATGATGAATTTTATAGATCATGATTTTTATTTTTTATACCGAATCGCTTCGAGTTATAACTGATCTGAGCAGTAAAAACCATGTGTATTCAATACATAAATAAAAAGCCATCGCGCTGGATGACTTTTCAGGATGAGGACATTTACTTATTCCCCTTAGGATTTTTAAGGCTTGCTATGCGCTTGGCTTATTTAAAGTTTACTGATGTTACCTATATGCTTCGCTTGTCTCGTAGTGAGCATTTTTAAATGCTTGCCTACGCACTTCGTTTGTCTTGCAAGTAATAAAGCCTTTAGTCGGCTTTATTACTTTCAGGCTGTGGTGTTAAGCGTAAATAAGGTTTAACTGCTTTATAGCCTTTAGGGAAGCGCTGTTTAATTTCTTCTTCATCTTTAAGTGAAGGAACAATAACGACATCTTCACCTTGCTGCCAGTTCGCAGGCGTAGCGACTTTATGCTTGTCAGTTAATTGTAATGAGTCAACAACACGTAAGACTTCATTAAAATTTCGGCCTGTTGAAGCAGGGTAGGTAATAATTAAGCGAACTTTTTTATTAGGGTCAATAATCACTAAAGAACGCACTGTGAGCGTTTCACTGGCATTTGGATGAATGAAATCATATAGCTCAGATACTTTACGGTCTTTATCTGCAATGATTGGAAAGTTTACAGTGGTATTTTGTGTTTCATTAATATCGTTGATCCAGCCTTTATGAGACTCTACATCATCTACTGACAGAGCAATCGCTTTAATATTACGTTTTTCAAATTCATCTTTTAATTTTGCTGTGTAACCTAATTCTGTTGTACATACTGGAGTATAGTCGGCTGGATGTGAAAATAAGATTCCCCAACTATCTCCTAGAAAATCATAAAAATTAATTGTGCCTTCACTCGATTCTTGTTGAAAATCGGGGGCTGTATCTCCTAATCGTAGTGTCATGATCGTTCCTCAATTGCTCATAATTTGTTATTCGATCCAATAAATATGCAGCATTATCTTTATGATTAAAATTATTGTTTTTGTATTTTATTATGAGTTTTTTATATAAGTGTAAATATATATGACTAAAACTCACTATTTTATATGCTTAATCAATGTAACTTTAAGGTAAATTTGCTAAATTAGATTTCTCGGAAGTTATGCTTAATAGATGAGCGTTAATGTTACGTTTTTAGGTGCAAGGCACATTACGAGGGACTAGGCGAATGATAAAACCATTCGTCTAACTATCAGATTTTTTTTAGGGGTTTTGTGCAAAACCCTTGTACTTCAAATTTCTGGCACCATAATAAACGACTGAGAAAAAGTTTATTCATTTGACCAAGCAAGATTTAGAGAGTTTATCCATGTTGGCAAGTCTGATCGGAGGTATCTTCGGTACAAAAAATGAGCGTGAACTCAAACGCATGCGCAAAATTGTTGAGCAAATCAATGCGCTCGAGCCGACGATATCAGCTTTAAGCGATGCAGACTTATCTGCAAAAACTCCAGAATTCAAACAACGTTATAATAATGGCGAAAGTTTAGATAAATTACTTCCAGAAGCGTTTGCAGTGTGTCGTGAAGCTGCCAAACGTGTAATGGGCATGCGTCACTATGACGTTCAGCTTATTGGTGGTATTACCTTACATGAAGGTAAGATTGCCGAAATGCGTACCGGTGAAGGTAAAACCCTGATGGGTACTTTGGCGTGTTATTTAAACGCATTAAGTGGCGAAGGCGTTCATGTCATTACTGTGAACGATTATTTAGCACAGCGTGATGCTGAGTTGAACCGCCCATTATTTGAATTTTTGGGTTTATCAATTGGTACCATTTATTCAATGCAAGGTCCATCAGAAAAAGCGGAAGCTTATCTTTCTGATATTACTTACGGTACCAATAACGAATTCGGTTTTGACTACTTACGTGACAACATGGTGTTTTCTTTAGCAGAAAAGAAACAGCGTGGCTTGCACTATGCCATTATCGATGAAGTTGACTCAATCTTGATTGATGAAGCACGTACACCATTAATTATTTCTGGTCAAAGTGAAGACTCTTCGCATCTTTATGCTGCAATTAACACAATTCCACCTAGATTACGTCCGCAAAAAGAAGAAAAAGTCGCAGATGGCGGGCATTTCTGGATTGATGAAAAGCAGCGTTCAGTTGAAATGACCGAAATTGGTTATGAAACTGTTGAGCAAGAGCTTATTCAGATGGGCTTGTTAGCCGAAGGTGAAAGCTTATATTCAGCAACGAATTTAAGTCTTGTTCATCATGTGTCTGCCGCTATTCGTGCACATTTCTTATTCCAACGCGATGTTCACTATATTATTCACGATGGTGAAGTGGTTATTGTTGATGAACATACTGGCCGTACAATGCCAGGTCGTCGTTGGTCAGAAGGTTTGCATCAAGCTGTTGAGGCAAAAGAAGGTTTGGAAATTCAGCCTGAAAACCAGACTTTAGCAACCACAACATTCCAGAACTATTTCCGTCTATATAAAAAGCTTTCAGGTATGACAGGTACTGCTGATACTGAAGCTGCGGAAATGAAAGAAATTTATGGCCTTGATGTTGTGATTATTCCAACTCACCGCCCAATGGTACGTAATGACCAAAACGACTTAATTTATTTAAACCGTAATGGTAAATATGAAGCGATTATTCAAGAAATTATGAATATTCGCCAACAAGGTGTTGCACCGATTCTTATTGGTACGGCAACCATTGAAGCCAGTGAAATTTTATCTTCTAAGTTAATGCAAGCTGGTATTCACCATGAAGTGTTGAATGCAAAACAACATGAGCGTGAAGCTGACATTATTGCTCAGGCAGGTAGCCCCAATGCGGTAACGATTGCAACCAACATGGCTGGTCGTGGTACTGACATTATCTTGGGTGGTAACTGGAAAGCAAAACTTGCCAAACTTGAAAACCCTACTGCTGAAGATGAAGCACATCTGAAAGCACAATGGGAACAAGATCATGAAGATGTATTGAAATCAGGTGGTTTGCATATCATTGGTTCTGAACGCCATGAATCACGTCGTATTGATAACCAGTTACGTGGTCGTGCGGGCCGTCAGGGTGACCCTGGTGTTTCTCGTTTCTATTTATCTCTTGAAGATGACCTTATGCGTATTTTCGCAGGCGACCGTGTCGTTGGCATGATGCGTGCGATGGGTTTAAAAGAAGACGAAGCGATTGAACATAAAATGGTGAGTCGTTCAATTGAGAACGCTCAGCGTAAAGTTGAAGCACGTAACTTTGATATTCGTAAAAACTTATTGAAATACGATGATGTGAATAATGAACAACGTAAGATCATTTATTCACAACGTGATGAAGTGCTAGCTGAAAATACTTTAAAAGAATACGTTGAAGAAATGCATCATGAAGTGATGAAAGGCGTGATTGCGAACTTTATTCCACCAGAGTCAATTCATGATCAGTGGGATGTTGAAGGTTTAGAGAATGCTTTACGTATTGATTTAGGTATTGAGCTACCAATTCAAGAATGGTTAGATCAAGATCGCCGTCTAGATGAAGAAGGTTTAGTTGAGCGAATCAGTGATGAAGTGATTGAACGTTATCGTCAACGACGCGCTCAAATGGGTGACGAATCAGCAGCAATGCTTGAACGTCATTTCGTTTTAAACTCTCTTGATCGCCATTGGAAAGATCACTTAGCTGCAATGGATTATTTGCGTCAAGGTATTCACTTACGTGGCTATGCGCAAAAGAACCCTGAACAGGAGTACAAGAAAGAAGCTTTCAACCTGTTTGTAAATATGTTGAGCATTATTAAAACTGATGTTGTGACTGATTTGTCTCGCGTTCATATCCCAACACCAGAAGAACTTGCAGAAATGGAAGCTCAACAGCAGCAGCAAGCTGAATCGATGAAGCTTTCTTTTGAACATGATGATGTAGATGGTTTAACGGGTGAAGTTACACTCTCTCAAGAAACCATGAACGAGTCTGACGATCAGCAAGCTTTCCCTGTTCCAGAAAGCCGTAATGCGCCATGTCCATGTGGTTCAGGACTAAAATATAAACAATGTCACGGTAAGATCTAATCTGCCTGCACAAAAAAAAGCAGAACAATTGTTCTGCTTTTTTTATGTTTGTAGTAAGCCTGTGAATAATGTTTGCAGTTTTAAGCATTAAATGCTATTTACTTCTCATCCAGAGTGTATGTTGGAAAGACAATGAAAAAAGTATTACAACCTTTATTTTTAACTGTTCTTGCTGTGCCTAGTTTCGTTTTCGCAGCAGAAACAGCTTCGGCTCCTCAAACGACAACGGTTGATAAAGTCCTTGCAGCAAAAGGGCCAACTTCGGCTCAGGCTGTAGTGAAGCAAGAAAATACAACAGTGATTAGTCCGCGTACAGGCATTCGCTATACGTTGGGTAACACAAATAATCGCCCAATTATTTTACAAACTACTGCGATTGCTCCGGCAAACTCAGCAAATATTAATCGTATTGTGGCAACTAACCCTGCTTTATCTACGAAGAGCCAAGAAAAAGCAAAAGTGGCTTTAATTGGGGAAGCAGCAGTGGCGGGCCCAGCGGCAGTGGCAGCAAGCAATATGAGTGCCCCTGCAAATCCGACAACAATAAATTAAGCTGTATCTGTAAAAAAAGCCGGTTCATCTTGAACCGGCTTTTTTATATAAGAATTTCTAGTTTTTAGATCTGATTATTTACATCATCATTTTTTGTTTCACGAATGAATAAGAAAGCGATGAGTGATAGAAGTGATGCCGCAGTAAGATAATAACCAACTGCATATAAACCATAGGTTTCAGCAAGTTTAGTGGCAATGAGTGGAGCAAATGATGCACCAAAAATGCCTGCCAAGTTAAACGTTAACGCTGAACCTGTATAACGAACTGAAATTGGGAAAAGTTCAGAAAGAACTGTACCAATCGGACCATAAGTCAATCCCATAATCGCCAAGCCTGTACATAAGAAAAGGAAGACAATTAATGTATTTCCTGACTCTAACATACTAGAGAAGAACAAACCGAAAATAGCAGCAGCAATACAAACACCAATCGAAGTGGCTTTACGTCCAAATTTTTCTGCAAAAATAGCCGATAATGGAATAAACGCAGCAAAGCATAGTGTGGCAAAGAGTTGAAGTTCCAAGAACTCACCGCGTGCATAGCCTAATTTGGTGGTTGCCCAGTTTAAGGCAAATACGGTGGTAAGATAAAACACGACAAACGTACAGATTGCTGCAATCGTACCAAGTACAAGTTTGCCTGTATGTTTAGTTAAGACTTCTTTAAATGGAATATTGACTTCTTTTTGCTTATCCAAGACCTTTTGAAATGCTGGAGTCTCATGGAGTTTTAAACGGATATATAAGCCAACAATCACTAATACAGCACTTGCAATAAACGGAATACGCCAGCCCCATTGCATGAATTCCTGCTCAGGAATGACTGCACCCAATAATAAAAATGAACCTGTTGCCAAAATAAAGCCAATTGGAGCGCCGAGCTGTGGGAACATGCCATACCAAGCTCTTTTACCTTCTGGGGCATTTTCGGTCGCGAGTAATACTGCACCACTCCATTCACCACCCAACCCCAAACCTTGCCCTAGACGACATAGAGCCAATAGTAAAGGCGCGGCAAGACCAATTTGTGCATAGGTTGGAAGTAAACCAATACATACAGTTGAAACGCCCATGGTCAGTAAAGCTGCAACTAGGGTGGCTTTACGACCAATACGGTCTCCTAAATGACCGAATAACGCTGCACCGATAGGGCGAGCAATAAAGGCAATGGCGAAGGTTGCTAAAGATTGTAAGACTGCGGCACTACCACTACTAGCAGGGAAAAACAGGTGAGGAAAGATAATTACGGCAGCTGTTGCATAGATATAAAAGTCGAAGAACTCAATGGTTGTACCGACTAAGCTTGCAAACAAAACCCGCGCTTTTGAATTAGTGGCTACTGCCGGAGCAGCAGTCGCAGAAGTTGACTCCATATAAGACCTTATATCAGTTAAAATTTATTTTTGGTTTACTATTCTTTTTAAAGACGTATTTTTCTCAAAGAATAGCGTGAAAGAACATCATCCATGACTCTTTCAGGATCACTGAATAAGAGTGAAAAATGAACTAAACAATGTACCAATAGATCGCAAGAAAATGTGCTCCTGCACCTAAAAGCACAAAAATGTGCCAGATCGCATGGGTATATCTTACCTTTTTTAACGCGTAAAACAATGCTCCAACCGTATAAGCTAATCCGCCAATGATCAAGAAAATCAATGCGTCTTTACTTAAATAAGTGCGCATATCATCCATGACGAACACGGCAAGCCATCCCATTAATATATAGGCAAGCAAAGAAATTTTTTGAAAGCGATGAATAAAAACTAACTTGAAAAGTGTACCAATTGCAGCGATGCTCCATAGAGCAATCAGCAGAATATGAGCTTTTGTAGTAGGTATAGCGATGCTTAAGAAAGGGGTATAGGTCCCAGCAATTAAATAATAAATGGCCGTGTGGTCAAGTTTCTTATACCAGTAACGTAGATTCTGTGTTTGAGCAAAGTGATAGAGTGTAGAGCTGGTGAAAACCAGAATCAGACTAAATGAGTATACCCATAAACCAATCCACTGAGCAGTTGAAAGATAAGATCCCTTCATAATTAAAAAGATAGAAGCAATAACAGCCATAATGACACCAGCTCCATGGCTGTAGGCGTTAAATAGCTCTTCTTTAGGATCGTAAGTTTCCAGTACAGATTTACTCATAAGTTTAATTTTTTTGATTAAAAATACGAATGTATAGAAATACAAAACAGTCGTAAAGTTATTTTATTTTTAATCCTAGACCCTTTAAACTTCTATTTCATATGAGTCTTCATTTTTAGGTATATCCGTGTCGGTTTTTTCCTTTGAGCAAGAACAGCAATTCTTCCATGAAATTAAGCAAATGCTTGATCAACAAACTTTTGAGCGTTTGATTTTGAGCCAATATAAGGGAGATTTGGAACAACTGGAAAAAATCACTTTCCGTATTGTTGAGTTACATGGGCAAAAACAGCTTTCAGCTTTATATCACCATACTACTCAGGATATGACCAAAAACTATTCATTTGAAGAGGGCTTACAGCAGATTGAGCAATTAATCATACAGTGTAAGCAAGCGAATTTATTTTCGGCTACTCAAGAAATTCAACTCAAAAAGAATAAGAAAAAAGCCATGTTAAATATGGGTAAAAAACAGGCGGCAAATGCGACGCAAATGGTTCAGACACATGATCGTGAGAAGCAACGCTATGTACAGCAGGGCAATGCATTTCTAAAAGAGCTTGGTATTACTGATGAAAAGGGCCAAATCATTCCAAGCATGGCTCGTAAATGGAAACAGATAAATAAATTTATTGAAATTTTTGCGAGTGCCTATGAACAGATTGATGCATCTCAGCAAGAGTTACGGATTGTCGATTTCGGTTCAGGTAAAGGCTATTTAACTTTTGCTTTATATGATTATTTGCAAGAACAACAAAAAACACCTCTAATTACCGGTGTTGAATTACGTCCGAATCTGGTTGAATTCTGCCAAAAAGTTGCAGATAAAGTTGATTTCAATTATTTAGATTTTTTTGAAGGTGATGTACGTAGTTATCAACCAGAAAAACTTGACGTCATGATTGCCTTGCATGCTTGTGACGTTGCGACCGATTTTGCGATTCATACTGGCATTCGTTTAAATGCTTCTATGATTATGTGCGCACCGTGTTGTCATAAAGAATTACGTCCACAATTACATAGTCCAGAAGTTTTACAGCCAATGCTGCAATTCGGCATTCATGCGGGACAACAAGCCGAAATGTTGACTGATACATTACGTGCATTGCTTTTAAAGGCATATGGCTACGAAACTAAAGTTTTTGAGTTTGTGTCGCTTGAACATACCAGTAAAAATAAAATGATTTTGGCGACGAAGCGTAAAAATGTTACTCAGCCTGATGCCAAGATTATGACTCAAATTCAAGCTTTGAAAGAAATGTACGGCATTCAAAAACATACTCTAGAATTGTTATTACAAGACCAGTTGCCTATCGAAAATATTGGCTGTAAATGCTAAGCAGGTGAATAGATGTTTAGAATTATAGCGGGTGATTGGGAGCAGTTTGGACAAGATGCCAAGCTCATTCGTGAGCAGGTTTTTATTCAAGAGCAGGGAATTTCCCCTGAAGATGAATGGGATGATCTGGATGCCACAGTTCTGCACTTTATGGTGTATGACAGCGATCAGCCGATTGCCACAGCACGCTTGTTGTCGCAGCATAGCGTAGGACGGGTAGCTGTTTTAGTACCTTATCGCAAGCGAGGGATCGGCAAAATTTTAATGCAGCATATTATTGAGTATGCACGTCAGCAAGAATTACCTTATCTAAAGCTTTCAGCTCAAACTTATGTGACCGCGTTTTATGAAGCATTGGGCTTTGTCGTTCAAGGCGAGGAATATCTTGATTGTGACATTCCACATATTGATATGATTTTAGAGTTAAGTTGAGACTTCTTTTTAGAAATCTCAACTTAGGTTTACTTCATTGCATTCCAGCTTTCAATTGCTTGTAGACCTGTCTCTAAACCGACTTCATAGCTATAGCGAAGCTTTTTCGGATTAGTGCTTAAACGGCCCGCCATATTTTTAAGTGGCGGTGGACAAATTTCTAAAATTTGCTGGTCTGGGTTAGGACCACGGACAAAATCGACCGAAGCGTTATAGCGAGCACAACGGCTACGTAAGCTGTTTGCAAAACCATAATGATGTTTAAATGCATATTTCGCGAGGAATTGATCACCGCGACTACTGGCCTTAAAGTAATTTTTCGGCCGAGTACGTAAAACTAAGAGTTTTTTGACGTCACTTTGCTGAGCCGTCCAGCGCACGGGTAGTGCATCTGCAACACCGCCATCAAAATAGGGTTCACCCATAATTTCAACAGGATGACGCGTTAAAACCGGAATCGAGCTAGATGCACGAAGTGCATTTAACAAGTTGTCTTTACCTGCACGAAGATATTCAGCATGCCCAGTTTTAGCATGCGTCAACACCATATAAAAATCAGGGTTTTTAGCAAAAAGACTTTGCTGGTCAAGCGGATGCTCTTGTTCGCCAATCTCCCACATCCATTTTAAATCAAGTAAATCACCGCCTTTAAAAAAGCGTTTGTAATCGATAAATTCAGGACGTAGTGAGTGATCAATATAAAATGTTAACGTGCGGCCTTGTTGACCTGCTAAGTAGTTTGCAACGTTGGTTGAGCCAGATGACACGCCAACATATAAATCGAAAGGATTGAACTGTTGTTGTAAAAATGCGTCAAGTACACCACTGGTAAAGGCACCACGCATGCCTCCACCCTCTACAACAAGTGCATTACGGGAAAAATCTGTCATTTGATATCTAATTACTGAGTTGAGTTCTGATGTTCTTTCATATCCATTTCAGACATGTTGTTACTATGTTGAGCGTGTTGCTCTGTGGAATTTTCAGCTTTTTGCTGCATTTGCTCTTGTTGTGCTTTGCGCTGAGCTCCTGGCATATAGTCAGGTTCATTACTCATCGCTAAATAGAAAAAGCCAAGGAAAATCGCACTCAAAACACCAACGATCAGAACAAATTTCCAGCCTAAAGCTGCTGACTCGGAAGAATTTTTATCGGACATAAGGATTTCTCGAATGTGCTGTAGAAGCACAAAAATGAAGTCTATTTATAGCATATTTAGGCGTGAGGCTGAAATCTTAAAGGTCATAAAGAAAAACCCATATAAATAAAATATATTTATATGGGTAAGGTTTATGCAGTTTTTAAATATTCGTTAAACCTAAGTTATTGAATATTTTGTTTCTGCTCAGCTTTAGTTTTTAGTAATACTGGCGGTGTAAAACGTTCGCCATATTTGGCAGCCAATTCTTCAGCTCGCTTCTGTGCTTTCTCGATACCATATTGGTTGAGGAACTGGATTGCACCTCCGGTCCACGGAGCGTAACCAATTCCAAATATAGAACCAACATTGGCATCAATCACCGACTCCAATACGCCTTCTTCATAACAGCGTAGAGTGTCTAAAGCCTGTACAAACAAAATGCGATCAATCATATCTTGCTCAGAAATATCATGATCTTTTTGCCAGCGATTTAAGCCTTCCCAGAGGTGCTTTTTACCATTTTCAGGATAGTCATAGAAACCAGAACCCGCCGCTTTACCTTTACGGTTCAGCTCATGAATCATGGTATGAACCACTTCATCTACAGGCGTTTTAGGTAAATCTTTACCTTCAGCTTGTAATGCTTTACGTGCTTCACTGGCAACATGTTCGGTTAAGGTTAAAGATACTTCATCTTGAATAGCGAGAGGGCCTATAGGCATGCCTGCCTTAAGTGCTGCCATTTCAATGCGCGCTGGGTGGACACCTTCAGCGAGTAGACGCATACCTTCTTGAATGAAAGTACCAAATACCCGACTGGTAAAGAAGCCACGGCTATCATTTACAACAATCGGCGTTTTTCCAATTTGTTGTACAAAGTCGTAGGCTTTAGCAAGTGTGTCGCTTGAAGTGTTTTTCCCTTTAATAATCTCAACCAACTGCATTTTGTCGACTGGGCTAAAGAAATGTAGTCCAATAAACTTCTGGGCATCTTTACTCGCCGTTGCCAAACCTGTGATTGGTAGGGTGGAGGTATTCGATGCAAAGATTCCACCTTCAACTAAATATTGTTCAGCTTCGTGAGTGACTTTGGCTTTGAGCTCTTGGTTTTCAAATACGGCTTCAATAATTAAGTCACAACCTTGGAGGTCTTCCGCTGAAGCTGTAGCCGTAATCAGAGATAAAACCTGATCACGTTTTTCTGCGGTCATACGACCTTGAGAAACACGTTTATCAAGAAGCTTTTGTGAGTAAGCTTTACCTTTTTCAGCATTCTCAGAAGAGACATCTTTCAACACAACTGGAATGCCTTTAATTGCGGCTGAATAGGCAATGCCTGCACCCATCATGCCCGCGCCTAGCACACCAACTTTGGTCGCTTGCCATTTGGCAACATCGGCAGGACGGCTAGCCCCAGACTTAATTGCATTTAGACCGTGCCAGAACGTACCGATCATATTTTTAGAGATTTGACCGGTGGTGAGTTCGGTGAAGTAGCGAGATTCGATGCGTAAAGCAGTATCTACATCGACCTGAGCACCTTCAACCGCTGCCGCCATAATTGCTTCAGGGGCAGGATAACAACCTTTGGTTTTGTCTCTTAACATGGCTGGGGCAATCGCAAGAACTTGAGCAACTGCCGGAGTTTTTGGATCGCCACCTGGAATTTTATAACCTTTAACATCAAAAGGTTGTTGAGACTTAGGATTAGCTTTTACCCATGCGATCGCTTTATCTAAAAGCTCTTGTTCGTTTTCGGCAGTGTCGTGGATTAAGCCTAAAGTTTTTGCTTTATCGACACCAAACTGCTTGCCTTCCATTAAAAACGGGAATGCATTTTGAAGGCCTAGTAAGCGTACCATGCGAACAATACCGCCACCGCCCGGTAATAGGCCTAAAGTAACTTCTGGTAATCCAAATTTACTTTTAGTGTCATTGATTGCAATACGATGGTGACAGCTTAATGCGATTTCCCAACCACCACCTAGAGCTGTACCATTTAATGCTGCAACCACAGGAATGCCTAGAGTTTCAATGGCACGTAAATGACCTTTTAGTTTTTCAACCATATTAAAAAAGTCAGTCGCATTTTCAGGCTGAACTTGAATCAGCTCATCTAAGTCGCCGCCAGCAAAGAAAGTTTTTTTGGCTGAGCGGAAAATAACGCCCGCAACTGCTGTTTCTGCTTTAAGTTTTTGGGTGACTTCATCAAGCGAGTCACGAAACTCGGCATTCATGGTGTTTGCAGATTGACCAGTTGAATCAAGCGTTAAAATGACAATATTGTCGGCATTTTTTTCGTATTGGATTGCACTCATCTTTTATATCCCTAATCTTTATACGCGTTCAATAATGGTGGCAATACCCATACCACCACCAACACAGAGCGTAGCTAAACCGCGCTTTTTATTTTGACGTTCAAGCTCATCAAGTAGCGTGCCTAAAATCATGGCACCCGTTGCACCTAATGGATGACCTAAAGCAATCGCACCGCCATTTACGTTGACTTTTTCAGGTGGAACATTGAGTTCATTGATAAAACGCATCACAACTGCTGCAAAGGCTTCATTGACTTCAAACAGGTCAATATCATCAATGGTGAGGCCAGCTTTTTCTAAAGCTTTACGTGCAGCAGGAGCAGGGCCAGTGAGCATGATGGTTGGGTCGGTACCGACGAGTGCGGTAGCCAGAACTTTAGCGCGTGGTTTTAAGTTTTGTTCTTTCACAGCTTTTTCTGAGGCTAATAAAACAACAGCAGCTCCATCAACAATGCCCGATGAGTTACCTGCGTGGTGAACATGATTTATTTTTTGCGCTTCAGGATATTTTTGTAAGGCGATGGCATCAAAACCCATTTGTCCCATCATTTCAAAACTTGGGTTGAGTTTAGTCAGACCTTCAACTGTCGTATTTCCTTTAATAAACTCATCTTTTTCTAAAATCAAAACGCCTGAGTGATCTTTTACAGGAATCACTGATTGATCGAAATAGCCGTTTGCCTGAGCCGCCGCTGCTTTTTGTTGAGAATTCACGGCAAATGTGTCTACATCTTCGCGACTATAGCCGTCTAAAGTTGCAATGAGGTCTGCACCCACACCTTGTGGAACAAATGATGATTTAAGGTTTGTTTCAGGGTCTAACGCCCATGGTCCGCCATCAGACCCCATTGGAATACGTGACATTGACTCAACACCACCTGCAACAACTAAATCTTCCCAGCCTGAGCGAACCTTCATTGCTGCCATGTTGACTGCTTCTAAACCTGATGCACAAAAACGATTGATTTGCACACCAGCAACATCATCGTTCCAACCCGCTGCAATCGCTGCTGTTTTTGCAATGTCACCGCCTTGATCACCAATAGGAGTTACACAGCCCAGCACAATATCGTCGACTTTAGAGGTATCGAGTTGATGGCGTTGCTGTAATTCATTTAATAACGTGGTGAGTAAGGTAATTGGTTTTACTTCGTAAAGAGAGCCATCTTTTTTTCCTTTTCCGCGTGGTGTGCGAATGGCATCAATAATATAAGCCTCGCTCATAACAGTTCCTTTTTTATTACTTAAACTTTATTGTGTTTTGAGTGTACTGGTTTTAAAAGGCAACGCAATGACGATAAGCGCACCAGTCAGGTGATG
Source organism: Acinetobacter sp. WU_MDCI_Abxb74 (assembly GCF_025513915.1). Classification (NCBI taxonomy): domain Bacteria; kingdom Pseudomonadati; phylum Pseudomonadota; class Gammaproteobacteria; order Moraxellales; family Moraxellaceae; genus Acinetobacter; species Acinetobacter sp. WU_MDCI_Abxb74. Next base: position 87,527 of record NZ_JAHPRP010000009.1, read on the forward strand.
ATTTTTGCCAATAGAAATACAAAAAAGCCCAAGTTGGACTTGGGCTAAATGTGAAACTCGAAAGTGAAGTTAAGAATTAGTGGTAACCGTGTAGCTGGCGATATAAACCAGGAGTTACACCAGTCCACTTTTTAAATGCGCGGTGGAATGTACTGGTTTCACTAAAACCAACTTGTTGAGCAACATCTTCAAGTGTTAATTCAGGGTTGAGTAATAAGTGAATAGCCGCATCTCGACGTAAAGCATCTTTTACGCCTTGATAGCTTTTCCCTTCAGCAGCCAAGCGGCGACGTAAGGTTTGTGGAGATAAATACAACATTGATGCAACGTCGTTAAGCGTTGGCATTTCTTCACCAATCTGGCTCTTAAGCACTTCACGAATACGAGAAGTTAGCGAGTTGGTGTTTTTGAATTTTACTAAAAGCTGAGCAGGTGCTGCTTTTAAGAACTCTTCTAGTGTTTTTTCATCTTGGCGAATTGGCAAATCAAGATAATCAGCCGCAAATGTAATTTCAGTACGCGGTGCATCAAATTGCATGACTGGTGCAAAAAATAATGCATCATATTCATCTGCATGTGCAGGGCGTGGATAGCTAAAATGAACACGTTCTAATGGCAAGCGGCGTTCAATTAACCATGATGCTAGACCGTGCCAAATCATGAGCATACTTTCAGTAATGAAATGATCTGGATCTAAAGTTTTTGGAATGAGCGGAACTAGACGTGCTTCATGTTTGTCACGCTCTAGGCTTACAGACCATTCATCACCAAATAATTTGTAAAATTGAGATGAGAGTTCAAGGGCTTGGCCCAATGTTTTTGCGTGAATAATCAACTGACACATAATGGCAAAAGTGCCCAGACGACGTGGTTGTACATCAAAGCCAACGTGTTCATCTTGTGTGACCATCCACAACATTTTTATAAAACGAGTGTATTGTTCTGGTGAGATTCGAGCTTTAGGTTGACGTAATAATTCCGCTTCAATGCCCACATGTGAAAGGAGTATTTCAACATCCATGCCAAGGCGCTTTACGCCTGTTAAAGCCGCATTCACGAAGTGGATGCTAATCGTATCGCGACTCATATTGAATCCTTCAGTCTCTTTGATGTTCACTTTAAATTGACCTAAATGACCGTCTAAAAAAATAAATTGGCTATTTACAACAGAGTAAAAGCACTTTTTACATGTTAAATTGCCGAAATGATCAAGGTAAATGGCTGAACATGACATTGTTTTAGAATATTTGCTTAACTAATATAAAAGAAAATATGAATAATAGTGGTTAATAAAACGATGACGACAGCATTAAATGGACTTAAAGTTCTCGATTTCTCGACACTCTTACCCGGACCTTTTGCCACAATGTACTTAGCCGATATGGGGGCTGAAGTCATCCATATTGAATCTCCATCGCGCCCAGATTTAATTCGGATCATGCCACCCTACGCAAATGGACAAGCAACGGCACATAGTTATCTAAACCGAAATAAACAATCGATTGTTCTCGATTTAAAAGATCCGGCGAGTATTGATCTAATTAAAGCCAAGATTTCCGAATTTGATATTGTCATCGAACAGTTTCGACCTGATGTCATGCGCCGTCTAGGATTAGACTACTCAATGCTTGCAGAGATTAATCCACGTTTAATTTATTGTTCAATTACCGGATATGGACAAACAGGAAGCTATAAAGACAGAGCAGGGCATGACATTAACTACCTAGCTTTAGCTGGTATTGCTGGGTATAGCGGCCGACAAGACAGTGGTCCACCACCGTTGGGTATTCAAGTTGCAGATATTGCAGGTGGTTCACTTCATGCTGTCATTGCTATTTTAGCGGCGGTCGTTGAACGTGGACGTAGTGGTTTGGGGCAATATATTGATATTTCCATGACTGATTGTGTTGCTAGTTTAAATAGTATGGCTGCATCAGCCACACTTGCTGCACAGGTCGAGCAGGTACCAGAGCAGGGCATGCTCAATGGTGGCATTTTCTATGATTACTATATGACACAAGATGGGCGCTATCTTTCAATTGGCAGTCTTGAACCACAATTTATGTCAGGTTTATCAATAGCGCTTGATCTGCCTTTATTATTACAAAAGGGTGCTTCATTAGATGCCGAAGATCGACAAGAAGTTAAACAAGCTATTCAAGAAAAAATTAAAACCAGAACATTTAAAGAATGGCATGAAATATTTGCAAATCTTGATGTGTGCGTAGAACCTGTCTTAAGTCTAAATGAGGCGTTAAATTCGCCTTTAGCACAACAACGTGGATGGATTGTGGATGTACCATTGCAAAATAATACAGCAGATACAGAACCACAGTTGGCTTGCCCAATTAAGTTTTCAAGATCAAAAATGAGATATTCCTTTATAGGTCAAAAGCTTGGTGAAGGGCAATGGTAAAGAGCTGAGGCCATTTCTTATACAATGTGTAGTAAGATTATTATTAGATTAATCAATTGATTAACATTTTGAATAATTTCTTTACATAAAATTAGCGTACCCTTTATAAACAAAGACATAAAAGGTATGTAAACATGAAAACACATAAATCCTTGATGGCTTCCTGTTTATCCGTTTTATCAATTACTCTTTTTATACAGCACGCACAAGCTGCTGCTGCATTTGACCCAAATAGTCCGTGGATGTTGGGTGATTGGAACGGTCAACGCTCCGCGTTACAAGCACAAGGTTATGATTTTTCTTTTGGATATACCGGTGAATATGCCGGTATTTTAGATTCAAAAAATACATCTACGCATGGTAGTGCTTATACGGGGCAACTTGCTCTAGGAACCCATTTTGATCTAAACAAAATTTTAGGGTGGCAAGATACAGAAGCTCAAATCACATTAACTTATCGTGATGGTCAGTCGCTTTCTGAGCATTCACCAGCTTTAGCGGGACATTTGAGTTCTGCACAAGAAGTGTGGGGGCGCGAGCAAACTTGGCGTTTAACAGATTTATGGATTAAGAAAAAATTCATGGATCAAAAATTAGACGTTAAAGTGGGTCGTTTTGGTGAAGGTGAAGACTTTAATAGTTTTGACTGTGATTTCCAGAACTTGGCACTGTGTGGCTCGCAAGTGGGGAACTGGGTAGGCGATCAGTGGTATAACTGGCCAGTCAGCCAATGGGCAATGCGTGTTAAATATAACTTGCAACCAGACTTATATACGCAAGTGGGTGTATATGAATACAACCCAGAAAATCTGGACCGAGGCAAAGGTTTTAACTTAAGTACAGACGGCTCTCACGGTGCAATTATTCCAGCTGAAGTAGTCTGGTCACCGAAACTCGGTACACAAAGCATGGCTGGTGAATACCGTTTAGGTTATTACTACAGCACTGCTGATGCTAAAGAAATTACAGATGAAACCAAAAACTCTCATAAGCAAGGTGTTTGGGTTACTGCAAAACAAAAATTATTCCAGCCTGCTGATCAAACAGACCGTGGTTTGACCGGTTTTGTGAATCTGACATTCCACGACTCTGATACCAACAAAATTGATAACATGCAAAATGTAGGCTTAGTCTATAAAGGTTTGCTCAATCAACGTCCTCAAGATGAGTTGGCATTAGGTGTTGCGCGTATCCATATCAACGATGATTGGAACGATGTCCAAAATAAAGAATACGACACTGAATACAATACCGAGCTTTACTACGGTATTCATGCTACCAACTGGCTGACTATTCGTCCGAATGTACAATATGTTCGTCATGTGGGCGCATTAAAAAATGGTGATAATACTTGGGTAGGCGGTGTTAAATTCTCAACCGCATTCTAAGCGTATTTACTACTAAAACGGATTGTCGAGATTAAATCACTGATTGAAATAACTTGACCTTCCGTTTTTTGTTTATGCCTGAGTTTTGTTTTAGATGTATCGATGATGCCGAATTTTTAATTAAAAGTTTGGCCTATCTTTCCGATAAAAATGATGATTGATAAGAGGTGGTTTATGACTCAACCTACTTCAAGATCAGGATTAACGACTTTTACCGTAATTATTGTTGGGTTATTGGCGTTATTCCTGTTAATTGGAGGTATTTGGCTCGCTACATTAGGCGGTTCAATTTACTATATTATTGCTGGTGTATTACTCCTTATTGTTGCATGGCAACTCTATAAGCGCGCTTCCACAGCATTGTGGGTGTATGCTGCTTTAATGCTAGGCACCATTATTTGGGGAGTCTGGGAAGTTGGAACTGACTTTTGGGCTCTTGCACCTCGTTTAGATATTTTAGGTATTCTTGGTTTATGGTTATTGGTTCCAGCTGTAACTCGTGGAATCAACAACCTTGGATCAAGTAAAGTTGCCTTATCTTCAACGTTAGCAATTGCAATCTTGTTGATGGTCTATTCGATTTTCAACGATCCGCAAGAAATTAATGGTGAAATCAAAACACCTCAGCCGGAAACTGCTCAAGCTGTACCTGGTGTTGCAGAGAGTGACTGGCCAGCTTATGGTCGTACTCAGGCAGGTGTGCGTTATTCTCCGTTGAAACAGATTAATGACCAAAACGTAAAAGATTTGAAAGTTGCTTGGACTTTACGTACTGGCGATCTTAAAACGGATAATGACTCTGGCGAAACAACCAATCAGGTTACTCCGATTAAAATCGGTAATAACATGTTTATCTGTACGGCTCATCAGCAATTAATTTCGATTGATCCTGCTACAGGTAAAGAAAAATGGCGTTTTGATCCGAAGCTTAAAACGGATAAATCGTTCCAGCATTTAACTTGTCGTGGTGTGATGTATTACGATGCAAACAACACAACTGAGTTTGCAACAAGTCTTCAAGGCAAGAAATCTAACTCTACGCAATGTCCGCGTAAGGTCTTTGTTCCTGTTAATGATGGCCGTTTAGTTGCTGTAAATGCAGACACTGGTAAAGCATGTACTGACTTCGGTCAAAATGGTGAAGTGAACTTGCAAGAGTTTATGCCATATGCTTATCCAGGCGGTTACAACCCAACATCTCCAGGTATTGTGACTGGTTCAACCGTGGTGATTGCTGGTTCAGTAACAGATAACTACTCAAATAAAGAGCCATCTGGTGTGATTCGTGGATACGACGTTAACACTGGTAAACTTCTTTGGGTATTTGATACAGGCGCGGCAGATCCAAATGCAATGCCAGGTGAAGGTACGAACTTTGTTCATAACTCACCAAATGCGTGGGCACCTTTAGCATACGATGCCAAACTTGATATCGTTTATGTGCCAACAGGTGTAGGTACTCCAGACATCTGGGGTGGTGACCGTACTGAGCTTAAAGAGCGTTATGCAAACTCAATGTTAGCGATTAATGCCTCTACAGGTAAGTTGGTATGGAACTTCCAGACAACCCATCACGATTTATGGGATATGGATGTACCATCGCAACCATCTTTAGCTGATATTAAAAATAAAGCTGGTCAAACTGTTCCTGCAATCTATGTATTGACGAAAACAGGTAATGCCTTTGTTCTTGATCGTCGTAATGGTCAACCAATTGTTCCTGTGACTGAGAAACCAGTTCCACAAACAGTTAAACGTGGACCACAAACTAAAGGTGAGTTCTACTCAAAAACTCAGCCATTCTCTGACTTGAACTTAGCTCCACAAGACAAATTGACAGATAAAGATATGTGGGGAGCCACTATGCTTGATCAGCTCATGTGTCGTGTTTCTTTCAAACGTCTAAATTACGATGGTATTTACACTCCACCATCAGAAAACGGTACTTTAGTTTTCCCTGGTAACTTAGGTGTATTTGAATGGGGTGGTATGTCAGTTAACCCTGACCGTCAAGTTGCTGTAATGAACCCGATTGGTTTACCATTCGTAAGCCGTTTAATTCCTGCTGATCCAAATCGTGAGCAAACTGCAAAAGGTGCGGGAACTGAACAGGGCGTACAACCGATGTACGGCGTACCTTATGGTGTAGAAATTAGCGCATTCCTATCTCCGCTTGGTTTACCTTGTAAACAACCAGCTTGGGGTTATGTAGCTGGCGTTGATTTAAAAACTCATGAAGTGGTATGGAAAAAACGTATTGGTACAATTCGTGACAGCTTACCGAACTTGTTCCAGTTACCAGCTGTGAAAATTGGTGTGCCTGGTTTAGGCGGTTCAATTTCTACTGCCGGTAATGTCATGTTTGTTGGTGCAACTCAAGATAACTACATACGTGCGTTTAACGTCACTAACGGTAAGAAACTTTGGGAAGCACGTTTACCAGCTGGTGGACAAGCAACACCAATGACGTATGAAATCAATGGCAAGCAATATGTTGTGATTATGGCCGGTGGTCATGGTTCATTTGGTACGAAAATGGGCGACTATTTAGTGGCTTATGCCTTACCAGATAACAAATAAAAAGCTTCTCTTGAAAGGGCCCGGATTTATCCGGGCTTTTTTTATATCGATTTATATTAAAGCTTATCAATAAAACCGTTATTAAATATGCAAAAAAAGCATTTTATTGATGAATAAAAGCTCGCTATGCTATCTGCCTTAATAATGAAACTACTAGCCGTACGCCATGTATTTATATACCGATTTCGATCAGCAGCTGATTAATCAACGAGTTGCTCAGTTCCGCGATCAGACAGAGCGCTATTTAGCGGGCAAACTTTCTGAAGATGAATACCGTCCATTACGTTTGCAAAATGGTTTATATGTGCAACGCTATGCGCCTATGCTGCGTATTGCTGTGCCGTATGGCTTAATGAGTTCAAAACAATTACGTAAAATTGCTGAAGTTTCAACTGAATATGATCGTGGCTACGCACACGTATCTACACGTCAGAACATTCAGTTAAACTGGCCAGCTCTTGAAGATGTACCAGAAATTTTAGCTGAACTTGCAACGGTACAAATGCATGCCATTCAAACCAGTGGTAACTGTATTCGTAACACGACGACTGACCAATATGCGGGTGTGGTTGCAGGTGAAATTGCAGACCCACGTCCAACATGTGAATTGATCCGTCAGTGGAGTACGTTCCATCCTGAATTTGCATTTTTGCCACGTAAGTTCAAAATTGCCGTTTCTGCACTTGAAGAAAAAGACCGTGCAGCAACAGCATTTCACGATATTGGTGTATATATCGTGCGTAATGAAGCGGGTGAAATCGGCTACAAAATTATGGCTGGTGGTGGTTTAGGCCGTACTCCAATCATTGGTAGTGTTATTCGTGAGTTTTTACCACGCGAAGATTTAATTTCTTACTTAGAAGCAGTTCTACGTGTTTATAACTTGCATGGCCGTCGTGATAACAAATATAAAGCGCGTATCAAAATTCTAGTTAAAGCGTTAACTCCTGAAGTTTTTGCTCAGAAAGTTGAAGCTGAATTTGAACATACACGTGAATCATTAAGAATTCAGCCAGAAATCTTGAAAAAACTGGATGAAGAGTTCATCCCATTTGATTATCAAGATTTGGCAGATGAAGACTTCACTGCTTTATTTGCTGAGCATCCAAAATTCAAACAATGGTTCAATATCAACACACATGCACATAAAGTGAAGGGCTATCGTATTGTTACGATTTCTCTGAAACGTGCAGGTATTGCACCGGGTGATATGACTACCGAAGAAATGAACTTTATTGCAGATCTTGCTGATAAATATACTTTCGGTGAACTTCGCACGACTCACGAACAAAACATTGCTTTGGCAGATGTACCTCAAAAAGATTTGTTCGATGTGTGGCAAGCGCTTGAACAGCAAAATATGGCACGTGCGCATATTGGTTTCATTACCGATATTATTAGTTGCCCGGGCGGTGATTTCTGTTCACTTGCAAATGCAAAATCAATTCCAATTGCTGAAGCAATTACACGCCGTTTCGATGACTTAGATAAAGTGTATGACCTTGGTCATTTGGACTTAAATATTTCTGGTTGTATGAATGCCTGTGGTCACCATCACGTAGGTAACATCGGCATTTTAGGTGTAGATAAGAAAGGCGCTGAATTCTACCAAATTACATTAGGTGGTAATTCAGACCATGATGCATCAATCGGTGATATCTTAGGGCCATCATTTGCAGCAGATGCTGTTGCCGATGTAATTGAAGAAGTATTAAATACTTATCTTGATTTACGTACTGAAGGTGAGCGTTTTGTTGACACATATCGCCGTGTAGGAATTCAACCATTTAAGGAGCGTGCATATGCTTAATACAGCTCTACCAGTGCTTTATAAAGATGGCACGATTGCAGATAATACTTATCAAATCATTGCTGAAGATGGTGTTATTCCTCAAGGTGACGTTGTGGTAACAACGGCTCAACTTGATCAATTAGCAAACATTCAAGGTAAAAAAGCTTTGTATGTAACTGTGAATGATTCGCCTGAAGATCATACGTTCCCATTAAATGAACTTGATGCAATTTTTATTGAGTTTGCTGGTTTTGGCGATGGCCGAGGCTACTCATTTGCAGCACTATTACGTCGCCAAGGTTTCCAGGGTGAGTTACGGGCAACGGGAGATGTGTTTAAGGATGTCTTAAACTACTTAAAGCGTTCTGGTTTTGATAGCTTTGTCGTAAAAGAAGGCAAAGATGTGCAAGAAGCAGCGGCGGGTTTACAAGACTTTACCAACCCGTATCAAGCTTCAACGGCTGTACCGCAAGCAAGTTATCAAACAGGTGCTGAATAAGTCCTGATATAAAAAATCCCGCAAATTGCGGGATTTTTTATGCTGAAATTTATGTGTCCAATTGGCAATTAACCATCCACTTTATGCCAAATTGATCGGTAAAAGCGCCGTACAATGCGCCCCAGAATGTTTTTTCTAGAGGCATTTCAATTTGACCATTTACAGATAAAGCATCAAAAAGTTGTTTTGCTTTCTCTTGCTCATCCTTTTCAAGATTAATCGAGATGTAGTGATTATTACCTTGGGTAAAAACACTGTTAGGAGCACAGAACTGATCATTTGTATCTGATGCCATAAGTACGGTATATTCATTAATTGGCAGTGAAACATGAAGAACCAGATTCTTATCAGCTTCAGATAAAGTCACACCTTCTGTTGGTGGCATATCACCATAGCGGCTCAATATGCCGAACTCGCCGCCAAAAACTGACTTATAAAAATTAAAGGCTTGCTCTGCCTGACCTTGAAAGTTGAGATAGTGATTGAGTTGCATTGTTATTGTCCATTGTTGTTTTCGTTTAAAAGAATAAGTTAAAACTTAAAAGTGATTTTGTGGGTCATTTTTTGTAGCTTTTTCATAAAAAATCCCACCGAAGTGGGATTTTAAAATAGTTATTTTTAATTAAATGAGTTCAATTGCAACGGCTGTAGCCTCACCACCACCAATACAAAGTGCAGCAATACCTTTTTTACCACCCGTGCGTTTCAATGCATGAATAAGCGTAAGAATAATACGAGAACCTGTAGAACCTACTGGATGGCCTAGTGCACAAGCACCACCATTGATATTGACTTTTTCAGCATCAAGTTTGAAGTCATCAATTGGGCACATGGTAACCATGGCAAAAGCTTCGTTAATTTCCCATAGGTCAACATCTTGAGCATTCCAGCCAGCTTTTTTCAGAACTTTCTCGATGGCACCCACAGGAGCGATTGTAAATTCTGAAGGATGCTGAGAGTTTGAAGCTGTTGCGATAATTTTCGCAAGCGGCTGTAAACCACGTTGAGTGGCAACTTCACTCGATGTTAATACTAATGCAGATGCACCATCTGAAATAGAACTCGCGTTTGCTGCGGTGATTGTTCCGTCTTTTGCAAAAGCTGGTTTAAGTGAAGGAATCTTGTCGATTTTTGCATTTAAAGGTTGTTCATCTTGGTCAACAACAACATCGCCTTTGCGACTAGGTACGGTAACAGGAACAATTTCATCTTTGAAATAACCTTCGGTAATTGCTTTTTGAGCACGTTTCAAAGAACGAATTGCAAAGTCATCCATTTGCTCACGTGTATAGCCACGTGTATTTGCCATATCTTGAGCAAAAGAACCCATTAAACGACCAGTTTCGGCATCTTCAAGCCCATCAAGAAACATATGGTCCTTAATTTCACCATGGCCCATGCGGTAGCCAGCTCGTGCTTTTGGCAAAACATAAGGTGCATTTGTCATAGACTCCATGCCGCCAGCAACAACTACTTCAGCACTACCTGCTTTAATCATATCAGCAGCTTGCATAACAGCTTTCATGCCAGAACCACAAAGCTTGTTAATTGTTACTGCACCTGTAGAATCTGGTAAGCCAGCTTTACGCATGGCTTGACGAGCAGGGCCTTGTTTTAAGCCAGCAGGAAGGACACAACCCATAATAACTTCTTCGACATCAGTAGGCTGTAAACCTGCTCGTGCGATTGCTTCTTTAATTGTTACCGCACCCAATTCAGGCGCCGTAAGTCCTGATAGTGATCCTTGAAAACCACCCATGGCAGTACGAGCACCATTAATAATTACGATGTCAGTCATTGTTGTAATCTCCGGTTATTCTTAATCTCAAAATAAGAAATGTTTAAAACCTAGGCAGTATATTGCAAAAAACACAGAGAGATATCTTCTGCATTAGACTGTAGAGTTCTAACAATTTTTAAGGTCTTCTAAACGAATATGTCCCATTTTGCTGAGAACTAATTTAAAGTTTTTAAGCTGGTCATAAGAACAATATGTAAAACTGCCGTTAGACTCGCGTGGCAGTCCAGTGTCTCCCTGAAATACGATACTATTTAATTTTTTTCCGAATTTTTGAAATTTTAAAGAACCATAACGATGATTAAGTTCAACATTGGTCAATATCTCTTCGTCGTTTTCTCTTTGTAGATTATGATTTGTGTCTACAAAGCTTATAAGGCTTGTATCCCAATTACTATTACACAGCGTTAAATCAACACTTGGGCAAAGTACGACACTCTTATGTCGTAGAATTGCGTCGTATTTGGCTTTTTGTATATGAATTGTCAGTAGTCGAGGCGTGTTTTTTAATTCTACCGAAGCCATAAATTGATGGTATAAAGGAAGCGCTATAGTGAACATAATCATAAGAATTGCGAGCGTTATAGTGAGTTCCATCAATGTGAAACCAAGAGATTTGAACATTAAAATTCCTTAATATATGAATTGATATTTTGATTTTATGCGTTCTATCAATGATTTATAAGGCTTTTTATAATGAGGAAACACAAAATTAAATAAAGGTTATCAGGACGCTAGAATACTGGTAAAATCACCCTAAGCGAAAGAAAGAAGTTGTCCATATTTGCTAGTTGAGTAAAAAATTACCGAATTACAACGGAAATTGTAAGTAATTTTGTCAATAATTTACTTGATTAAAATTATCAAGCACTTGGAAAGTCTATCAAGTGTTTGTATGATTCAAATGTGAATAGCTTAAAAATAATACTGGGGTAAAAATATCTCAGGGGCCAATAAATTTAGGCTGAGCTTGAACAACAATTGTTATCTCTGGAGGATATCCATGAAATTGAGTCGTATTGCACTTGCTATGCTTGTCGCTGCACCTTTAGCTGCTGCTAATGCTGGCGTAACTGTTACACCATTATTGCTTGGTTACACTTTCCAAGACAGTCAACACAACAATGGCGGTAAAGATGGCGAGTTAACTAACGGACCTGAACTACAAGACGATTTGTTCGTTGGTGCAGCTCTTGGTATTGAGTTAACACCATGGTTAGGTTTCGAAGCTGAATATAGCCAAGTAAAAGGTGATGTAGACACTAACTATGGTGAATACAAACAACAACAAATCAACGGTAACTTCTATGTTACTTCTGATTTAATCACTAAAAACTATGACAGCAAAATCAAGCCATACGTATTATTAGGTGCTGGTCACTATAAATATGAATTTGATGATGCGCGTTTAGCTTATCGTGATGGTGAAGAAGGTACTTTAGGTAACGCTGGTTTTGGTGCTTTCTGGCGCTTAAACGATGCTTTATCTCTTCGTACAGAAGCTCGTGGTACTTATAACTTTGACGAAAAATTCTGGAACTATACAGCTCTTGCTGGTTTAAACGTAGTTCTTGGTGGTCATTTGAAGCCTGCTGCTCCTGTAGTAGAAGTTGCTCCAGTTGAACCAACTCCAGTTGCTCCACAACCACAAGAGCTAACTGAAGACCTTAACATGGAACTTCGTGTGTTCTTTGATACTAACAAATCAAACATCAAAGACCAATACAAGCCAGAAATCGCTAAAGTTGCTGAGAAGTTAACTGAATATCCTAACGCTACTGCACGTATCGAAGGTCACACAGATAACACTGGTCCACGTAAGTTAAACGAACGTTTATCTTTAGCTCGTGCTAACTCTGTTAAATCAGCTCTTGTAAACGAATACAATGTTGATGCATCTCGTTTGTCTACTCAAGGTTTCGCTTGGGATCAACCGATTGCTGACAACAAAACTAAAGAAGGCCGTGCTATGAACCGTCGTGTATTCGCGACAATCACTGGTAGCCGTACTGTAGTTGTTCAACCTGGTCAAGAAGCGGCAGCTCCTGCAGCAGCTCAATAATTTGGGTTCTTGAACAGTAAAAAAGCGACTCATTAGAGTCGCTTTTTTTATTGCACTTTTTGAAATATTTAGTCATTTCTATGTCTCCTTCATAATAATTACTTTCGATTTTGATTTAAATTATTTACCAATCACCTTTTTTCAATTGCTGTTTAGTATCTTGTCTATCTCTACGGTGTTGGGCACGAGGCTTTTCCGTTTCATGCATCCCACCTTTGTGAAGTAAAGGGGAAAGAGCCACTTGATTACGGACTTTGATTTTTGACATTTCTTTAATTTTCATATTTTAACCTTTAATACATAAAACTTGTTTAAGTGTATGGACAACTTCAATGAGGTCGGCTTGATTTGCCATGACTTCATCAATATCTTTATAAGCACTTGGGATTTCATCGACAACGCCACTGTCTTTGCGGCATTCAATACCTTGGGTTTGTTCGATAAGATCTTGCTGGTTAAAAAGAGTTTTCGCCTTGCTTCGACTCATCTTGCGACCTGCTCCATGAGAACAAGAACAAAATGACTCAGGATTGGCTTTACCTTTGACGATATAAGAGCGTGCACCCATTGAACCCGGGATAATACCTAATTCATCTAAGCCTGCTCGAATTGCTCCTTTTCGGGTAATCAATAAACTTTCGCCAAAATGTGTTTCACGGCTTACATAATTGTGATGACAATTAATAGCCTCCTTGGTCATTTGAAAAGAGGGTAGAAGAGGGCGGATCGCTTCTAAAATTAAACGCATCATTTCTTTGCGATTTTCAAAAGCGTATTCTTGAGCCCATTCCACTGCTTCTACATAATCATCGAAACTTTTTGAGCCTTCGGCAAAATAACTTAAAGCTTTATCAGGTACATGACCAAAACGATGCTGAGCTTCTTTCTTAGCTAACTCAATAAAATAAGTACCAATGACGTTACCCAATCCTCTACTACCTGAATGTAGCATAATCCATACGTCTTGATTTTCATCAATACAGAGTTCTATAAAGTGATTGCCGCCACCTAAAGTGCCTAGCTGTTTTTGCCATGTTGCATCAAATTGTCGGAGCATTCGAACCAGACCAGGATGCTTTTTGATAATCGGTTCTAAGCTTTTTTCAAGTGGAATAATACTTGAAGCTTTTGCCCTGACTTGTTTATGTAAAGCAAATCCAACTGGTACTTTACGCTCAATTGTATCGCGCAAACGGCTTAAGTTATCAGGTAATTGTGAAGCTTTGAGACTTAAGCGGATTGCATTCATTCCACAACCAATATCTACTCCTACAGCGGCAGGAATAATGGCATGTTTAGTTGGAATAACACTGCCTACAGTAGCGCCTTTTCCCACATGAACATCTGGCATTACTGCAATATGAGAATAGATAAATTGCAGCTGCGCCATTTTCTTCAGTTGTTCAATACTTTCACTATCTATATCTTGAGTGAAAATTTTAACGGGAACACCGTAAAGTGCTTCCTCGTTTAATATTTTTTGTATGCCCATAATTTTTCTCTTATTTTTGTCCGTGCAGGCATAAAAAAACCTAGCGAATGCTAGGTTTTAAATTTGAGCATTCGGACAAGTGAAGTGAATTTGTACACTTGTCCGTGAGCTGACATCGTGCCAAATTATTTAATCTGTTTTACCTTGTAGTGTTGGCATGATGTCCTCCTTATTTAAAAGCGCCGTTGAAAATATGAACGGCATTTTACGCTTTTTAAATCAAATATCAAGTTTTTGATCTTTGATTTATTTTTAATTACTACTTTTTAGTCTTGCTCTGGCTTCACGTTCATTTGATCGTAAGGGATCAGTTTGGTTTTATTTTTCCACTTATAGCCTAACCAAATAATTAAGAACAATGGCAAGCTAATATAGGTTGAAAGTAGGCCTAACCAGTCAATTTTTCCACCTAAAATGGCTTGATAGTTTTGTCCCAAAATAATGATTGAACAGAGGATAAACGCGAACCAAGGGGCAAATGGGAAAAATTTGGCACGATAGGCTAAATCTTCTAATTTATATCCTTGAGCAATATAACCTTTGCGGAAACGATAATGCGAAATAGCAATTCCTAACCAAACAATAAAACCGCACATACCTGACATATTGAGTAGCCAGTTAAATACTTGTTTTTCACCAATAAAAGTCGTCAAGAAACAAAATGCAGCGATAAATGTTGTGGCATATAGTGCATTCATCGGAACGCCACGACTATCAAGCTTTCCAAACCACTTTGGCGCACGTTCTTCCTGAGCCATTTTAAACAACATGCGAGTTGAAGAGTACATGCCTGAGTTACCTGCTGACAAAATAGCAGTAAGAATGACAGCATTCATTAAACCAGCAGCAAAGGCAAAGCCAACTCTTTCATAGAGCAATGTAAACGGAGAAAGTGCAATATTTTCAGTGGTAGCAGCTTGTAATAAGTTTGGATCATCATAGGCGATGAGGGTGCCGATAATGAAAATACATAAGATATAAAATAATAAGATTCGCCAGAAAATCTGTTTGATTGCAAGAGGAATCGTTTTCTTTGGATCTTTAGACTCACCAGCAGCAACCCCAACCATTTCTGTCCCTTGGAAAGAGAATCCGGCAATCATTGCTACACCGATCATGGCTTGTAAACCACCTACAAAAGGCGCGTCTTTATAGGTCCAGTTTCCAAAAGCTGCGACACCTGGAGTTAGCATAATCTTAATGATCATGGCTAATCCAATAATAATAAAGGCAACGATGGCGATCACTTTTACCATTGAGAACCAGAATTCGCTTTCGCCGAATCCCTTTACTGTCATGGCATTAATCATAAAGATAACGATAAGGAACAGGGCACTCCAATAGAACCCAGGAATATCCGGGAACCAGAACTTCATAATAAACTGAACTGCAACAAGTTCGAATGCAACTGTAATTGCCCAGTTATACCAGTAGTTCCAACCTAGAGCGAAACCAAAGCCTTCTTCGACATAACGACTACCGTATGTAAAAAAAGCACCAGAAGTTGGAGTGTGGGTTGCAAGCTCACCTAAACTGGTCATTAAGAAGTAAATCATAATGCCAATGAGAGAGTAGGCGAGAAGCGCTCCACCTGGGCCAGCATTTGCAATGGTTGATCCAGAAGCAAGGAAGAGGCCTGTACCAATGGAACCACCAATGGCGATCATATTCAGATGACGAGCCCCAAGCTTACGCTGGAGTTTTTCAGGAGCATGTGTTTCGCTCATGGAGATTCCTTACATAGTTTGTTATGCACAGGCATATAACACCTTAAAGCCTTGAAGATCAGTTTTAATCTGGCACTGACCAAAGTGCTTCTCAATTAAGATCGGATAGTTTAAAAAACGGTTTGCTACAATCCATAGCTCACCTGATGCCTTTAAATGTTTTTTAGCGTTCTGGCAGAGTCCTTCACTTGCATCATAGTCGGTATGAATACCTTGATGGAAAGGGGGATTACTGACAATGGCATCGAGTTCTGTTGGAGCGTCTGCAATACCTATAACAGGCTGCAATCTCAACTGGTCTGAACTTATTCCATTTCGACTAAAAGTCATTTCCGTTGACCGTAAAGCGAAAGCATCAATATCTAGGGCATGAATAATATTACTTGAATTTATTTTTGCCAAATAGCAACTGATAATTCCAGCACCACACCCGAAGTCGGCAATTCTACCTGATTTCACCTGATTAAGATAAGGGAGTAAAACAGCAGTTCCGACATCTAGATGATTTTGGCTAAAAACACCGGGTAGGGCGCAAATCGTAAGCTCTTGTTCATTCACCTGAACAGTATAAGTTTTAAGCCATTTTTCCAGAGGTTTAATCTGTTCGGTTTTCTCAATCTTTAAGTGCCACAATTGACAGTGGCGGGCACTATCAAGTTTTAGGACTTTGCCGAAGTTTTGTAATTGTTTGGCGGCTCTTTCTACGCCACCCTTTTTTTCACCGACTAAAAAAACAGATTGATTGGTTTTCAGATGGCTCATCACTACATGCAATATGTAATTCAAGAGCTCTTTAGATTTTGGAACAAAAATGATTGCTTGGTCGAAGTCTTGTGATGGAAACTCAACTGAGAAGTGCGCTTCTGTTCCATTATTTATAAATCCCTGATAGTCAGCATGGTTCCATGTCCAGACTGATGCATCAGTCCCAGCGGGTAATTGACTAACTAAGGCATCATTCGGTGCATTAATTAACAAGATTCTACCTTTCAAATAGTCTTGCTGTCTTAATACCACTTCACTTCTAGGATCCATGTACATCTCTCATGAAGAAGAATGCCCAGTGGGAGCTGGGCAGTAATCAAAATTAAAAGTTAATTATTTATGAGTTTCAGGAAGCACAACATTTAAAATTAATGCTGCAATACCGCCTGTCGCCACGCCAGAGCTAAAAATATTTTTAAATAATTCTGGAAGGTGCTCTAAAATTTGAGGAACCTGAGCAACACCTAAACCTAATGCAAGTGAGATGGCAATAATTAACAATGCTCGGCGGTCAAGGTGAACAGAAGAAAGAATGTTAATGCCTGATGCAGCCACTGCACCGAACATGACCATAACAGCGCCACCTAACACTGCTTGAGGAACTGCTTGTATAACACCAGCTACCGCAGGAAATAAGCCTAATAAAATAAGTAAGGCTGCAATCCATATACCTACATAGCGGCTAGCAACCCCAGTGAGTTGAATTACACCATTGTTTTGAGCGAAAACAGAACTAGGGAAGGTGTTAAATAATCCCGCTAATAAAGAGTTTGCACCATTAACTAACACGCCACCTTTAATACGTTGCATCCATACTGGACCGTTAACAGGTTGGTTGGAAAGTTTACTGGTTGCTGTCACATCGCCAATTGCTTCTAATGAGGTCACCAAATAAATGAATGCCATTGGGATGAATAATCCCCACGAGAAGCTCAAACCAAAGTGCATTGGTGTTGGGATTTGTACGAGTGGCGCATCTTTAATACCAGAGAAATCTAGGTGACCCATAAATCCGGCAAGAATGTAACCACTCACTAAAGCGATTAAAATAGCTGAACTTTTAATCCAAACCACTCGAATACGATTTAGAACAACAATAATGGCAAGTACGGTACATGACATAATAAGGTTGTCTGCACTTGCAAAAGTATGATCTTGCATGGCTTGGTAGCCACCACCCATACTAATTAAGCCTTCTTTAATAAGCGTTAAGCCAATTAATAAAACAACAATACCAGTCACCAAAGGAGTAATGAGTCTTTTTACCCATGGAAGAATTTGCGAAACACCCATTTCAATGAAGGAGCCGGCAATGACTACACCAAATATTGCAGCCATAACTTGGTTTACAGGTGTTCCTGCGGCAACCATTGCACTACCAATACCAATAATAGGACCAATAAAGTTAAAGCTTGTGCCTTGAACAATAAGAAGACCTGCACCAAACGGACCAACTTTTTTACATTGTAGAAATGTAGCAATACCCGAAATCACCAAAGACATCGATAAAATCATGTTAGTTTCGGTGCGTGAAACGCCTAAAGCTAAGCAAATTAAAAGGCCAGGTGTAACAATTGGTACAATAATCGCAAGCAAATGCTGGAAAGCTGCTAAAAAAGCGATCAAAGGTTTTGGTCGATCATTTAAACCATAAACAAGGTCTAAATGGTCTTGAGAGTGTTGATTGGACATGGGTGTAGGTCCGCCGCAATTTTGCAAATTGGCGCTATTCTAATCGAGATAACTATCTTTACAAAACGAAATACAGGCTATTAGAAATTTTTTTATCAATGTCAATAAACTGTCACTACTCAAGAGTAGTGTTTTTCTGTATAATTTGCCCTCAAACTTTAGGCGTATCGAATTTACATGTCAGATATTAAAACACTCCGTAACATTGCCATCATTGCGCACGTCGATCATGGTAAAACGACTTTAGTCGACAAACTTTTACAACAATCAGGTGCATTAGGTGATCGCGCGGGTGAAATCGAGCGTGTGATGGATTCAGGTGCAATTGAAAGTGAACGTGGTATTACCATTCTTGCAAAGAACACTGCAATTAAATGGACCGATGCTCGTACGAATACAGAATACCGCATTAACATCGTGGACACCCCAGGACATGCTGACTTCGGTGGTGAAGTTGAACGTGTAATGTCGATGGTTGACTGTGTATTGTTATTGGTTGACTCTCAAGAAGGTCCAATGCCACAAACTCGCTTTGTAACTCAAAAAGCGTTTGCTCGTGGTTTAAAACCAATCGTAATTATCAACAAAGTTGACAAGCCAAGCGCGCGTCCAGACTGGGTTATTGACCAAGTATTTGACTTGTTCGACAACCTTGGCGGTTCTGACGAACAGCTAGACTTCCCAGTTGTTTATGCATCTGGTCTTCGTGGTGTTGCTGGTCCTTCTCCAGAAGAATTGGCTGACGACATGACTCCATTGTTCCAAACAATTGTAGATATCGTTGAACCACCAGCAGTTGATGTTGATGGTCCATTCCAAATGCAAATCTCTTCACTTGATTATAACAGCTTCGTTGGTGTAATCGGTGTTGGTCGTATTCAGCGTGGTTCAGTTAAATTAAACACACCTGTAACTGTTATCGACAAAGAAGGTAAAACACGTAACGGTCGTATCTTAAAAATCATGGGTTACCATGGTCTAGATCGCGTTGACGTTGAAGAGGCAAATGCTGGTGATATCGTTTGTGTAACAGGTATCGATGCACTTCATATTTCTGACACGATTTGTGATCCGAAAAATGTTGAAGCTTTACCGCCGTTATCTGTAGATGAACCTACTGTTACGATGACTTTCCAAGTAAACAACTCACCGTTTGCGGGTAAAGAAGGTAAATTTGTTACTTCACGTAACATTCGTGAACGTTTAGATCGTGAATTGATTCACAACGTAGCATTACGTGTTGAAGATACTGATAGTCCAGACCGTTTCAAAGTGTCTGGTCGTGGTGAACTTCACCTTTCAGTTTTAATTGAAAACATGCGTCGTGAAGGCTTCGAAATGGGCGTATCACGTCCACAAGTAATTTTGAAAGAAGTTGACGGCGAAAAGCAAGAACCATACGAAAACGTAACATTTGACGTTGAAGAACAGCACCAAGGTTCTGTGATGGAACAAATGGGTTACCGTAAAGGTGAAATGACAAATATGGAAGTTGACGGTAAAGGCCGTATCCGTATTGAAGCAACTGTTCCTTCACGTGGCTTAATTGGTTTCCGTTCTGAATTCTTGACCATGACTTCTGGTACAGGGATCATGACATCAAGTTTCTCGCATTACGGTCCAATGAAACAAGGTACTGTTGCGAAACGTCAAAACGGTGTGTTGATTTCTATGGTTCAAGGCGTTTGTTTGGGCTATGCATTATTCACATTGCAAGACCGTGGTCGTTTATTCGCTAAACCTCAGTTAGAAGTTTACGAAGGTATGATCATTGGTATTAACTCTCGTTCAGATGACATGGTTGTTAACCCAACTAAAGCGAAACAGTTAACAAACGTACGTGCATCTGGTACAGATGAAGCGTTAACGTTGACACCAGCTGTTGAATACACGCTTGAACAAGCGCTTGAATTCATTGAAGATGATGAATTAGTTGAAGTTACTCCAAAGTCAATTCGTATCCGTAAGCGTTACTTGACTGAAAATGAACGTAAACGTAACCGTGATAAATAATTTTTCTTAAATGAAAAGAAAAAACCGCTAAATTAATTTAGCGGTTTTTTTAATCGTTATATTTAAAATTAAACTAAGCTTAAAATCATATTTTTCTTATCAGACAATATGTTGTTAAAGTGTGAAATAACTTTCTTTTTTTGATAAAAATATTAAATTATCAATATCATGGCGAGTACTATCTAAATGGATAAGATGCCAATGAAAAAGAAAAATATAACGTGTTTTAACCCCCGACATCTGGAGATGTTTAGATGAGTATTATTCAAGAATTTAAAGAATTTGCCGTGAAAGGCAATATGATGGATTTAGCCATTGGTGTGATTATTGGTGGTGCTTTTGGTAAAATCGTAGACTCTTTAGTAAAAGATATTATCATGCCTCTTATCAGTGTAATTACTGGTGGTGGTGTCGATTTTTCACAGAAATTCATTGTTCTAGGAGCAAACCCTGCCAATCTGCAATCTTTAGATGCTTTGCAAAAAGCAGGTATCAATGTTTTAACCTATGGTAATTTCCTCACCATTTTAATCAACTTTATTATTTTGGCTTGGGTAGTTTTCTTAATGGTGAAATTATTAAACAGACTTCGCCGTGATAAGAATGAGCCAGAAGCTCCAGCTGCAACTCCTGAAGATGTTCAATTGTTACGTGAAATTCGTGATGAGTTGAAAAAACAGGCTTAACAGTCTTCTGATAAAAATAAAAACGGTACTAAAGGTGCCGTTTTTTATGACTAAGTATTTTATATTGGACTGAAGATATTGATAAAATTGAAAAGCTACCAATAAGCTCAGCTACGCATATTGTAAAAGGGGTATAAATAAATGAATCAACTTTTTGTATATGGAACCTTATGCCCAAATAAAGCCAATGCTCATATTTTAGAGCAGATTGGCGGCAGTTGGACAAAAGCCAGCTTGCGAGGCGTGATTCATATTTTAGATTGGGGGCCAGATAAAGGATTAACTGCAATTGTTTTAGATCCCAAAGCCGATTGGGTTGAAGGCTATGTGTTTAGTACAGAAAAGCTGGAAGAAAACTGGAAAATGCTTGATGATTTTGAAGGATTTCAATATCAGCGTGTCGTCACGGATGTAAAGCTTGAGTCAGGCGAACAGATTAAAGCCTGGACATACCAACTGAATGCGCAGGCTCAAAGTTTTGAAAACTATAATTAATATAATGGAATCAACGTAAACTGCCCATTCTGAATTTAACTTCTAAAAGATGATAGCCAAACTGACTCTTTATTGGACCTTGCAGTACGCGTTCAGCGGCTGTAAAAACGATTTTATCAATAACAGGTACCAGTTGCCCTTTTTTTACTTCACCAAGCTCACCACCGCGTTTTGCTGAGTTACACGTTGAATATTGCTTGGCAATTTTGGCAAAGTCAGCGCCATTTTGTAGCTTCTTTTTTAGCTGTTCAGCTAAGTCTTTATCTTTGACCAGAATATGGCGGACGATTGCTGTTTGCATTTTATCTTCCTCTGAAAATTAGAGCTTATTGGGCTTTTTGAGGGGCTGGCACTGTGGACAAAATACACTAGCGCGTTGGCCGAGTTTAAGATTTTCTAATGTAGTCTCACAATTAATGCACATTTCTCCAGCGCGTCCATAAGCCAAAAGGGTTTGCTGGAAATAACCATTTTCGCCCATAGCATTGCTGTAGTCCCGTAAAGTTGAACCACCTAAATCAATCGCTGATTTTAAAATACGTTTGATTTCGACCACGAGTTTTTCTATCTGCTGGAAATTTAGGTCAGTAGCAGGCTGAGCTGGGTGAATCCCGACATTAAATAAACTTTCAGTTGCATAGATATTGCCTACGCCAACCACAACATGATTATCCATAAGTGCAATTTTTATGCCGACTGATTTATTTTTAAGTTTTGAAGCTAAATATTCTGCATTGAAGTCATTAGTTAAAGGTTCCGGCCCTAAAGTATCAATTAACTTCCCTTGTGTTTCAGGGTTTAGCCAGAGAATGCAGCCAAAACGACGTGGGTCGTGGTAACGTAATTCATGTTCTTCAAAGAGAATAATGAAGTGATCATGTTTTCGTAATTCATCTTGAGGATTGCATAAACGGAAGCTTCCTGACATTCCTAAATGCCAAAGCATTTGATCTTGTTCGAACTCTGCCAAGATATATTTTGAGCGGCGATTTAATCCAATAAGACGTTGCCCAACAAGTTTTTGAACATCATCAGGTATTGCCCAGCGTAAGCTTGGGTTACGTACTTCCACACTTAGAACTTTTTGATTCAATAGAGGAAATAAACTGGTTTTAGTTGTTTCGACTTCGGGTAACTCAGGCATGCCAACTCGCAGAATTAACAGATATACTGGAATAATCAAGTATATCGTGTGGTATGTAGTATTTCAGAGATTACTATGTCAGATATTTTACCATTAAGCTGGTTTCAACGTGAAACTTCACAGGTTGCTCGTGATTTAGTTGGATGCGTGCTATGTAAGCGACAAGCTGATGGACACGTTGTTCGGTGTACGATTACCGAAACGGAAGCTTATTTAGGAATTCGGGATAAAGCCTGCCATAGCTATAATGATAAACGTACAGCTCGAACTGATGTGATGTATGGTTCAGGTGGCACGATTTATGTCTATTTAATTTATGGCATGTATGAAATGCTCAATCTAATTACTCAAACGGAAGGAATTCCTGAAGGGGTGATGATTCGTTCTGCATTTTTATGTGGGGCTTCAACCAAAAAAGAATATAAGCTTTTAGCTGGACCCGGCAAACTGACACGCTATCTAGGCATTGATCGGTCTTTAAAAGGCCAGACTTTAGGTGAAGAATCTGGGCTATGGATTGAAGCGGCATCAACGCAGCCTGAAGTGGTGATGACTCCACGTATTGGAATTGACTATGCCGAAGAAGCAAAAGATTGGCCGGAGCGCTATTGCTGGAAAGATCATCCATCTTTAAGCCGTTAATTCAAATTTGGAAATCAATTTTCAGATATCGAAAAGGCTGTTCTAGATTTATAACAATGCAGAGCGAATTCAATATCCAGACAAGACACTACTTTTTGTTATCATAACTACAATATAAATAAAGGAAATAAGCATGTCCTTATTACGCTTAGACCGACTTCATTACTGTATTTTGATGAGTATGGGCTGTATTTCTAGCCCACTTGTTTGGGCAGATGACTTAGCTCAAGACATTACGGTATTGCCAACTTTACATGTTGAAGCAACCCGTACAGATACAACTTATTTGCAAACACCAGCTTCGGTTTTTCGAATAGATGCGCCTCAAGTTGATACTTCTTCACAAGTAAATTTAACTGAAGTTGTGAAAGGCATACCGAGTTTACAGATTCGTAATCGTGAAAATTATGCGCAAGATTTACAGCTCTCCATGCGTGGTTTTGGTGCACGTTCTACTTTTGGTGTTCGAGGTATTCGTCTGTATGTTGATGGTATTCCGGCAACGATGCCAGATGGACAAGGCCAAACCTCTAATATTGATTTAAGTAGTCTGGACCATGTCGAAGTACTAACAGGCCCTTTTTCTTCGCTTTATGGAAACTCATCTGGTGGAACGATTTTAACGTCTACAAAAGAAGGACAGGGTAAAGACTCGATTGAGCTGAGTTACTCGGGTGGTAGCCACGATAAAAGCCGAGCTGGGCTTGTGCTACAAGGTGGTGCAAAGGGTGCGAATGAACCAAGTTATGTTATTAGCTCATCATATTTCGATACCGATGGTTACCGAGAACATAGCGGTGCAGAAAAAGTATTAAACAATGCAAAGCTCAGTTGGAATCTTGATGATGGTAGTAAAATCAACTGGGTGACCAACTATGTAAAAATCCATGCAGATGATCCGCAGGGTCTAACTCGTGATCAGTGGAATGCTAATCCAAAACAACAAGTGCCTTTTTTAAAGCAATTTAATGTTCGTAAAGATATTGAGCAAACCCAAACGGGCGTGACGTGGTCTAAGCCAATTAATGATAAAAATGAACTTTATGCGATGGCATATTTAGGCAATCGCCAAGTGACACAATATCAATCTATCCCTAAGTCGACACAAGATGCCAGTATAAATCATGCTGGTGGGGTAATTGATTTTGAGCGTAATTATTATGGCGCTGACTTCCGTTGGACGGGTAAAGAACTATTGCCGAATACTACTCTGAGTGTCGGTGTTGCACTCGATGCAATGGATGAAGATCGCAAAGGCTTTGAAAACTTTAACTTAGTAAACGGTCAGCCTTCTTATGGTGTTAAAGGTAATTTACGCCGCGAAGAAGATAATACTTTGTGGAATATTGATCCCTATTTACAAGCTTCATGGCAGTTCTTACCAACATGGCGTTTAGATACGGGCGTACGTTACAGTAATGTCCACTATAAGTCGGAAGATCATTATTTGAGCAATGGCGACGATAGTGATAAAACCGATTACAATAAAGTTTTACCTTCTGCTGCTTTAAGCTGGCAAATTTTACCTGAACTTATGGCGTATGTGAGTTATGCCAAAGGTTTTGAAACACCGACATTTACTGAAATGGCATATCGTCCAGATGGGGAAAGTGGTTTTAATTTTGATTTAACAGCATCAACAAGCGATACCTATGAAACAGGCTTAAAGTCACAGAATCATTTGGGTGATTTTACTTTGGCAGTTTTCCAGACTAAAACTAAAGATGACATTGTTTCAGCAGGGAATTCTAACGGCCGTTCAACGTTCCGTAATGCAGATAAAACTTTACGTGAAGGTGTCGAGTTTGCATGGAATAAAAAACTGTGGCGAGATTTAACTGCAACTGCTAGCTATACATATTTAGATGCAACCTTTGATGCTGATATTCCAGCCTCAGGAAGTGTTACTCAAATTCCATCAGGGAATGCGATACCGGGTATTGCTAAAAATCAGGCTTACGCATCTTTGGCTTGGCAACCTACGCACGGTTTATATGGTGGTGTAGATATACAGTATATGGATAAAGTATACGTGAATGATACCAATAGTGACGCAGCGCCAAGCTACAGTGTAACCTCAGCTAACGTTGGTTATGCATGGGTGATGGGCGATTGGAAAGTAAATAGCTTTGCCCGTGTTGATAACCTGTTTGATAAAAACTATGCAGGTTCAGTGATCGTAAATGACGGTAATGGACGCTACTTTGAGCCAGCGGATGGACGTAACTGGAGCGCAGGTTTACGTGTAATTAAGCAATTCTAGGAATTAAAAATGGCAAAATTATTTGAAACGGTTAACTTTGGTTCACTACAACTGGTCAATAGAATTGTAATTGCCCCAATGTGCCAATATTCGGCAACAGATGACGGTGAAGTGACCTATTGGCATGAGCAGCAATGGGCAAATTATGCGTTGTCTGGTGCAGGGCTTTGTATTGTAGAGGCGACGGCTGTACAAGCTGAGGGACGTATTAGTTATGCTGACCTTGGACTTTGGAATGATCAGCAACGTGACCAAATCAAAACGTTATTGGGTAAGGTTCGCACACTTTCACCGATGCCATTTGGAATTCAGTTAGCACATGCAGGTCGTAAGGCTTCTACTGAAAAACCGTGGTTAGGCAAAGGGCAAATTGCAAAAGATCAGCCACATGGTTGGCAAACGGTTGCTCCAAGTGAAAGTACCTTTTCAGTGCATGATGCAGCGCCCCATGCTTTGACCATTGCTGAGATTAAACAAGTTCAACAAGACTTTGCAGCAGCAGCAAAACGTGCTGTAGAAGCTGGCTTTGAGTTAATTGAAGTGCATGGTGCGCATGGTTACTTGTTACATCAATTCTTATCGCCAATTGCGAATCAGCGTACTGATGAATATGGCGGTTCTTTAGAAAACCGTATGCGCATGACACTTGAGGTTCTTCAGGCAATTAAACTCGCTGTTCCAGATGGTTATCCAGTAGGAGTTAGATTGTCTGCTACCGATTGGTTGGATGGTGTAGAACACTGGGATGTTGAATCTACAGTTGGTTTATCAAAAGCTTTAGAGCAGTTGGGTGCAGCCTATGTGCACGTGTCTAGTGGTGGTTTGCATGAGCATCAATCTATTCAGATTGGAGCTGGCTACCAAGTTCCATTTGCTGAACAAGTCAAAAAGCATGTGTCTATTCCAGTCATTGCTGTAGGGCTAATTACTGAGCCAGAACATGCCGAACAAATTTTGGAAAATCAGCAAGCTGATGCCATTGGTCTTGCTCGTGCAATGTTATATGACCCACGATGGCCTTGGCATGCAGCAGCGGCTTTAGGTGCGGAAGTTAAAATTGCGCCTCAATATTTACGTTGCCAACCTCATGGGGTAAAACAGCTTTTTAATTCTTTTTAACTGTATCGGGCAAAGTCATCTTTGCCCGTTTTTCTTTAGATGAGTGAGGGTGGGCGGTGGTTTTTCAGGTTATTTTACCTATCTTGATATTGCTATTGATGGGCTATGTTTGTGTCCTCATCAAATTGGTAACGCCTGAACAGATCAAGGCACTTAGTGCATTTGTAATTAAAATTTCCTTACCCACCTTTTTAATTCATTCTTTGGCAAATAAAAATTTACAAGATATTTGGCATCCTGCCTATTTTATTGCTTATGGCGGTGGCTCTTTAATTTTATTTTTCTTGGCTTTTATTCTCTATCGAAAATATTTTAAAAATAGTTTAACCCATAGCGCCGTAATCGCGATGGGCGCTTCTATGTCCAATACTGGATTTATGGGAACTGCTATTTTGACCATGTTGATTGGCAACCATGCAGCAATCTATATTTCTTTAACCTTAATCATTGAAAATTTATTGATTGTGGTACTCATGCTGATTTTGGCCGAGGCTGGGTTACATCAACAACAAAATCTTTTACCGCTGTTAAAACAAACCTTTTTAAATTTACTAAAGAATCCAGTGATTATTGCTATTTTGGTTGGCATGGGATGTATCCTTTTAGATGTTAATCTTCCTACCATGCTTGATCAGTCTTTAGAGTTACTTGGGCGCACGGCATCACCTTTGGCTTTGTTTGCAATTGGCGGCAGTTTAGTTGGGATTGGAATCACAACAGTAAACATGCAAAGTGTTTTATTGGCGACATTTAAAGTCATCTTAATGCCATCTGTTATTTTTGCGCTTTTTTTAATAACTCCCAATGTAAGCCGTGAAATGCTTTACGCAGGAACGTTAATTGCTGCTTTACCAATGCCAATTGCTTTTGGAATTTTTGGACAAGCATATGGCCTAAATGAAAAGGCCTTAACACCTTTAATGATTAGTACCGTTGTTGGCTTTATTGGGGTGAGCGGACTTATCGCTTTGTGGTGGTAAATTAAAAAGCCCCTCGCGGGGCTTAAATCATTCACTATTTTTTCGGGGCTGGCTGTGCAGGAGTAGTGGCTGGTTGTTTACTTTTTTCTGCAATAATTTTATCAACTGAAGCTAAAGATTCTCTAGCATTGGGAACATTTTGGTTAGCTAACTCAGTAAAAATCTTTTTAGCCTGTGGCAAATTTTGCGGAATGATATTGCCATTGGCCATCATGGTCGCTAAAGCCATAGACGCTGGTGCATAACCTTTTTGCGCAATTGATTGTAAAGATTCAATGCCTTGACGTTTCATGAGTGGGTTTTTATTTTCCACACCTTGGCTAATATCATAAAGCGCTTTGACCTGAATCGCAGGGTAGTTGCCTTTTCTAATTAAAGGCGCTAACTTTTGCAGGGCAATTTGATGAGACTGTGGTTTTTTCTGAGCAAATAAAATCGTAGCAATTTTTACAGTCGCATCATCAGAACCTTGAGCTGATGCCTTTTGAATATATTGACTGAATTTGTTGCTATCTTTGGTAACTCCTAGTTCACCTGTCTCATAGATTTGCGCAAGTGTATAACTCGCTTGTGCATAACCTTTATTTGAGGCATCTTCATAATATTTAATAGCTTTAGACGAATCTTTTGCTGTGCCTTGCCCCATTTGAGTCATATAACCTAAGTTATAGATTGCTTGAGCATTACCCGTTTGAGCTAGGCGTTGCATTTCCTGAAATGCAGCTGGATAATTTTTTGCTGCATAGAGTTGTTCAACTTGTTTAAAAGCATCTGTTTTAGCAGCAGTCGTAGTGTTATCTGCCGCAAAAATTGATGCACTTGAAAGGGTGATTAGGCTTGCGATTAGTAATTTCTTCATTTCTTTTTAACCTTTTACTTCGTAGCTACATCAATCCATTGATGCATTCAATAGTTTCAAGTTTTCATCATAAATCTTGAACGCTGAAAGTAAACAGCCGATTTGTATATAAAGCACTGCACTTTGGGCAAATTGTGGAGAAAATAATAGCCACTCTGACAAAGTTCAAAATGGCTATCTGTATTATTTTGCTGACTTGAGTAATGCTTCAATTTGTTTAGCATCACTTGGTACACCCGAAATTCTTTGACCATCTTGCAAGAACAAAGTCGGTGTTCCATCAATATTTAATTTACTACCTAAAGCTATATTTTTCTGAATTGGAGTTGAACAAGTTTTGCTGGTCGTAGGTAACTTACGGTTAAGCATATAGTTTGTCCAAGCTTCTGCCGGATTTTTTGAGCACCAGATTTGAGTTGATACTTTTTCGGCGTTTGGATGCAAACTGGTCAGAGGGTAAAGGAAAACATATACCGTTACGTTATCAACCCCAACCATATTTTGTTCTAAGTGTTGGCAATACGGGCAATCTGGATCGCTAAAGATGTAGATGGTGCGTTCGCCTTTTCCTTTTACATATTTAATCGCTTGATTGAGCGGTAAGCTTTTAACATCAATCTTACCCAATTCAGCAATTCGTTCATCAGTCATATTTTTTTGTTGTTTAATGTCGACTAAATTACCTACGAAGAAATATTTGGCATCTTGGTTGGTATAGACAATACGACCGCTTGTATACACTTCATAAATGCCTTGTACAGGAGATTGAAAAATACCCTTTACAGGCAAATCGGGATAATTTGTCTTAAGATTTTGTTCAAGTGTTTTAACGTCAGCATGAGCAGAACCGAAAATAGCCAAACTCAACATGAGTGTAGCAAGTTTAGTCTTCATCTTTTTTCTCTTTAATTTCAACAGGGTTAATGATGGCATATAAAACTTAAAAAATTGACGTTCTAATTTAATGAATTCATTAGTATTTTGTATCTATTAAAAAGCCCACGATGTTAAAGGTGGGCTTTTAACTAACTATAAAATTAGCTATTGTGGTCTAGCAACATCACCGCTTAAGGCTTCTGGTAAATCTAGAATTTTAAGGCCTAGCTCTTCAAGGGCTGCGGGTTTAGCAACGACCAAAGCAAGATAGCCCTCATCATTTGCAACACTATTGACCACTTCAACATCGTTATGGAGTTGAGCTTTCGCCGCAGGTACTTCACCAATGCCTTGTACTACATGTAACCAATGTTTAGGTTTAGCCTTAAACCAAAGACGTGCCACGATTTCTTGACCTAGGTAACAGCCCTTGTCGTAATTGACACCTTCACGTTGATGTAAACGCAATTCTTGTGGTTGGAATTCATGTTCAGTTGCCTGTGTAATCCAAGCTTGACCAGAAAGAATCGCTTGTTTTTGCCATTCAGAGATATCTGTTTCTACGGTAGAGAACTCAGTTTGATGACCTGCAATTTTTGGAAAAACAGTGCCTTGTTCACTTAAGGCCATTTTCGAAAAAGCACCAAACTTTTTAATATGTTTGGCAAACTCTTCTGCTTGATCTTGAGCAACTACAATTTCAAAACTTTCCGCATTAATCTTTTTTAACCATAAGCCAAAATGAATACGACCTTTAAGGTCACAAATGGCTGTATAGCGAGTTTCATTTTCAGCTAAACGTTCTGTATCTACAGTAACTTGGCCTTGTAAAAACTTTTGTGCATCTACGCCGTTTAAAGCATATGAGGAGAAAGCAAGCAGACTCATGATTAATCCCAAATTCAATATGTTTCTTTATGATTGCTGACTATTTTGCTCCATTTTTACTAAAAAATCAGCCATAGTTTTCGTAATTTGATTTTCTCCTGAAGATCGCTTTTTGTTTTAAAAAACACCAAAAATATACGTTCGAATAAATCGGAAGGTTTAAGCTAATAAACATAATTTCAATAATTTTAAGGAAATTAAAATAAGGAGAATATGATGGCAACAGGAACAGTAAAATTTCATCGCGTGTTTAAGGCTCCAGCCGAGCGTGTCTATCGTGCATTTTTAGATCCAGATGCTTTAGTAAAGTGGTTACCACCTCATGGCTTTACTGCAAAGGTCCATAGTTTTGATGCAAATGTTGGTGGTTCATATAAAATGAGTTTTACCAATTTTTCGACAGGGTCAACTCACGCTTTTGGTGGAACCTATGTTGAGTTAATTCCTAATGAGTTAATTCGGTATAACGATCAGTTTGATGATCCAAATTTACCGGGAACCATGCAAGTCACTATTACATTAAAAACGGTATTAGTAGGTACAGAAGTATACATTACACAAGAAGGCATACCTGAAGTTATCCCTGTGGAAGCATGCTATTTGGGATGGCAAGAATCCTTATCTTTACTGACTTTGTTAATAGAAGCGGATATTCCTGATCAATAAAACGATTAATGAGAAATAAAAAAGCAGGGCTATAGCCATGCTTTTTTGATATTTCAATATAGTTCTAATTGATTGTGTTGTTCCAATATTTTAACTACAGCAGAAAAATCTATGTTTTGAGCATCGGTTTTATGTATCTGGTTAAACTGTTGTTGAATCAGATTTAAGGTGGGGAGATCTAAGTTACTTGCTGTGATCAAATCTATTGCAATATCAATATCTTTTTGCAATAAATTTAGAGCAAAGGTTTTATCAAACTTTCTGCTTAGAACACGTTGAGCCATAATATTTTCTGAAATATTGCTTTTTCCACTGGAGTGATTAATGCAATTTATAGCTGAATGTAAGTTAACCCCATGAGCTTTTAGTACACAGAGTCCTTCTGCAAGTGCCCACAAATGGGTTGCCATTAAAGTATTATTTACGGCCTTTACTGCAAATGCTGAACCACTGTCACCGACATATTCAATTAAACCTGCAAAAGCTTGAATAATTGGGCGAGCTTTTTCAAAGGAGATCTGATTTCCCCCAACCATCACTGTCAATGTCCCACGTTCGGCACCTATAGTCTGCCCAGAAACGGGAGCATCTAAATAATCCACACCTTGATGCTTGAGTTGTTGATTAAGTCTTTTGGCTATGTCGGGTACCCCACTTGTACAGTCTATCCAGATACTACCTTGCTTTGGTGAGCAGCTTTCAAGCAGATTTTCTACATTTTGACTCGTGGGCAGACATGAGAAAATAATATCGGCCTGTACAGCTTGTTGCAGACTCACTGCTCTTGTAGCAAAAGTCTGTTGATGTTGTTTTGCTTTTTCGAAGTTGCGATTCCATACATAAACCTGACGAGATACTTTTGTAAGATGAGATGCCATATGCCACCCCATCGCTCCTAAACCAATAAAGGAAACACTTTGAATCAATGGATATCTCCTGATTTAGATATGTGGTACATGGTTAAGAGACTCCACAGGTTTCTCTACAGCATTAGTTCCTGTTGCTTCTGTACGATTGAGTAATAGGTTAAGAACAATTGCTGCAAGTGTCGCAGTTCCAATACCTCCTAAGTCAAATGGCCCAATATGTAGACTGAAATTTCCAGCGCCCATAATTAAGCTGACTGCCGCAATAATTAGCGTACTATTTTTAGTAAAATCAACTTTGTTATCGATCCAGATTTTTGCACCCGCAACAGTAATCAGACCAAATACTACAATCGAGGCGCCGCCTAATAAGGCAACAGGGATGGTACTAATAATTGCTCCAAATTTAGGGGATAGACCGAGTAGAATTGCAAATAGTCCTGCAACCACAAAAATAGTCGTTGAATAGACTTTAGTTACAGCCATTACTCCTATATTTTCAGCATAAGTCGTCATGCCTGTACCACCAACAGAAGCTGATAAACTTGTACAAATACCATCGGCAAAAAAAGCACGACCCATATATGGAGATAGATTACGCCCTGTCATGGCAGAAACAGCTTTGAAATGTCCTAAGTTTTCAGCCAATAGAATAATCGCGACAGGTGCAATCAGTAAAATAGCATTGGTATTAAAAACAGGGGAATGAAAAGTAGGTAGACCAAACCATGCTGCTTGATTGATCACACTAAAATCAATTGGTTTACCTAACCCTAAGAGATTGGTAAGTAGAAAGTAAATAAAATAAGCACTGACTAGCCCGATGAGTAATAGAAGGCGGCGAATCATGCCTCGTGTAAAAACTGCAACTGTACTAATACATAAAATAGTAAGAACAGCCATCCATGTATCAAAGCTATTTGTCGAAACGCTTTTAATTGTTACAGGTGCAAGATTTAAACCAATAATCATGACGATAACCCCAGTGACAATTGGCGGCATGAACCGTTCAATCCATGCAGTTCCAGTTTTCATGACCACTAAACCGATGAGTGCATAGATCAAACCACAAATTATGGTTCCTCCAAGAGCTAATGCAATGTTTGGGTTTGCTCCTACACCTGTGTAGCCTGTTGCTGCTGCGACTGCTCCAATAAATGCAAAGCTTGAACCAAGGTAGCTTGGCATGCGGCCACCCGTGATTAAAAAGAATAGGATTGTACCGATGCCCGTTATAAAAATAGTGAGGTTTGGATCAAAACCCATCAACAATGGTGCTAAAACGGTTGCTCCAAACATGGCAAAGGCATGCTGTAGCCCCAAAATCATACTTTTGCCTGGTGGAAGATATTCATCAAGCTGCACAGGTGTTTCTAAATTACCTGTATAAGGCGTAAATTTAGGAAACCATGGTTCTTTTGTTCGCATAACAGATCCTCTTTTTCATTTTTTTATCTGCATTAACATGCTGTTTGTAATTCGCAATAACTGCGGTTGAAATACATCAGTGCGTTAAGTCCACTTTGATGACGCATTGCTTTTACTTCACAAAACAAGACATCATGGCTACCGATGCTCATACTTTGTACAATTTGACAATCAAATGACACCAAGGCTTCGTTTAAAATTGGAGAACCTGTAATTAATTTGCTCCACTCTCCATGAGTAAAACGTTCTGGCATTGGTGTTTTCCCGCCGAATATTGTAGATAGCGTACTTTGATGGGCAGCTAAAGTATTGACGCAAAGCACCTCATTCTGTTTAAAAGTATTAAAAACTGATGCTGAGCGATTCAGGCAAACTAATAGAGTTGGTGGTGTATCGGTTACACTGCATACTGCCGATGCAGTAAAACCAGCCTGTCCAGCAGGGCCTTCTGTTGTAATAACATTGACTGCTGCTCCAAGATTTGCCATTCCTTGTCTAAAAATATCCTGATTAATTTCTAAATGTATAGAACTGGGTTGGATATGAGATGTAGATAATAATAAGTCTGAAGCATTTTTTTTATTACATTTTTGCATGATTGGTCTCCGGCCCCGATACCTTTTTTCATGACGAATCGAGGCTAATACATTGTGTTATACCTGATTTGAGTTGGTTTAATTGTTGCCATCCTTCATCCCACGTGGGCAATTGATGCAATCTCAACTAATGCATCTGGCTTGACCAATCCTGTTTGAATACAGAAACGGGCAGGCTTATCGCCTGGAAAATATTCTGCATAAACTGTATTGATCGACGCATAATCTGCCCAATCTTTAATAAAAATTGAATTGAAGGTCACATCGTCCATTGAACCGCCAGCAGTTTCGATTACCTTTTTTATAGTTTCTAAAATATGGCGAGTTTGACCAGCAGCATCACCTACGTAGACCACTGTATTATTTTCATCAAAAGCTAGAGTTCCTGAAACATAAACAATATTGTCGGCTTTAGTTGCAGGTACATAAGGGGCTAGAGGAGCCGAGGTTCCTTCAGGAATAACAACTTGTTTTGGCATATTCTTTATCCTCATTTAGGCGTCTTTTTTGAAATATTTTAGGCGCGATGTTTATGCCGATTTACTGAGCAATTCTGGTGTTGTTTGAAAGCTTTCTATAAAAGAATTGGTATCAGATACCCAACCAAAGAAAGTCTTGATGTTATATAAGGCAGCGTCGTGAGCCTCTTGAGGTCCGGCTTGATAGCAAGCATCTTTAAGTGCAACACCGAAATATTCCAAAAAGAAACCATCACGTAAGGTGGATTCAACGCAGACATTAGTCGCAATGCCAACGAAGACTAAATTACGAATACCTCGAGCACGTAAAATGCTGTCGAGTGCAGTGTTGAAGAAACCGCTGTAGCGTGACTTTTCAATAATGATGTCTTGTGGAAGAGGTTGTAACTCATCAATTAAGGCAAAGTCCCAGCCGCCTTTAGATAAAAGTTGACCTTGTAACTCGGGCCGTTTACGCATGGTTTTTAAGGCATTAGATTTATGAAAATTTGGTGAACCTAAACCACCAGCCTCGACGTAGTTCTTATCCCAACCATTTTGAAAATAGATGACTTGAATCCCTGCACTATGTGCAGCATCGATCGCCTTTTTAATATTTTCGACTACAGGTTTAGTCTTTGAGACATCAAAACCTGCTAAATCTAGGTATCCACCTAAAGATGTATAAGCATTTTGCATATCAATCACGATCAGTGCAGTTTGTTCAGGGGCAAGCTGAATAGCTTCTGGTTCAGCTTTTAATACTTTGCCCGTCCCAATTTGTGCAGTGAAATCGGCACACACGATATTAGAGGTAACACTGCTCATGCCGTTTTCTCCAAAATATTCAAGCTAGAAGAAGGTTCAACCTCAATTTCAATATGTTTACGACATGCCATTAGAGGTTGGATACGTTGGCCAAAATCTTCAACACCTTGTACAAAATCATCAAAGGTCAGTAAAATGCCTTCAGTACCTTCAATGCTAGAAATTTCATCTAACATTTCAGCAACCTTTTCATAAGAACCAACCAGAGTTCCCATGTTGATATTGACGGGAGAAACGCTGGATGCCATTTGTCTAATATTGGTGTCATTACCTGATTTTTTATCTTTATTGCCTTGGTTCGTGAGCCAGTTGATAGCCTCCAGATCTGCACCATCGTTGTAGTGCTGCCACTTTGCCATTGCTTCTTCATTTGTTTGTGCGGCAATGACCATAAACAGCACATAGGTTTGAACATTGCGTCCAGTTTTATCGGTGTGTGCTTTTAGACGGTCATTGATTTCTGCATATGCTGTTGGCGTGTTTAGCCCTTTTCCAAATACAAAGTTGTAGTCTGCATATTTTGCAGAAAAGGCAAGTCCACTTTCAGATTGACCTGCACAAATAATTTTCATATCTGCTTGAGGCCTAGGTTTAACTTGGCAATCTTCCATTTGGAAAAACTCGCCTTTAAAGTCAGATTTTCCTGTTGCCCAAAGCTCTCTTAAAATTTCGACATATTCTGATAAGTACTCATAACGTTTGCCGAAGTACTCATCCCCAGGCCACATATTCATTTGGGTATATTCAGGTGCTTGCCATCCTGTCACAACATTTAGCCCAAAGCGACCATTTGAAATCGAGTCAATTGTTGATGCCATGCGTGCAACAATTGCAGGGGGCATGACTAAGGTTGCTGCGGTTGCATAAATTTTAATTTTACTGGTGACAGCTGCTAGGCCAGCCATAAGCGTAAATGTTTCTAAGTTATAGTCCCAAAATTCAGTTTTTCCGCCGAAACCACGTAATTTGATCATGGATAAAGCAAAGTCAAAACCATAATGTTCAGCGCGTTGAACAATCTGTTTGTTGAGTTCAAAACTCGGTTTATATTGCGGTGCGTTCTCAGAAAGCAACCAGCCATTATTTCCAATTGGAGTAAAGATGCCGATCTTCATATGGAATCCCCATCATGAGTTTGTAAGATCACACCGAAAATATATAAAGCTTTAAATTTCCGGTGTCTCGTTTTGTGTTTTTAATAATGCATACTATGTGCCAACTTATTAAAATTAATATTTATTAGTAACTTGAATATATTGTTTGGTATAAAATTTATCAAATGGTAAAAAATATGGCATTTATGCACCATGATAAGTCCAAAGTGCTCCATTGCGTATCTTTTGATCAATTTTGGAA
The DNA here is from genome assembly GCF_025513915.1 of Acinetobacter sp. WU_MDCI_Abxb74. Lineage (NCBI taxonomy): Bacteria > Pseudomonadati > Pseudomonadota > Gammaproteobacteria > Moraxellales > Moraxellaceae > Acinetobacter > Acinetobacter sp. WU_MDCI_Abxb74. The sequence continues at coordinate 123,901 of NZ_JAHPRP010000009.1, forward strand.
ATAAAAAAAACTGCATGTTTAGAGCAGGCAGTTTTTAAAATTTAAAAAAAGAAGTGAATGAGCTATTCAATTTTGCATGTATCTTCAAAGCTTAAACGTGGCAAGCGCTTATAAACCTTTTGATTATCTCCATAACCAATATTAATTATCAGATTAACATGGTGATGGGTATGTGCAAAAAACAGTTCATCCACTTGTTTCGCATCGAAGCCAGACATAGGACCTGTATCTAGTCCTAAGCTACGACAAGCCATAATCAAATAGGCTGCCTGCAAAGAGCTGTTACGAAAAGCAGTTTCGTGTGCCATTGCTTCACTTGATGTAAACCAAGATTTTGCATCGGCGTAGGGAAATAATTTGGGCAATTTTTCATAAAATTTTGTATCGGTTGCAACCAAAACAGTGACAGGAGCTGTCATCGTCTTTTCTATATTGCCAGACGACAATGCTGGCTTGAGTTTTTGTTTAGCTTCCGGTGTGGTTAAAAATACAAAACGAGCAGGACTACAATTGGCAGAAGTCGGTGCCATTTTGGCCAGATCATAAATTTGTTGAATTTGCTTAGGGCTGACGGCTTTGTCTAACCAATTGCTGTGGGTTCTGGCTTCTAAAAAGAGTTGATCTAAAATATTTAATGTTTGTTTATTCATGATAAAACCTTAATGCTATGGAAAAATTGGATGAACGTTTGATTTAGTCGTTGAGATTCGGTCACTGTGGAAGCATGTGCACCAGAAGGCAAAATATTGATTTGAGCATGATCAAGTTGAGTAAACAGACTATGTGATTTATGTACTGGAACTAAAAAATCATCTTGATTAGCAACAATATGAATATCGGTGTCTTGCAATGCTTGTACGTGCTCTACTTGTAATTGGAAATCCATCAACGCTTTGAGGCGGGCAAATACATTTGTCTTAGGTGGAAAGTTTTGGAGTTGAATATCTTCGGTATTTTTAATGTGACTATGATTCTGAGAAATCCATGCTGGAGGATACAAAAACAATGCCTGTGCACGCACATAGGCTTCAGCGCCTGCTGATGCTAACAATGCAATACGGGCATCAAAACATTTTTGCGTATGGGTATCTAACTCATCCCACGCATTAATCAGTGTAAGGCTGAGCATGGTAATTGAGCTAGATTGTAGTTGTTTTGCGAGTTCCATTCCTATGATGCCACCCAAAGCATGCCCGATCATATGGAACTCATGAATTTGAAGATGTTCTAATAAATGTAGTACTTGATTCGCCATGTCACACATATGGTAATGTGCAGGTAATAAAGCACTGTCTTGGTGGCAACCTTCTTGGTCATAAGTCACGACGTTGAAATGTGCACTTAACGATTCGAGTTGTGGACTCCAAAAACTAGCATGGCCACCTAACCCAGATGACAAAATCAAATAAGGGGCATCTTCTTGAGATGAACATGGATAAATATAATATTTCATTTTTTACCATTTGATAAAATAATGAAGAATTCAAAAGCAATTTGTATGCCTGAATTAATGAATAATGGCAAATTTAGACAATATTTAGAGCAAAAGATTCAAATTGTACAGGTAGGCAAATCAATGTGATGATTAAGCCAATACTATTTAGATTAAGCTGAGTAGGTGTCAGAAATGGATATACACATTAAAAGAATTTATGAAAATGTTGACCCTAGTGATGGAAAGCGTATTTTAGTTGACCGCCTGTGGAGTAGGGGAATTAGTAAGGAAAATGCGCATTTAGATTTGTGGCTAAAAGAAGTGGCTCCTTCAAATGAACTTCGGAAATGGTTTCATGCAGCAACGCCGGACCATTGGCAAGAATTTAAACAGCGTTATTTAAAAGAACTTGAGACCAACTTAGCAGTTAAAGAATTACACGAGATCGCATCGAAGCATAAAGTCACGCTCTTATATTCAGCAAAAGATCTTGAAAATAACCATGCAATTATTTTGAAGGAATATTTATTGAACAATAAATTAAAGTGAATATATAAATTTTTTTTTGGTAAAAGTCTTTTATATAAAACTTTAAAAAATGAGTCATATCTCGCATAATATACTTTTTGAGGTTTTTTTCATGTCTTTGCCTAATTGTCCAAAATGCCAATCAGAATATACTTACCAAGATGGCGAATTATTGATTTGTCCTGAATGCTCGAATGAGTGGAAAGAGGGTGAAGTTTCAGCATCTGAAGAACAAGAAATTATTAAAGATGCAAACGGCAATGTTTTAGCAGACGGTGACAGCGTAACTGTTATTAAAGATCTAAAAATTAAAGGTTCGTCATCGGTTGTGAAAGTGGGAACTAAAGTAAAAACAATTCGCTTAGTTCCAGATGCAAGTGATGGTCACAATATTGATTGTAAAATTGATGGTATTGGGCAGATGAAGCTTAAGTCTGAATTTGTAAAAAAAGCTTAAACTGTTAATTTTAATTACATTTCAGTAGAGGTATACACTTATATCTCTACTTTTTAAATTTCTAACATCATTATAATTTTATTACGAAAAAGTATAAAAAATGGGCTATTCAAGGAATGATTGCCCCTTTATATTGTCATAAATAACAAATAACTTTCGTCCAGAATAATAACGAAAGTCATACCCACACCAACAAAAAAATGAGGTTTTTATGGCAGGATGGTACGAAATTTCACAAGCGAGTGATGGACAATACCGCTTTATTTTAAAGGCAGGAAATGGTGAACCTATTTTAAATAGTGAGCTATATAAAGCAAAAGCTTCTGCTGTAAATGGTATTGAATCAATTCAGAAAAACAGTGGTGATGACGCCCGATATGAGCGTTTAACTGCAAAGAATGGAAAACCTTATTTCAATTTAAAAGCTGCAAATCATCAGATTATTGGCACGAGTCAGTTCTATGCGAGCGAAGCTTCACGAGATAAAGGAATTGAGTCTATTAAAACCAATGGTTCATCAACGAACATCAAAGATTTAACAGTTCAAGCATAAAATTGAGTTAAAAAAAAGCAGCTTTTAAAAGCTGCTTTTTTTTATTTATGTATGTAATTAACGCGCTAATTTAGCTAAAAGATCTTCTTTAGTTAAATTGCTCGCTTCAGCATCACGACGGCCTTTATATTCAAAAGTACCAGCATCAAGGCCTTTTTCACCAATCACAATACGGTGTGGAATGCCCATCAATTCAAGGTCAGAGAACTTAACCCCCGGACGTTCGTTACGGTCATCAAGCAACACATCAAAACCTTGAGCTTGAAGTTCTGCATAAAGTGCTTCTGCTGCTTCAAGAGTACGTGGTGATTTGTGTGCATTCATTGGGACAATTGCAATCTCAAAAGGTGCAATGGCTTGTGGCCACATAATGCCTTTGTCATCGTAATTTTGTTCAATTGCAGCTGCAACTACACGTGTTACCCCGATACCGTAGCATCCCATTGTTACAGTAAATGGTTTGCCATCTTCACCTAAGACTTTACAGCCTAAAGCTTCAGAGTATTTAGTCCCAAGTTGGAAAATATGACCTACTTCAATACCACGTTTAATTTGTAGCGTGCCTTTACCATCTGGAGATGGGTCGCCTTCAACCACATTACGTAAGTCAAAAACTTCGGTAATTTGCGCATCACGTTCCCAGTTTACGCCTACTGCATGTTTATCAGTTTCATTTGCACCAGCAACGAAGTCTGAAAGAACAGATGCAGCGCGGTCAACAATTACAGTTAAGCCTTTTTCGACTAAACCTTGTGGACCTGTAAAGCCAGCAGTTAAACCAAATGCTTGAAGTTGTTCTTCAGTTGCAAAAGTAAGAGGCGCAGCCACTAAAGGATGCTTCTCGGCTTTAATTTCATTCAGTTCGTGGTCGCCACGTACAAATAGAGCAACGACAGGAACCTGACCTTTTTCGTCAGCAACGCCTTGAACCAATAATGCTTTAACAGATTGCTTCGGATCAGCATTTAAGAACTGACAGACGTCATCAATCGTTTTTTGATTTGGTGTTTCAACCAATTTAAATTCTTGTGCCGGTGCTGCACGTTCACCGACTAAAACAGCCTCAGCCATTTCAACGTTCGCTGCATAGTCAGATTCAGTTGAAAATGCGATGTCATCTTCACCACTTGCAGCTAATACATGGAACTCGTGTGAAGCTGAACCACCAATAGAACCTGTATCGGCTTGTACTGGACGGAAATCTAAACCTAAGCGAGTGAAAATACGGCTATAGGTGTCGTACATCACATCATAAGTTTCTTGTAGTGATTCTTGAGTTGCATGGAAAGAATAAGCATCTTTCATAATGAACTCACGTGAACGCATTACACCAAAACGGGGACGAATTTCATCACGGAATTTGGTTTGAATTTGGTAGAAATTTACAGGAAGCTGCTTATAACTTTTAAGTTCGTTACGCGCCATATCTGTAATAACTTCTTCATGCGTTGGCCCGAGTACAAATGGGTTCGCATGACGATCTTTAAAGCGTAATAATTCAGGACCATATTGTTCATATCGACCCGATTCTTCCCAAAGACTTGCGGGTTGAGTCACGGGCATGAATACTTCCATTGCGCCTGAGCGGTTCATTTCTTCACGAACAATCGCATCTACTTTTTTAAGCACACGTGTTCCCATCGGCAGCCATGTATATAAACCAGATGCCAATTTACGAATCATCCCCGCACGTAACATGAGCTGGTGTGAAATCACTTCAGCATCATTTGGGGTTTCTCTCAACGTTGCAAATAAAAAGCGGCTTGCGCGCATGGAAAAAGTCCTAAAAGTTAAGCGTTATAAAAACGCAGATTATACGATAATCGCTGCATTATGACATGAATCGTCGAGTTTGACGCAGCATAAAGTTTTTCAAGTCATCTAGATAAGTGAAAATGACGGGTACAACCACAAGAGTCAACAGGGTAGAGGTAATCACTCCTCCAATCACAGCGTGAGCCATTGGTGCGCTTTGCTCACCGCCTTCGCCAAGACCTAAAGCTAAGGGAACCATCCCCATCACCATGGCGCTTGTCGTCATTAAGATGGGACGTAAACGGGTTTTGCCCGCTTGTAAAATTGCATCATAACGGCTTATACCCTGATCCATTGCTTTCTTAATAAAATCGATAAGCAAAATCGCATTTTTGGTAACCAGCCCCATCAACATGATAATGCCAATAATTGAAAAAAGGTTCAGGGTACTTTTGAACAAGAAGAGGGCAAGAAAAACGCCAATGAGTGACAATGGTAAAGAGGTCATAATTGCCGCTGGATGAATAAAGCTATTAAACTGAGAGCCTAAAACAATATAGATAAATACAATTGATAGGGTAATTGCTGTTAATGCATATCCAGCAGATTCGGCCATATCAGCATTGGCACCTTGAGTATCAAACGTATAGCCAGCAGGTAGCTTAAATGCCTTTTGCATTTTATCGATGTCTTGACCAATATCACCACTAGGTCGCCCAGATGTATTTGCCTCAATGAGTACTTCACGCTCAAGATCGCGTCGGTTAATTTGTGAAGCACCGAGTTTTTCTTCGGTTGTTGCAACTGCGCTAAGTGGAACTAATATATTTTGCCCAGCTGCATTGGTTTTATTAGAGTTGAGATACAGGTTCTGCACATCTTGCGGAAGCATACGTTTATTTTCATTTAAACGAACATTAACGTCATAAGTTTCACCATCGCGATCTTCCCAAGTCGTTACGTTATCGCCAGCAATTAATGGGCGAATCGCGTTCGCAATCTGAGAAACAGACAAACCCAAATCACTTGCCAGTACACGATTAATATGAACCCCCAGAGTTGGTTTCGGTTCTTTCAGTGAACTTTCTAAATCTACGACACCTTTAATTTTTTCCATTTCAGCGATAAAACGATCTGAAATTTTTTGTAGTTCATTTAAGTCTGTCCCTTTAATAGAAATCATGATTGGCTTTTGCCCACCCGAGACAGAATCTTGTGCCGCTGCAACAGATGTAACTCGAATGCCCGCTACAGTTTGCAAACGATCACGGAATTCATTATTGAGCGTATTAAGATCCTTATTCCGCTGTTGTTTCGGCTTTAAGGTAACACCTAAACCTGCATGGTTTTTACCTGAGTCTACTTCACTGTTAACCACACCATAAGTAGAAACGACATCAGGGAATTGTCTAATAATCTGATCAACTTGATGTAGTTTTGCTTGGGTATATTCCAAAGAAGCATCTACAGGAGTTTCGAACTGAATGCGAATTTCACCTTTATCTGGAGTAGGTACAAATTCAGTTCCAATGAGTTTAGAAAGTCCTAATGCAGCAAATAATGAAGCAATTGCAATAATGACCGTGATAAAACGGAAACGTAAGGCCAACTTTAAGAGCTTTTCATAAACATGGGTAAGTCGATCTAACACATTAGAAATATGGTTAAAAAGGCGTTGTAGCCAACTATCTTTTTTCTTGACTGGATCTTTCCAATGGGCAGAAAGCATTGGATCGAGCGTAAAACTAATAAACATTGAAATTAAAACGGCTGTACTAACCGTTACGCCAAATTGATAAAAGAAACGCCCAATCAGTCCGCCCATGAAGGCAACAGGTAAAAATACGGCCACAATAGTCAGTGTGGTTGCGAGTACGGCTAAACCAATTTCTTTTGTGCCTTCTAGGGCAGCAGTGACATGATCTTTGCCCAGTTCAGTATGTCTTACAATATTTTCCCGAACAACAATTGCGTCATCAATTAAGAGACCAATACTGAGTGATAGGGCTAATAGCGTCATCATATTAATGCTAAAACCAAATGCCCAGATGAATGTTAGGGTTCCTAGCAGAGTAATTGGTAAGGTTAAGCCTGTAATGACTGTAGATCGAAAAGAGCCTAAAAATAATAGAACAATTAAAACTGCTAAGGCAGCACCTTCAATAATGGTGCGGGTCACATCTTTAATTGAAGCACGAATTCCTTTAGAGCTGTCGGCCACAACTTTGTAATTTAGACCAGCAGGCATTTGTGTTTTTAATTTCTCTAAAGTTTGGTAGGTTTTATCGACAACCTGAATTACATTGGCATCGGAACTTTTTAGAATATCAATAGAGACCGCTGTTCTTCCATTATAAAATGCACTTGATTGTAGTTCAGCTTGTGTATCTTCAACAGTTGCAACTTGTTTTAGAAAAATTGGTGAACCATTTTTATTGGCAATTACCAAGTCGCCAAATGCAAGCGGATGAATAACCTTTGATTGAATCTGTACAACCAGTTCAGAATTCTTCTGTTGTAAGGTTCCTGCGGGAACTTCAATATTTTCATTTTTTAGCGTATTGATGACCTGATCAATGCCAATGCCGTAACTTTGCAGCTGCTCAGGAAGAATTTTTATTCGTATTTGCCGTTTGGCATCCCCCAATAAATTCACATTACCGACACCAGATACAGTTTTAAGTTGAGGCACGATACGTTTATCGACATACGAACTTAATTGAGCCAAACTCATGCTGTTTGATTCAAATACAACTGACATGATCGGGCTAGAAGAGGGGTCGTAGCGTTGTACAATCGGTGTATCAATTTCATCACGGAATTGGGCTGTAACGGGTGCAATTTTGTCACGAACATCTTGTGCTGCAAGAGCTGATGACGTATCGAGGTTAAACTCTGCCACAATCATTGAAAAGCCTTCACTTGAACGTGAAGTGATTTGTTTAATCCCTGAAATTGTATTGATCTGATCTTCGAGTTTTTTTGTAATATCTGATTCTACAGCTTCAGGTGAAGCACCAGCATATTGCGTAGTGACTACAACGAATGGGAAATCGATGTTCGGAAACTCTTCAACGGTCATCCGTTTCCAAGAGGCCAGCCCCAGTACCATTAAGCTGATCATCATCATAATAGTAAAAACGGGGTATTTCACACTGATTCGAGTAAACCACATACGCTATTTGCTACCTTATTTATTTTTTTCGGTTGTAACCGTCACTTTTTTATTAATGTCGGAATCTTCAAATTGAATACGGCTCACCAGATCTGTGTTCTGTAAACCATCAACTAAAGCAATATTGTCGTTATAGCGCTGTTCAATCACTCTAATTTTCACTTTTTGAATAGTGTGATTACGTATCACCCATACAAAAGGATCATGTTGCATATTTTGAATGCTGTCTAAAGGAATTGTTTGGCCGTGCTGAGTGTCACTACGAAGAATATTTCCATTAATGAAAGCTCCTATGCTTAACGAATCAATTTTTTCTTTAGGAACTGCAAAAAATTCAATTTGTCGGCTGTCTTGATCTGCAACAGGTGAAATACGCGTAAGAGTCGCGTTTAATTGTTTAGAATTTCCCTGAATCTGATATTGAATGCTGCTACCCACTTTAAGAGCAGACTGTTGCTCAATTGGTAACTTGGCCTGTATTTCAAGTTGGTCTGGATTTACGATTTCAAACAGAGTCTGCCCAACTGATACAGTCTGACCAGGTTCTACTTGTCGTTTAGTAATTACGCCTGAAATTGGACTGGTGATAATACCGTCTTGATCGGCCTTACGGGCAATATCAACATTAGCTTGTTGGGCTTTTACGCTTTCAAGTTGCCCTTTATAGTCAACCTGACTCTGTTCAAACTCGACACGAGCAATAAACCCTTGATTAAAAAGTCGTTGCTTTCGGTTCATTAAATTGCGTGCAAGTTCAGCTTGTGATTGAGCTGAGGCAAGGTTGGCGCGCGCTTGGGCTAATCGTGCAACATTGTCCTGATTATTCAATCTCACTAAAACTTGGCCTTTTTGTACCTGCTGACCAACATTTGTAGTTACAGTGGTGGCAGTAGCACTTACTTGAGCCTGAATTGAACTTTGCTGAACCGCACGAATAGTACCCGTAAATGCAGTTTGAGAGTCAAGTGCTCCCTCTTTAACAGCTATCAGATCTTGAGGAATGAGTTCGATTTTTGCTGGAGCTGATGCCGTTGTTTTATTTGTTTCTTGCTGATTACATGCAGCTAAAATCAAACATAAACTAATAATACTCAGTTTAAAAATAGTGGAAGGGGTGAGATGCATCTTGTGCATACAGCATCGTCCTATAATTCAAATTTTATTTTGCCCCTATTCTTGATAAACCTTTACAGTTATTCAAGCTTTTTTAAACGTTCGATAATATTTTCATACTCGCTATTGGTACGGTTGTAGGTCTTGGTAAGTGTTTCAATTGTTTGTTTGACTCTGTAAATATTATTTAGATTGTTTTCAATCAACGTCTTATGGTGCTCAGGAATAACTTCTCTCTTTCTGAAATATTCCATTTCTTGACGTTTAAATAAAATTTTGTCTTGTTGTAACTGGTCGAGTTGTTCCTGTTGATAGTTAATTTGCTTCTTTATGGCAAGTAATGTTTGATCTCTTTTAATCGTGGCTGTTTTACTATTGCTATAGGCTTTTTTTAATTTGATATCTAGTTCTCTATGTCGCGCTGACAGTGCTCGTTGACTTGATTGATTTAAATCAGCCTCGGCATTATAAGAGTGGTTTCTTTTAATCACTTGCATATTTCGATCTAGAACTTCATAACCATAACGAATATGAGCAGGGGTGACTGATGTACTAATATTGGCTGTACCTTGTTGATCATAATAACGATACCAGACCACTTTAGAAGTATCGGCTAGAGCAAAGGTTGTTGAGAAACAGAGCAAACCGAAGGAAATAATACCTACAGATACAGACAAGCAGTTCCTATAAAAGGCATATTTCATCCGATTATTCATTGAAAATCCCCCAAAAAAAAGAAAGCTAAATCGCTTATTTTTAAATAATTAATCTTTATTATATTAGTTATTATTTAGCTGAATAAAAATATAGTCATTATAAAAAAAATGATAATTTTAATTAAAGTGTGATGAGGTTAAAAGTTATTGTTTATAAATGAGAAAGTAGACAGAAATGCCTCATTGAAAATAGACCGTGAGATATGTTAAAAATACTTATAAATCTGTAAAAACAACTTTAAGTTAAATTGCATTTATATTTTATATTTATTGGGGATGGAAGATTAAATGGAAGATGCATTCCAAAATCTGAAAGTAATGGTAATTGATGACTCAAAAACCATTCGCCGTACAGCAGAAACTCTATTACAGCGCGAAGGCTGTGAAGTGATTACGGCAGTGGATGGGTTTGAAGCTTTGTCCAAAATTGCAGAAGCAAATCCTGATATTATTTTTGTCGATATCATGATGCCTCGTTTAGATGGTTATCAAACTTGCGCTTTGATTAAAAACTCTCAAAATTATCAGAACATTCCCGTTATCATGCTCTCTAGTAAAGATGGTTTATTTGATCAGGCAAAAGGGCGTGTGGTAGGTTCAGATGAGTATTTGACGAAACCTTTTAGCAAAGATGAATTGTTAAACGCGATTCGTAATCATGTAAGTTCATAATTAAGTAATTTAAGGGCAAAGAAATGACACGTATTCTCATTGTTGATGATTCACCAACAGAAACTTTTCGTTTTAAAGAAATTCTAACCAAGCATGGTTATGACGTACTTGAAGCATCTAATGGCGCAGATGGTGTAACTTTGGCAAAAGCAGAACAGCCTGACTTAGTGTTAATGGATGTTGTAATGCCAGGTGTAAATGGCTTTCAGGCAACCCGCCAGATCACTCGTGATGAAGATACTAAGCATATTCCTGTGGTAATCGTGAGTACTAAAGATCAGGCAACTGACCGAGTATGGGGCAAGCGTCAAGGTGCAATCGACTATCTGATTAAACCTATCGAAGAAAAGCAATTGATTGATGTAATTAAACAATTTCTAAAGTAACTCATCCATCCATAAAAACATAAATAACGGGGTTATATGCCCGTTTTATAGGATCGAGTATGGCAGCGAATGGATTTATCGAGTTACTTCGTTTGTCTAAACGGGGTAATAAGAATTACGCTTCAGTTCAAAATGAAGCACAGCGATGGTCAGGGATTGCTTTTGAAATGAGAGGGCAATACTTCGTCGCACCACTTGGGGAAGTGTCAGAAGTTATCTATCCACCGAAATATACGCCAGTTCCAAATGCTCAAAGTTGGGTGAAAGGTTTGGCAAACATTCGGGGAAGGTTACTTTCGGTTTCTGATTTGGCTCATTTTATTTCAGGGCAACGAAGCACATTTTCGTCTGCCCAAAAAGTGTTATGTATTAGCCATCACGACCAGTATGTGGGGTTGGTTGTGGATCAGGTCTTGGGGATTCAGCACTTTAATAAAAAAAGTTTTTTTTCTCAAAGCTTAGACCTAGAGGAAAATCTAAAAGATTATTGCCAAGGTTATTTCCATCAACATAACCAGCATTGGCATGTCTTTTTATTTAGTCGGTTTTTGCAAAACCCACATTACATGAATGCATCGACAAAATTTATAAACTAATTTTTACGCTGTGAAAAACAGAGTATTTTCTGGGGAAAAGCTATGGGCTTTAAGCTTAAAAAGAAAGGCGGCAATCGTGTTGCGTCCGAAAAGTCGGGTCTCAATTTTATTGCAAAAATCCAGTCGGAAATTGAGCAATACGCCAGTTTATTTGGGGAAAGCGAAAAGTCCAAGCCTGTCCTTTATGTAGCGTTGTTATGTTTAGTATTTGCTTTAACTTCGCTCGTTTATTTATTTTATAGTGTACCTCGACATAACCAGTTAACACGTAGTTTGGGTGAGTTACGTTTATTGTCACAAACGATTTCTAGACAGGCTACAGAAGCAACGGCTTCTGGATCACCTAAAGCTATGAAAGAGTTAGCTGAATCGAATCAGCTTTTTGCAAAAAATATGAAAGATGTTGAAAATATTCATGGGACATCTTCAAAAGAATACAAAAAGGTTGCGGTTCTGTGGAAAGCTTTGTCTTATGACATTAACTTGATCTCGTCACATCAGGACGTAATTAATCAGCTATATAACATGAATATCTCGATTAGTGATTCTATTCCTGAGATTCAGGCTGAATATAACTTGATGGTTGATAAGATGGTTCGCGAAAAAGCACCAAGTAATCAGGTGATTATTGCAAAGAACCAGGTATTTATTGCAGAACGTATTTTACGTTCTATTAACACCGTTTTGGTGGGTACCGAAAACTCTCAAACCTCAGCACATGACTTTGGTGTCGATATTGAGACATTTGGTGTGTATTTAAATGCACAGCTAAACGGAAATGCTGAATTGGGTGTTGCTAGAGTTGAGTCTCCAGAAGTACGTGAGTCTTTGGAAGGGATTAAATCTGAATATGATAACGTTTTAAAATCTGCAGCGGCATCAGTTCTTAAACATACAGATCAGATTGTAAACGTACGTCAGTCATCAGGTGAGATCCTCTCGGAATCTGATGAAATGTTATCTGTATTAGGCGATCTTTCTGAGCAAACACAGTATGGTTGGAAAGCCTTTGCTTTAGTTGCAGTTCTTACATTATCCCTTCTTGGCTTAATTAGCTCAGTCTTAAAGCTTTTATCACTTCGTAGTAAAGCAGATAAACAACGCGTAGCTACCTTGCAAGAAGAATATGACCGTAACCAAAACGCGATTTTACGTTTACTGGATGAAATCGCCGACTTGGCAGATGGTGACTTGCGTTCATATGCAACGGTATCTGAAGACTTTACTGGAGCAATTGCCGACTCGATTAACTTCGCGATTGACCAATTACGTGATCTTGTATCCCGAATTCATGAAACTTCTCAGGAAGTTGCCCGCTATACGCAAGATACGCAAAGTATTACTAACCAATTGGCAGAAGCATCAGAGCATCAGGCACAAGAAATTGCTGGCGCATCAACCGCAATGAATGAAATGGCGCAATCAATTGACCAAGTATCTTCAAATGCATCCGAATCTACCGAAGTAGCAGAACGTTCGGTACAAATTGCTTCTAATGGAGCACAAGTGGTAAACCGTTCAATTGAAGGTATGGACACGATTCGTGAACAGATTCAGGAAACCTCTAAACGTATTAAGCGTTTGGGCGAGTCTTCACAAGAAATTGGTAACATCGTATCGCTAATTAATGACATTGCGGACCAAACAAACATTCTTGCATTAAATGCAGCAATCCAAGCATCTATGGCAGGTGAAGCAGGGCGTGGTTTTGCCGTGGTTGCAGATGAAGTACAGCGTCTTGCGGAACGTTCAGCATCGGCAACTAAACAGATCGAAACTCTGGTTAAAACAATTCAGACCGATACGAATGAAGCTGTTATTTCAATGGAACAAACAACAACTGAGGTTGTGCGCGGAGCGAACTTGGCAAAAGATGCGGGTATTGCCTTGGACGAGATTCAAAAAGTATCTGGTGACTTGGCAAACCTAATGGCCAGCATTTCAGATGCAGCAAAACTTCAGTCTGCATCTGCGAGTCATATTGCGACAACCATGACCGTCGTACAAGAAATTACTTCGCAAACGACCACTGCAACATTCGATACAGCGCGTTCTGTTTCTGAATTAGCAAATATGGCAGAGTCATTACGTGAATCGGTAACGGACTTTAAATTACCTGATTAAATTGGGGATGAGAATAGCTGTTTCTATAATCGCTATTCTTCTAAAAAGTATTAACAACATCAGATAAATATTGGGGACACAGTTATTTATCTGATGTTGACTCTGTCGTTTTTCTCCATTTAGGGGATAAGCAAAAGAAGCCTTTGCTATGAAAGAAATATTAAAAACTTTAACTGAAGCAATGATGCTACCGGAAGATAGCTATTCTCAACAAGATGCCGAATTTCTTGAAATCTTCGTTGAAGAAATTGAAGAAATTTTTGTTGAATTACAATCTTCGATTCATGAATGGATGCAATCTAGAAATGTTGCTACGCTGACTGAAATCCGTCGCCATTTTCATACATTGAAAGGTTCCGGACGAATGATTGGAGCTAAATCCTCCGCAGAGCTTGCTTGGACTGTAGAAGATACGCTTAATCGGGTAATCAATGAGAGTCTCAGATTAACTCCTAACATCCAACAATATGTTCAGTTGGTATTTAAATTCTATTTCTTTAAATTAGTAGATGATTTTAAATCTAGAAAGGAACATGCAGTAGATTTTAGACCTCTTATTTTATTGGGACAACAATTACAACAACAGCAAAGTTTAGAGCCTGCTTTAGAAGAACTTTTATTATTGTGGGATACTCTTACTGCGGAAACGAAGACTGGCTTAGAGGTAAATGATTTAGAACCGGAGTTAGATAATTTAACTCTAGAAACCGCCATAGAAAGTGAACATAACCTTGCTGAAACCTTAGTTTTATTTATGGAAGAAGCGGAAGAGCACTTAGCGACTATCGATCAGTTTTTAGAACAAGAAATACATCAGCACGAGAGTTACAATGCGCTCATCCGTGCATTACATACGTTGCGCGGTAGCTCGGCAATGGCTCAGGTAGAAGCAATTTTTGATGCCAGTACCAAGGTTGAGCATTTATTTAAAATTCTATTACAAGAAGAGCTATCTTCTCATTCAGAAGAGATCGTTCTACTCCGTGATTACCGTCATTTTATTCGAAATTGTTTAGATTTATTAGCTGCGCATTACTCTAATGAGCAATTGGACTCTAACCTGAAACAGTTCAATCAGGTTTGGGATGTTTATATGGAGCAGCATGGGGAGCATTCGAGTCCACTCACGCCTCCACATGGTCTAGTATCTCAGCTGTTACAGCTTGATGTTTCAGAGTTACTTGATGCAGAGTTAGATTTTGAGAAAGGAATCCGTTCTGAATTTCCTCACTATCTTGAGCGTTTAAGTGAACAAGCTGATTTGTTATTGCAACATACTCAGTCTCAGGCAATGGTTGGTTTATATGAATACACGAACCAGCTGAAAGATAGCTATGACGTATTGCTTGATCGACCTGATTTATTACAATCAGATTATGTTTTCGAAATTTATCAAAAAGCACATCAACAATTAATTCAGTTATTTGATGCATTAGCTGCGGGTCAAAGAGTTAGCATTATTGAGCAAAACCAAAATATTTTGGAAGAGCTAAAACTATATACCCAGCATATTCCAAGCCTTAATTCTGAACCATTAGACATTCATCAAGAAGTTGTTGAGTCGTTATTTGGTACTGATGTAGAACAAACAGCAAATGAATCTCCGGCATCTATCGAAAGTGTCTTAACTGATCATGTAGCAATGAGCCAGAGTGTGCATTTAGATCGCCAGTTCATGTCTACTGAGCACGTAAACCGTTATTTTGATCCAGAACTGTTAGATATTTTTCTTGAAGAAGCCGATGAGTTGCTTGAAGGAATAGATACAGATCTTAATATTTGGGTTAATGACCAAGAGAACTTTGCTGCGCTTAATAATCTGATGCGCTATTTGCATACCTTAAAAGGTGGGGCAAATATGATTCAGGCAAATTATATTGGTTTAATTGCACATGAATTAGAAAGTATTTATGAGCGCATAATTCAAAGACAGTTAGCTACTTCATCTGCTCTCATTGATTTTATTCGTCTAGTTCAAGATGATTTAGCCGATCGTCTACAAATAGTACGTGAACAGCACTTAGATTATGCTGCTTCTCATACTATTCAAGCACTTAAGAGTGCGGGTACGGTATATAATTTACTTGGGTTTGCTGTTAAAGAGAGGCAAACAGAGTCTGAAACTGATGTTATATCGGAATTAAATTTTGAATTATTACAACAAGAAGTTATACACAGTACAGCGTTAAATCTTGATGAGTTAACTTCTAATTTTGAGCAAATTGTTGAGTCTAATATTAGACTTGTTGAACACACAGAATTACAAGTTTTTGATGCAGAAGGCTATACAGACAATATCCAAGATCAGGATATTGACTCTGTTGTCGAGCAGACATTTATGGAGGAAGCGGCCGAACTGTTAGAGATGGCCGATCACCTATTAAAGCAGTGGTTTGAGCAGCGTACCAATCGTAGTATCTTGCTTCAGCTACAAAGAGCAGTGCACAGCTTGAAGGGTGGTTCCCGTATGGTGGGACTTGAAACCGTACAAGCGATTGCTTATCAACTTGAAAACGCTTTTGAAAAATTTGCGCTTTATCATTTTAGCTCAAATATTTATGACAACTTGCTAGAGAGTGCGATTGTTTGGTTAAAAGAGGCAATTTTCAAGCAAAATTATCAACATTTTGACGGTTTACAACAAAGTTTAGAAAATATTCAGTTTATTGAAACTGCAATACAAATTCCAAGTAAGTTGACCAGAACTGATTTATTTAGTACTGAACCTGTAATGAGCTTTGTGCAAGGTGATGGTGCAGAACCGCCGCCAATGATGGGGGCATGGGAACAAGCACAGCATCTTGAACAAAATAATGAGATGATCCGGGTTTCGGCAGATTTAATTGAGAAAATGATTGATTTGTCTGGTGAAAATTCGATTAACCGTTCACGAATTGAAATGGATCTCAGTCAATTTGGTCATACGCTCGTGGAAATGGAATTAGCCATTCAACGACTAGCAGACCAGTTACGTCGAATGGAAGGCGAATTAGAAAGTCAGATTATTGCAAAACACGGTATTGAGCACTCTCGTTATACAGAATTTGATCCTCTAGAGATGGACCAATATTCTTCATTGAATCAATTATCGAAATCACTTGCCGAATCTGCATCGGATTTAGTGGATTTCAAAAATACATTATCCGAAAAAATCAGAGACACCGAAAGTTTACTGGTACAACAATCACGTATTCAGGCCGAAATTCAAGAAGGGCTAATGCGAACGCGATTAGTACCATTCTCTCGATTGCTACCTCGTTTACAAAGAATTGTGAGGCAGACTTCTACTGCGTTGGATCGACCAGCAGAGCTTTTTGTTAATAATACCGAAGGTGAATTAGACCGGACGATGCTAGAACGTTTGGTTACACCACTTGAGCACATGCTTCGAAATGCAATCGACCATGGTTTAGAAGATCGTGTGCAACGTGAACAAGCGCAAAAACCAGAGACTGGCCGTATTGAGCTGAATATTCATCGTCAAGGTACGGATATTGTTGTTACATTTAAGGATGATGGCCGAGGTATTGATATCGAGAAGGTCCGTCAAAAGGCCCTATTGTCTGGTTTGATTAAGTCTGAACAAGTATTAGAACATCAAGATATTTTACAGTTGATTTTCCATCCAGGGTTAAGTACAGCCGATCAAGTCACTCAGATTTCAGGTCGTGGTGTAGGGCTAGATGTTGTACAAAGTGATATTAAAGCTTTGGGCGGACATGTGAGTGTGGACTCTGTGTATGGGCAAGGAACAATCTTTACAATACGCGTTCCAACTACAGTAGCTGTTAGTGATGCCTTAATGGTTAAAGTGGCTGATCAACAATTTGCAATTCCGTTGGCTCAAATTGATCGAATTGTTCGAGTTTCACCAACATCATTAGAACAGTATTTTGGAAGCGCACAAGAATTCTTTGAATTTGAAAATAAACGCTATCCATTACGTTATTTATCTGAGTTTGTTGGTAATCAACCAATTCCACGTTTAAGTGGGATGATGTATTCACTACCAGTATTAATGATTAAGACAAATAATGGACAAACAATTGCATTATTAGTTGATCAGCTTATTGGTTCACGTGCGCAGATTGTGGTCAAGCCAATCGGGCAGCAGTTCTCTAGTATTGGCGCGATTGCAGGCGCAACTATTTTAGGTGATGGTCAAGTTTGTCTAATTTTAGATGGACAAAATATTGCTCGCCAAATTCAGTCTACCCGCCGACATAAGCCGCTTAATGACGCTATCTATAGACAACGTGAGAATGATGAACGCCGTCTTATTATGATTGTAGATGACTCTGTCACAGTCCGTAAGGTAACAACTCGTTTACTCGAACGTCAGGGCTATGACGTGGTCACTGCTAAAGATGGTATTGATGCAATTGAGCAGTTGGAAAATATTAAACCAGATCTGATGCTGCTTGATATCGAAATGCCGCGAATGGATGGCTTTGAGGTGCTTAACCTTGTACGACATCATGATCTGCATCAAGATATGCCAGTCATTATGATTACATCAAGAACTGGCGAAAAACACCGTGAACGAGCATTTACTTTAGGGGTTAACCAATACATGGGTAAACCTTTCCAAGAAGAAGACTTACTTCACAATATTGATGCTTTTTTCATGACACGTGAAGAGGAACTTGCCTAGTGGATAGTCATATCAGTACATCATTAATTAGCGAAATGGATCAGCAAGAACTTCAACATTTAATTACTGTTTCAACTGGTTTTATTGATGCATATATTATTGAATGCGATCAGCAAGTGCCGATGCTATTGCCACAAAACATAGTGTTATCAGCTATGGACGTTAAAAATGGTATCAAGCATATTGAATGGCATGATGTAAAACTTCCAGTCTATACAGTGCATAATGAAATTGATTCGCGAGCGGTGGCATTAGTTATTGAAAGTGAAGATATCAGCCAACGTTTTGCACTCATATGTAAATCGATGCCAGTTTCAGTTCGTCTGCGTATTTCTGAAGTCGTAGATGAAAACGAAGATATACAGGACTCTTTACAGCATCCAACTGTATTTAAATATGTGCGTATGGAGAATCAACGCTACCACGTTCCTAATTTGCAATATATCCAAAATTCGCTTCATCTATAAAAAAAGGAACTCATTGTGAGTTCCTTTTTAATTTTTATTTAGCTAATAAATTTTCTAAAATTTGCTCATAAATATCAGTCAGTGGATCGAGGTCATGTACGTCAACATGTTCATTAATTTGATGAATTGTTGCGTTAAGAACGCCTAATTCTAAAACCTGTGCGCCTGTTGGAGCGATAAAACGTCCGTCAGAAGTACCACCACTTGTTGAAAGCTCGGTTTCAGTGCCAGTTACATTTAAAATAGCAGTTTGAGCCGCATTAACCAGTTCACCAACTGGAGTCAGGAAAGGTAAACCAGAGAGATTCCAAACGATTTCATACTGTAAACCGTGTTTATCTAAAATCTCATGAACACGTTGTTTAAGCTGTTCAGCAGTCACTTCTGTTGAATAGCGGAAGTTAAAAGTAACTTCTAAAGTACCTGGAATGACGTTGGTTGCACCCGTTCCGGAATGAATATTTGAAATCTGAAATGATGTTGCCGGGAAATATTCATTTCCATTATCCCAAACACTTTGGCATAGCTCTGTTAAAGCAGGTGATGCTTCATGAATTGGGTTTAGTGCTAAATGTGGATAGGCCACATGGCCTTGTTTACCTTGGACTTTTAATACTGCATTAAGTGAACCACGGCGCCCATTTTTAACAATATCACCTAATTTATGAGTACTTGAGGGTTCACCTACCAGACACCATTTAATTTTTTCGTTACGTTCTTCAAGAGTCTCAATAACCTTGACCGTACCGTTAACCGCAGGACCTTCTTCATCAGAAGTAATCAGAAATGCAATAGATCCTTTATGGTCTGGATGTTTTGCTACAAAACGCTCAGATGCGACAACCATAGCTGCCAAAGCTGTCTTCATATCTGCCGAACCACGACCATATAATTTTCCATCACGGATTTCAGGTGCAAATGGGTCCGAATTCCACGCTTCTAATTTACCTGTTGGGACGACATCAGTATGACCTGCAAAACAAAATACAGGTTCTTCAGTTCCACGACGTGCCCATAGATTATCTACCTCACCAAAACGCATTGGTTCAATATGAAAACCAACTTGGCTTAAACGGTCTGCCATGATGGTCTGGCAAGTGTGATCAATTGGAGTAACAGAAGGTTGCTGTAAAAGTTCTAGGCTAAGCGAGAGAGTATCTGAATGGTTCATACCGGAAATTGTGTACTGATCAGGTGAAATATAGTCCGATATAATAGGCGAATCTCTACGTGATGGGTACGTAAAAATAAAAAAACCTTATCAGAGCGATAAGGTTTTTCAGTGATAACTCTAACTTACATTTTATCTTGTGTTTTTTCAGCAGTATTCGTTACAGCATCACCTGCTTTAGAAACATCTTTACCAAAACCCTTAAACGTATTACAGCCTGTTAAAACAACAGCAATCATGACAGAAGCAGCTAAAACTTTTTTCATCATTTTCTCCGTTTAAATTTAATAATGAAGTAAATTTAGATTAAAAAACAAACGGAAAAAGAAACATGACTGTTTAATAGTAAAAACGTTATAAAATGTTTCTAGAATCTTAAAGTTCTTGTTAATTATTTAAATTTCTGCGTGTTGGACTTAAATTTTAAGTATGAAGGGTGTCTAAACATATAAAACAGAGCCTCCTGACCATTTTTACAATATAAACCGTCTGTCCACCAATGTGCCGGACCTGAACTAGGTTGTTTATTTGGACACAGCCATTCATGTCTTTCTAATCGATAAAAAGAAGAATGAGGAATTGTTGTGCCCCAATATCCCAAACGACGCTTTAAATTTATCCAGTCAGGTAGGGGCTGCTGCAAATTTAAATCCAAAGGAAGATAAAGTTGTCCCTTTAAAACAGCAAAACGTTGTTGAATTTCGAAGTTTAAGGCTTCAGGAAACTGAAATTGTTTGTTGGTAAAGTGATAAAGCTTTTTGCTTAAAGTATCCTGACGGTTTAGGCCAATCCATTGTTCTAAATGTAAATCTGCTTCACCCAGATAATATTTTAAGGCGACCTCCCAATGTTCAATTTTTTGAGTTTCTTTATTTAAAATTAAAAAATCCAGTTCGCCTAAGGTTTTTGCCCCCTCAATTTTTTGAATACTATGTCCCAATAATTCATAGGGATGATACTGATCCTCTTGCAACCAAAACCAAAGTAGATGTTCAAAACGTAAACCTAGGCGTGTACTTTTAAGCTGAGATAAAAACTGAATTAAAGGCTCAGGTGACTGATCGAGTTCTATTAAACGCGGTAAATAGTTTTGAAAATGAACTTCCCAAAACTCACTTGGATGTAGCTTAAAGCGATGTTGTATACATAAACTTTTTGGTAGTTGGTAAAGTAAATTTGGACTAGCAATACAAAATGCAAGCTGTCGAACGATAGGATGTTGAAATTGAAGCCATGGTTCGAAATAGGACGTTTTAACTGAGGCAATATTCATACATTTAATACTCGAAGTAATTCATCCTAATTTCATAACGGATCAACAAAAAATATTAGAAAAACACTTTATACTAACGCTAACAGCAGGTTAAGGTTTATATATGCGAACATTGTTCTGGCGCACTTTAGTCGTGATTTTTATCACGCTAGGCATTATTGGAGCAATTTTACCAGGTATGCCGACCACAGTGTTTTTGATTCTGGCTACTTGGGCTGCTTCAAAAGGCTGGCCACAAATGGATAATTGGTTGTTAAATCACCCTAAATATGGACCAACATTACGTAATTGGCGAGCCAATGGCACAGTACCTCGTAAAGCGAAGTGGATTGCAAGCATAATGATGGCAATTAGCGGAATTATAATGCTATTTACTTCAGCGCCACTTTTTGTCAAGGCTTTTACTGATATTACTATGTTCATCGTTGCAGTTTGGTTATGGCTACGCCCTGAGCCAAAATAAAAGATTAATAATCTTTTATTTTGGTGCAAGACAAGCAGTGAAACTGCGCGTAGATAGAAGAAGATTGATAATCTTTTATTTTCACTGCAAGAGAAGTCCTTACAATAATTTTTTACTTAAACTCAATGTATTTGAGTTGATATAAGAGAATGAGTTCAATGTCTCAATTTAAACTCGAAGATGCAGATGTTCTCATCGATTTAGCAAATCAAACATTAACTTTGCCTAAACATAATAAGTTTTATGTTATCTCTACAGGAAAGAATGGAATCGGTGAGCAGGAAAACACGGGTAGAACACCACGTGGGTGGCATAGAGTGGCAAAGAAAATTGGTGCAGAGTCTCCCCGAAATGCAGTTTTTATCGCGCGTAAGCCAACAGGGGAGGTTTATAGCACTGAGTTAGCTGCGCAATATCCTGAGCGAGACTGGATACTTTCTCGTATTCTCTGGTTAGATGGTCTAGAGACTGGGTTTAATAAAGGGGAAGGCTACGACACTATGCAACGTTATATCTACATTCATGGAACTCCAGACACGCAGCCAATGGGGGTGCCAATGTCACATGGGTGTATTCGAATGCGTAATGAAGAAATCATTGAGCTATTTGATTTAGTGGCTGAAGATGCATTAGTTTATTTGTCTGAACAATCTTTAACCTGAATGTGAGTTTTAGATATTCTTGATGAGGTGTGCAAACGCAGAAAATATTGAAATAAGTGTTTAAATAAAATACAAAAAATTGTTTTTTACTTAATAATGACTTATTTTTAATCATTCATTCGCATTTTTTTAAAAAGAAGTCGAAAAGCGTTTGACACCTGTTAAAGATTCTCTATAATGCACCTCACAAACGATGAAGACGTTAAAGGGCGCTTAGCTCAGTTGGTAGAGCGTCTGCCTTACAAGCAGAATGTCGGCGGTTCGATCCCGTCAGCGCCCACC